>DATGXW010000135.1:0-4761 GCA_035298585.1 Phycisphaerales bacterium
GAACGCACGGCGTGCGTGCCCAGGAACGATCTGACCGACCTTCACCATGATCATGCTCCTACCGCTGAACCCTTCCCGCGCAGGTCTCCGAGTCGTGCGACAACCGCGGACTCGGGCGAGATTGTTGTTTCAACAGATATTGTTCCACTGTACATCTCGCCGGGCAAGTCGGTTCGCACACCCACCAAGAAGTTTCATTGACCTTACATATTCCTATCGAAAAATCGAGGTGGGGCGATAACCCCCCGGCAAACTCAACGCGGGGTACGTCAAGCCGTGACCGTCGGTTCGGTCGGGCCCTCCACGAGCGCCTCCTCCGGCTGCGTCCGATCGATCGCCGCCAGGATCCCCATCGAGAACGCCGTCAGGATCCAACCCGTGCCACCCGAACTCACCAGGGGCAGTGCAATGCCCTTCGTCGGGCCCAGCCCCGTCACGACCGCCAGGTTGATCAGTGCCTGGATCGCGATCGTCACGATCAGCCCCAGCGCGGTCAGCTTCAGGAACATGTCCTTCTCGCGCTGGGCCACCGAGACGCCCGCCCAGACCAAGCCCACAAACAGGAAGATCACCACCGCCGCCCCCGCGATCCCAAGCTCCTCGCAGATCACGGCAAAGAGGAAGTCGGTCCGATCCTCCGGCAGGTACCCGAACTTCTGCAGCCCGTGCCCGAGCCCGCGGCCCGTTCCCTCGCCACCCATGACCGCCAGCATCGACTGGATCATGTGGTACCCCTTCCCCTCGGGGTCGCTGTACGGGTCAATGAAGCTCTGGATCCGGTTGATGCGGTAGGGGTTGGTGATGATCGCGCCGACAATCCCCGCGATCCCGACCGGGACGAACAGGAGGAACTGCCACAGGCGTGCACCCGCCGCCAGCATGATGATGCACGCGGACGCGGCGATCAGAAATCCCGTCCCAAGATCCTCAAGAACAACCATCCCCGCGACCACGCCGATCGCGATCAACCCGACCACCAGCCCACGCCAGAACTGCGTGATGAACGGTGCACGGGTCGCCCCGTACCACGCCATCACGAGTACAAAGCACCACTTCACGATCTCGCTGGGCTGGGCCGAGAGTGCATCACCAAGTCCCGGGATCGGGAGCCGCAGCCACCGGTGTGCACCGTTGATCTCCTTGCCGATCACCGGGGCATACGCCAGCAGCGTCACGCCCACCATCAACATGCACAGGATGCCAAGCTTCACCAGGGCGCCCCGGTCGTTGATCCCCCGCGATGGATCCAGCGGACGATTCAGACGCCATGCGAGCGTCCGCACGGGGAACAGATACCCAACGCCAAGGGCCAGCGACGCCAGGATCAGGTAGATCGTGGTTCGGGATCCGATCACCGAGGTGAATGAGACCGCGTCGGGCTTGATCAGGGCCACCGACTGTCCGGAGGCATCGGCCATGACGCCTGCCTCAAGAGGCGTGCTCGTGACCGCCGAGACAGCCATGTCGGCCGAATTGACCATGACCACGCCGATGCACAGGAGGGCGAGAACGCACAAGGCGATGGCTTGTCCGGGGCGGATCATGGAATGGGAGAGTATCGGCAGGAAGGTGCGGGAGGCTGCAAGCAAGGAGCGGCAAGGCGCAGAACCAGTGCAGGCCCCCACCACTCCTACCCTCGACCCATGCCCGTACTGAACTACCAGACCGCCGGTGAATCGCACGGCCCCTCGCTTGTGATCACCATCACGGGCCTGCCCGCAGGCCTCGATCTCGATGCGGACTTCATCAACGCTGAGCTTGCGCGCCGCCAAGGTGGGTATGGCCGCGGCGGGCGGATGAAGATCGAGCAGGACACGGTCGAGTTCCTCGCCGGCGTCCGCCGCGGGAAGGCGATCGGCGCCCCGCTGGTGATGCGGATCATCAATAACGACTCGCGGCTTGATGACCTCGCCAAGACTCCCCCGGTGTACCGCCCCCGCCCCGGGCACGCGGACCTTGCCGGAAGCATCAAGTGGCTGACGACCGATTGCCGCGAAACGCTCGAAAGGGCCAGTGCACGCGAGACCGCCAGCCGGGTCGCCGCCGGCGCGGTCGCCCGCTGCCTCTTGCGTGCGTTTGGGATCGAGAGCTTCGGCTTCGTCAGGTCCATCCACGCGGCGGTGACGGATGTCGCCGTGACGGAGGACAACTGGCGCGAGTTGGCCAGGCTCCGCGACGAGAGCGACACCTACTGCCCCGATGCAGCCGTTTCTCAGAAACAGCGCGAGATCATTCGCCAGGCCAAGATCGACCAGGACACGGTGGGCGGGATCGTGGAGACGCACATCTTCGGATGCCCGCCGGGGATCGGTTCCTCGATGGACTGGACGACCAAGCTCGATGCACGCATCGCCTACGCCGTGATGGGCATCCAGGCCTTCAAGGCGGTCGAGATCGGCCTGGGCCGGGAGTGTGCATCGCGCACCGGCAGCCAGGTGCACGACCCCATCAGCTACGACGCTTCGCGGAAGAACTCGCCCTCACTGGGCTTCATCCGCACCAGCAACAACGCCGGGGGCACCGAGGGGGGCATGACCAACGGCCAGCCCGTGGTGGTGCGCGGCACCATGAAGCCCATCGCGACCCTCCTGCGCGGGATGCCCAGCATCGATCTCAACACCAAGGCCTCGCTCATGAGCCAGTACGAGCGCAGCGACGTGTGTGCAGTCTCCGCCGCCGGGGTCGTCATGGAGAACGTCGTCAGCTTCGAGATCGCCCGCTGCTTCTGCGACAAGTTCGCCGGAGATTCCATGTTCGAACTCAAGCAGAACTTTGAGAACTACCTCAAGCTTGCCCGCATGCTTCCCCTCGATCCGCCCGCCACCACCATCGCCTGAGCGATCCACCGCCCTTCGCCCGACCGTTCGATTGACACCATGACCATCCGCCGCCAGCCCGAAGACTTCATCGTCATCGAACGACTCAACCAAGAGACCAGGAGCGCGATCGCCCCCGCCTGGTCTCCCGAGCATGTGCACGCGGTCTTCGAAGTGACCAAGACTTCGCGGACGACCCCCGAAGTCTCCGCCGAGCTTGCCAAAGCGGTCGGCGCCCGCGGCGGTGAAGGCTCCTACGCGGGTCTCAAGGACAAACACGCCCAGACCACGCAGTTCATGACCATCCCGCTCAAGGACGCGGCGACGGCCGGGAAGATCACGCCCGGGGTGGAAGGCTGGCAGTGGAAGGCAACGCACATCGGGTGGGTCGCGGCGCCGATCGAAGCCCCGGCGATCGACGGCAACCGCTTTGAGATCGTCGTCCGAGGCCTCGCACGCGAAACGTGCGAAGAGATGAACCGCCGCGCGGGGATCCTCCTGCTTCCCCCGACGCGAGAAGACCCGCATGAACGCGACTGGGTGCTCCTGGTCACCAACTACTTCGGCGCACAGCGCTTCGGGAGCGCGCGCCACGGCGAGGGGTTCGTTGCCCGGCACCTCCTCCGCGGCGAGTTTGAGGCGGCCCTGAAGCTCGCCATCGCCACGCCCGCCCGTAAGGATGCGGGCAAGACGCGCATCTTCACGCGACTGGCGGCGACGCACTGGGGAAACTGGAAGAAGCTTGCACACGAGCTTCCCAAGTGCCCCGAGCGTGCCCCGATCGAGGCCCTGGCCCGCGGCATCGATTTCAAGGACGCATTCGCGGAACTGCCGTACTTCCTCCAATCGATGTATGTCGAAGCCCTCCAGTCGCACTGGTGGAACCGGGCCGCGCACCGCCTGGTCTCGGGCATGGCGGGTGGTCCCAAGGGGTGCCTCCGATCGGATGATGAATACGGCGAGATGCTCTTCCCGGGTGTGGAGACCGTGCTCGACGCCTCCCAGGAAGCACTCAACACGGTCTTTCCCGTGCTGGGGCCGGAGACCGTTCTGCACTCGGCGTGGGGAGCGGCCTCGCGCGATGTGCTGCGCGAGGAGAACCTCGCGGTGGGCGATCTTCGGATTCCCGGCCTGCGCAGGCCCTTCTTCGGCGAGGCGATGCGTCCGCTCTTCACCCGCGCGTCGGCGTTTTCGATGTCCGCGCCGCGCAAGGACGACCTCAGCGGTGATCCGCGGAGACTCGCGCGGCTCGTGTCCTTTGAACTGCCGCGTGGTTCCTATGCGACGGTCGTGCTCCGGGCGCTCGGACAGTGATGCCCAGCGCCGCGGTCGGGGTTGCAGGCCTTGCCGTGCGCGCTCAACCCCGGAAAACAAAGCGGGCCCCGGCGGAAGACCGGGGCCCGGCGAAAATCGCTCGATTCAACCGTGTGCGGGCTCAGCAGCCGGACTCGAAAGCCTGGACGAAGGCGTCGAAATCGTCGGTATCGACAAAGCCCGTCCCGTCGAAGTCCGCGGCATCAAGACCGCCCTCGAAGGCCTGGACGAAGGCGTCGAAATCGTCGGTATCGACAAAGCCCGTCCCGTCAAAGTCGGCCGGGCAGGGGCACGTCGCGCTGAAGACGCGGAAGTCATCGATCCCGGCTTCCACGATGTCGTCGGGGGTCTTGTCCGCCGCGCGGAACCGCAGGCGCATGTTGGCGGTCGCGGCGACGTAATCGGTGGGGTCGAACTCGCGGTACTGCCACCCGCCCGAGCCGGCGCTGAGATTCTCAACGAGCGTCCAGCTTCCGCCGCCGTCGTTGGAAACCTCGGTGATGAGGTAGTTGCCGACGTCCGCGGCGTCGTTGTTGTAGAACCAGCGGAAGTACGAGATGGCCGGGTTCTCGACGCCGACAAGCGTGAAGACCGGTGAGGTCAGGATCGTCTCGACGCCGTCCACGTCGTT
>DATGXW010000136.1:0-6654 GCA_035298585.1 Phycisphaerales bacterium
GCCGCTGCGTGAGCGTCCATCCGCGGCGGATGGCGTCCCGGTTGACGTTTCACCCCGGAGATCCTCTCTCCTCCGATCTCCAGGATGCGTGTGCAGGAAGCCAGTTCGGGACGACCTTCCGCGTATCGCGAATGTGCACACCCGATCGATCCGGTGCTTAAGACCGGAAGTCGTTCATGGCTTGGTGGCTGTCTTGGTCATACACACCTCCTGTGCGTGCTGCGTGCTTCCATTCCTCGCGCACCCCCGCGCTTGGAATTACAATGAAAACGAGACCCGATACCGAAGAACTGCAAGCCAGGACATGACGCTTCCGCCACGCCGCTGTTCGACGTTCCCCCGTCCCCCCGTTTCCCGGAAATCTCGCACCGCAGTCGCTTGTTCGAAGCCCGTCTGAACGGTCTGCCTGACCTCTCGCTCAGGCCTTTGGGATGTGCTCGACGCTCTCAAGAGACCATCAAAGTCGTTCCCAGCCGGGCTCAATTCTCTTCTCGAATCCCCGCGTGGTGTGTTGCGTGATTCGATGAGTCATACTACGGCATCATCGGTATGGGGAGTCCACTCTACACAGAAAAACTTGCAAAATTCGCAATCGCTAACCAGTCCTTGTTGTGTATATATTGTGTGTGGATTGGCGTGGATGATTGCTTAAATCCACGGGCAGACGGGGTGTGCGTTCGAAGATGTGGATAAGTCAATTTTCTTCGCAAATCACTGCGATATCTGGGCTTCGACCCCGATTGTTCGTCAGCCTCAAAGCCGAGTTATCCACACGCACGACGCGTCACGCCTCACCCCGGATCAGGCCCCAGGCTTTCCGGATTGATTGCCGCTCCAGCGTGGCTGCCCGCATCGCGGTCAGATTCCGGGCGGCCGCCATGGCGGCGAGGGTCTGGGGTGCGTTCGCGCCCCAGCCGAAGCGATCGCGGAGAAATGCCCCCGACTCATCCTGCATGACCAGCGCCACGGACCGAATGCGACGATCTGGCTCGAGCCAGCGTTGCCAGGTCGAGAGATTCAGCGTCCAGTCATCGACGGGCGTGGAGAGCGTGTACACGGCCGAGGCACGACCCCTGCCCGCGGGCTCGATGGCCGTCTTGGCCCATTGTGCAACCAACTTCGTGATGATCGGGCTGACCGACCCCGCCAGGCGGGCGCCGCTTGAACTGGCCCGCACGGGATCGAACGTGTGCACGACCTCGCCGATGGCGGCGATGCACACGCGGAGGAATGCGGCGGTCTCGCTGGGCCGAAGTGTGTGCAACCCGACCCCCAGCCGTCCCTCGATCGTCTGGATCATCAGAGGCAATTGTCCGCGCACGAGCGCTCCCTTCAGGCGCGTCGCCCACCGCAGGTCGGTCTCGATATGGTCGATCTCGACCGCGCCGGGGTGCAGGTGGCTGACCATCGCGATCGCCCTTCGAGAGCGCCACAGCAGGAAGTGATACGCGAACGAACGTGCACTCTCCTCCGCGCCCACGGCCACCACGCGGGCGCGATGTGCATGCAGGAAGTCGCCGAGCTCCGGCTCTGGCATGCGGAAAAGATCGCCACGGACGGAGGAACTCTGCAGAAAGACCTGGTGTGCATCCTCGCGCTCAAACATCGGGCTCTCATGCGAATCCAGGTCCGGCATCGCCGAGTTGAGCCTGTCGAGCCGTTCGAGCAAGATGCCCCGTGTGATCGCGGCCTTGGAGTGGCCCAGGCGGCCCGCGATCAAGGACGGCTCCAGCGAACGCCGCATCGCACGCCAGGCAACCTGCCTTTCGCGCTTGTTCATCGGCGAGGGATCATCGAATGCACGCGCAGGCCTGGACTTGTTCCCGCGGGCGTTTCGGGGCACGGGTGCCTTGACCGTGTTCTTTCCGCGCGGGTGCGATGGTGCGGCGGCCGGGCCGGTTGCACGGCCGGAGGTCGCGGCGTTGGATGCTCCGTGCGGTCCCGGGTTGAGATCCCGGCGGGCAGGGCGCTCGAGCAGGATCATGCCCGCCGCGTCGTGCTTGCGCAGGATCTGCCGGACGGTTTCGTGGCTCCTGCCAAAGCGTTCTGAGAGCCGCTTGGCGGTCTGGTTGAGGCTCCAGCCGAATCTGGCGCGGTACACGCCCGCACGGCGGACGATCTTCTCGATCACCGCGTCGTCCATGCGGGAGTAGCCGGCGGCCCGGGTAAGTTTGTGTGCATGCCGAGCTCTGAAACCCTCGGCCGCGGCGGCGTTGATCACCACACGCACACGTCCCTTGCCGATCTGTACGCGCCGTCCGACCAGCCCTTTGGAACGGCAGCGATCGATCGTCTTGCGGCTGACGTTCCAGCGTTTGGCGAGTTCATCGGGTGAGACGAACACGAGGCCGTGTGTCACGGCGTCCTGGGCGAGATCCGCTTCATCGAATCCGGCAAGGTCGCACAGGTGCTCCACCAGCGCCGAAACCTGCGCGAGCAGTTCAGCACCCTTGACCACGCGGGGCGAATCGCCCGCGGATTCCGGGCGGTACCGGGTGATCCAGTACACCACCCATTCGGGCGGGTATTCGCCCTCAGGATCGACCTGCGAGGCAAGTTCTTCACCGCGTTCGATGGCGCGACGAACCGCCTCGGGGGGCGCAAAGCGGAGCTGCGCCACCAGGCTCTCATAAACGGGGAGTGTCAACCGAGAAAGTGGCGGCATACCTCGATCTGGATTGCAAACAGTCTGCGACTCCGCCTCTTTGCCCTGGGTGTTCCGGCAGTTATCACCGGCAAAGCCAGTGTATTCACACGGCCGCAACCGCCAGCGGAATCCTGAAATCGCCCCACGCCGGCGTCACCTTGGGGCAAAGTCCGCACGCGGCCGCCTCCGCCAGGAAGAGCTCCGTCGCCGCACGCTCGCGCTCACCGACCTCAAAGCGAAGCAGATCCTTGAGGTACCGGCGTGCAAGGTCGGTCGGCCACCGGTGTGCCGGCGCGCGGGTGTTGATGATCCAGTCAAGCCGCGTGAGGTTGTGGCGAAGCTGGCGATCGAGGAGCGCAGCGCCCGTCCGGAGTCGAGGCCCGTCGACCGCACTGTTCCATCGGTCGCTTCGGCACATCCACATCGCGTAGACAAACGGCAGCCCGGTCAGGCCCTTCCATGCCTCTCCCAGGTCGAGCTGGTGCGGATAGCGGATCGCGGGGGGCGAGTCGGTGACGACCTTGTCGCCGATCAGCAGCATCGCCGCCGGCCACTGTGCATCCGCCCCGCCCGCGGTCACCCGCTCGCGTGCATCAAACTCCACGAATTCGGGCGTGCTGCCGTAGAGCTTGCGGAGCAGCACCCGGCAGAGCGCAATCGACGTGTGGCTGTCGGTATCGACGTGGACGTGGCCGACGCGTTCGATGGGCATCTCCGAATACAGCCGGACCGTCATCGTGGGACCATCGCAGCCGATCATGCCCGCGGGGATGAGCGTCATGGGAGCACCGACGTTGGCGACGTCGAAGGTGGAGGCCAGCCCGAAGTCGGCCTCGCCCCGGGCCACCTTCTCCGCGATCTTCGAAGGGACCGCGGTCGAAAGCTCGACGCCCTCGGTCCTGTCGAGGCCTTCGATCAGGCAAACGGTGTTGAGGTAGCGGACGGCGACGACGCGGACTGGTTCCATGGACATCAAGCGTAGTGCACACGGGGGCTGTCAGTGCATCCCGGGCCCGCCGTAAAGGAAGAGGTACATTCCAATCTGTAGGAAGGCCGCCGCGACCGGGAAGCAGTTGAGTGCGATCGAGACGCTCCCCAGGCGTCGCGCAACCTTTTCATCGCGCCTGCCGACAAACTCGCATACGAGGATCACCAGGATCACGACGGTGAACTTCAGAAGCAGCGCACCGGTGAGGCCGGCGGATTCGATGATGACCGCCGCGAGTGGATTGAACTCCGTGCCCCCAAGCCAGAGGCAGACCCAGGTCATCATGACGTCCATCGATGCGATCAGGATGAGCCACGGGTACATCGCGGGGTAGAGGACGGGCCGTGAGAGTGCATGCACACAACACCTCCGTGAGTTCATACGCCGGCTGGTGGGGGGCGTGTCAGGTACGCGTGCGGCAGATGAGGGCGGGATGAATGTCTACGCATGGGTTCCGCGTCCATCCGGGAGACGGAACGTTCCGACCAGGCGTGCTTCTTCTTCACCCGTAAGTGGGGGGCAAGGTCGTGCCCACCCCCGCATGTGCGGCCGTGCCGCGGCTGAGGGTTCTCTTTCAGCGCCTTCTTCAGGCGAGCGAGGCCCGCACCAACATCTCAAACCGCTGAACCGGCGCTGTTCTTCCCGTCCAGGCTTCAAACTGTCCAGCCGCCTGCCGGGCGAACATCTTCACGCCATCGATGGTGACGAGCCCACCCTTTTCCGCGCTTTCCAAAAGCGGGGTCCGGACAGGGTTGTACACCGTATCCAATACGGCTCCGGCCCCCCGCAAGTTGCGGATGACGCGATCAGGCAGCGGAGTTCCCGCCGGATCGGGGCCACCCTTCATTCCCACGGGTGTGCAGTTGATCCACGCATCGGCGTGTTCGTATTCCGCTCGCGCTGCCGGGGGAGTTTCGCTGAGCCAGGGCGCTGCCGCGACCGCGCGGCCGGTCGCTCGCGAGGCCAGTTCGGCCAGCTCCTGTGCACGCTCCTGGGAGCGGTTGTGAATTCGCACCGACGCCCCGCCTTGTGCCAAGGCAAAGACGATGGCCTTGGCGACGCCCCCTGCCCCGAGCACGCCGATGGTCTTCCCGTGGACGCTCCCGATGACCGCTTCAAGACACCCCACGGCCGCGGCGGCGTCGGTATTGAATACCCGTGCACGCTCGACCTCGCCGGAAGCGGTTCGCACGACCGACAGCGTGTTGGCGGCGCCGCATGCACGGGAAAGGTCATCGAGCTGCCACCCCTCTTCGATCGCGAGTCGGGCCAGGTTCTCCTTGTGCGGGATCGTCACGCTCACGCCGCAGAGATCAAGGCGTGCATGATCGAGGAGTGCAAGCATCGTCGCCTTGAAACTCGTGTAGGAGTCTTCGGGGCTTGCGATCGAGGATGATTCGAGCGAGTCGTTGGCGGCGATCGGGAGCGGAAGGTACACGCCGTCGTACCCGACCTCCGCGAACCCCGCGTTGTGGACAAGGGGTGAGCGCGAGTGTCCCACCGGCCAGCCGACGACGCCGTACACCTTGGTCGAGGGCTTGATCGATCGGAATCGGTAGATCTCCAGGAGCTCGCGCAGCGTGGGCTGGCCCGGCGCGGTGGTCGAGGTCGATCGCAGCGAGGCGAAGGTGAGAAAGCCTCCGAACTTCGGCGCCAGCACCCGCGACATCAGCCCGAACTCACCCATCGCAAGCGCGATCGTGGGGCGTTCACGCTCATGGAGCAGGTCAAAGAGCTCGAGATTGTCACGCAGTGAGCGCGCGCGGAACGCGAATTTGGACACCGCGGCCGCGGTTTCGTGCCGCATGCGGAGGACACGGCGGGAAAAGTCCGCCGGCCGGCCTTGAAAGTCATGGTTTGAGAGAATCAGTGAAGGCACGCGATCGCGCGAAGGTCCGCCTCCGGCCCCGTGCAGCCCGGAGGCGTCGACCGCAAGGTTCACCTTCTGCCGGATGTTCGCCGAGGCCTGGTAGCGATCAAGCTCAAAGTCGAGGTACCGCGGCGGGTGTTCCTCGCGACCGGCGGCGGTTCCCAGGCGCTCGTACAGCGAGACCCGTGCATCCTCGTCCCCGTCGTAGTGACCACCTTCTGAGACATGGCGGCAGGTGACGATGCACGGAAGCGGAGTTTCCCCGACCAGCCGGACGATGGAGGCGACCGAGCCCGGCTCGTTATCGGGCGCGTCCAGGTCCCCACCAAAGAACTCATCGATCCGGAACTCCACCAGGTCCGCACCCTGCTCCTTGGAGGCCTGTGCATCGGCCAGGGCGGAGTGGAGATCGTGAACCATGATGGGAACGCAGAGCAACGTGGACATCGCAGGGAGTGTACGGCCTTGCCCAGCTTCTCAGCGCCGCGGAGAACCACCGGGACGATAACCCCGCACACGACGTTGCCCCCGTGCACGTGCCCCGCGCGATGTGAAGTTTGCCGGGACCTTCACACCACCCCGCTATACCCGCGGCGTCGGCGGGTCGATCTTGGTGGCACGATGATGTCTTTCCTACCTCCGTCCGGGCGCGAGGGTGATAACCACCGCGCGGCCGTTCCCAGCGGCGTTGTGCTCGTCGCGACCCTGGCGATGATCGGGTCGAGCGCGGTGGTTGCGCTGGCGTTCTGGCTTGGCGCGTCGTGGCTCGCCGCGCCGGCGTTCGGACTTCCCGCGGGAGTCTGGATCGTGGTGCTGCTCTCGGCGGTGATCGCACGCCAGCAGCGGGCGCAGGTTCAGAGGCCCGCGACGGGGGATGGTCACAAGGGTTCGCTCCGTCCGCACGGGCGGACCGCACCCTCGCGGCTTGGGGGCCGCCTGCGGCTATCGCTGGCCCGCGCGGCGATGGTTATCTGTGACCTTGTCGAGCGTGCACGCGGCCTGCTGGCGCGGACCTCGTGGGGTGCTTCGATGGATGACGACAACACCTGGCGCGGCCGGTGTGCACATGGGCTCCTTCGCGTGCCCCTTCCCGCGGCGCCGCTGCGCGTGGGGTTTGCGATGCCGCGCCGGCGTGCCGAGATGGTGATC
>DATGXW010000137.1:0-3037 GCA_035298585.1 Phycisphaerales bacterium
GTCCGGACCGCGATCGAGCGGCTGGTCGGTGGTGCAACGGAGGAAACGATCATCGCCCGCGTCGGCGAAGGCATCGTCACGACGATCGGCTCTGCGGGGTCCTACAAGGAAGTGCTCGAGAACCCCGACAAGATCTCCAAGACCGTGATGGCCAAGGGCCTCGACGCAGGGACTGCGTTCGAGATTCTCTCGATCGATATCGCCGACATCGACGTCGGCGAGAACACCGGCGCCCAGCTCCAGGCCCAGCAGGCCAACGCGGATAAGCAGCGTTTCCAGGCCGAGGCCGAGAAGCGCCGTGCACTGGCCCTCGCGACGGAGCAGGAAAACAAGGCCAAGATCGAAGAGAACAAGGCCAAGCTCGTGCTGGCAGAGGCGGAGATCCCCTTGGCGATCGCCGAAGCCTTCCGCAAGGGCAATCTTGGAATCATGGACTACAACCGTCTGCGGAACCTGCAGGCCGACACCGCCATGCGCAGCTCGATCGCGGGGGAATCGGGTTCGCAGAGCAAAACGGGTATGTGAGACATTGCATCTTCGCCGCCACATCGGATCACGGCTCCCTTTCGGGAGCCGTTTTTGCTTGGCACGCAATGGGGCTGACCGCATGCAGCGGTGAAAGTCAGAAAACAAAGCATGCACACGGATGTGTGCATGCTCACGAGTGCAAAGACAACCTGTGACTCTCGCGGGTTGAAACTTCAGCCCTTCGCCAGCTTGTAGAACGGCATCTGCACAACCTTCGCCTGGAACTGGTTCTTGCCGTTGTCGATCGTCAGGGCGGTGCCGGGGGTGGCGAGGTCCTTCTCGACAAAGCCCATCGCGATGACCTTCTCGAGCGTCGGGCTCAGGCACCCGCTGGTGACCACGCCCACACTCCGGTCCTGGCTCTTGATCTGGTCGTTCTGGCCCACGCGACGCTTGCCCTCGACTTCGAGGCCGACGAGCTTGCGCTTGGGGCCGCCCTCGGCGACGACCTTCTCCAGTGCATCCTGCCCGATGAACCGCTCGCCGCGATCCATCGTGTGCTTGTCCATCGAGATCGCGAAATCAACGCCGCACTCCAGGGCGTTGATCTCCTCGCCCAGCTCGTGCCCGTAGAGCGGCATCGCGGCCTCGATGCGGAGCGTGTCGCGGCAGCCAAGGCCCGCGGGCTTGATGGCCGCGTTGGGATCTTTGGCATTCACATCCTTAAGCAGGAGCTTCATCGCCATGTCGACCGCGCCTGCGGGGAGGATGACTTCCACGCCATCCTCGCCCGTATACCCGGTCCTGCTGACGACGAGCTTCATGATCAGGAGGTTCTTCACCGCGAATCGGTACCGCTTGAGCGTCGGGACTTCCTTGGAGACCTTCCCGACCAGTTCCATGACCTTGGGGCCCTGGAGCGCCACCATCGCCGTCGACATCGTCTGGTCGTCGACCTTGAAGGAGAGGTCCCCCTTCACCGCCTCGATGTGCTTGAGGATCTTCTCTCGGTTGGAGGCGTTGACGATGACCAGGTACTCATCCTCATCCATCCGGTAGACGATCACGTCGTCCTTCACGCCCCCCTTGTCGTTGAGGACCAGCGAGTAGCGGCACTGCCCATTCTGCATGTCCCCGATCTTGCGCGTGCACAGCCGCTCCAGGAACTTGCGCGCGTGCCGGCCGTGGATCTTCACCCGGCCCATGTGCGACACGTCAAAGAGGCCCCCGCTCCCCCGGACCTGCCGGTGCTCCTCGATGATCCCCGAGTAGCGGATGGGCATCTCCCACCCTGCAAAATCGACCATCTGGGCGCCGGCATCGACGTGGAACTTGTGCAGCGGGGTCCGGTGCAAAGCGAGGCTCCTTCAAGTGCCATCCCGGCCGGGAAATCCACCCTCCGGACCGCGGAACCAGGTCGCCGTCAGGGGCGTTCTGGAAGGGGCCGGGGGAGGGAGCCGGGTGTGGGACCGCAAGCGTAGACCAAATTTTGACCCTGTGCGTGAGTACCCGGCCCAAGACCCGTTCAAAGGGTGTCGGGAGCCTCCTCCCGGCCATCCAGATCGACGCAATTCCACACACAATCGCACGCGAGGAGCACAGCCATGAACGCACGTTCGTCCGATCGTCTTTTCGTCCTGATCGCCCTGACCTCTCTCACCGGCACCGCCCTGGCGGGGGTCGTGAAGTATGAACTCGACATCGGCAAGTTCGGCAAGCTCGACAACGACGGCAACCAGTGCGGGCCGACCGCCACCACCAACGCCTTCAGCTTCCTCCAGAACATGTATCCCGATGTCTATAAGGGTGACAACCGGATCATCCGCGACGCGGCGGGGAAGATCACCGAAGACCTTGCCAAGACGCGCGATGCACTGGCGCAGGGCTGGGGGGACAAGACCGGCGGCCGGGCCGGGATGGGCGTGAACGGGACCACGCTCAAGCCCTGGTGGGCGAGCAAGGTCGGCTGGCTGGAGGACTTCGCGCCCGGCAAGACCCGCTACGCCGCACAGATGTACGGCGAGACCGACGCCAAGAACTGGGTCATGGGCAAGTCGATCGAGGCGGTCTATCCGACCTTCAGTTTCCTCTGGAACGCCATCAACCACGGGGCCGCGATCGAACTGAACGTGATCGATGTCCCCTTCAAGCAGGCACACGCCGTCACGCTGGTGGGCTTGAGCTTCGATGATGCAAACAAGGACAAGGCCTGGGACAAGACCGAGAAGCTCTTCATGAAGTTCGTCGATCCCAACGACCCGACCGGCAAGGAGAAGGCCAACACCCAGCCCGTCGAACTCACCGTCGGCAAGGATGGCCGGTTCGAGTTCAAGTGGTGGCAGGATGGCGGGCAGTGGTACGTCGACAGTGCACTCACCGAGACGCCTGTCCCAAGCCCCGCAACCTGGGTCCTGGCCGCCGGTGGCGTCATGTGCGTCGCACGCCGCCGCCGCCCGGCCTGACCCCTGTGACCCGACTCCTGGTCGCGTGCGTCACGCGACAGGCCCGCACGGACGCGGGCCTCACGACCCAGCGACCATCAGAAGCGGAACAAAAACAAGCGCCCGCG
>DATGXW010000138.1:0-12125 GCA_035298585.1 Phycisphaerales bacterium
GATCAGGATCTTTTCCTGGAGCGCTGCACGCTCGCGGTCGGCCTCGTCGCGGAGCTTGGCGATGGTGTCGTCGAGCGACTCGATGCGTGCATCCATCTCCTTGCGCGCGGTGTCCGTCCCCTCGCGGTAGCGGGTGATCTCGTCCTTGTACTGGTTGATCTGCTCGTTCAGGGCCGCGATCGTCTCGTCGTAGGACTTGACGATCGTTCCGACGCGATCCACTTCCGACTTCTTGTCGGCCAGGGCCTTGAGCCGCTCGGCGTCGGCGCTTGCCAAGGCCTCTTCGAGCTGGGAGATGCGAGCCGCCTGGTCGCGGGCCACCGTCAGGAGCGGGGCGCCCCCGGCGTTGAGGGAGGCGAGCTTCTGCTCAAGCTGCGGGAGCGTGTCGGTCGAGACGCCGGTGACCTTGCTCATCACCGACTGCTGCCCCTCAAGGAGGTAGCCGACCAGCGACTTGCGCTCACCCTTGGCGTTGGCGAGCTGGCGGTTCACGTCGTCGCGGTTGCGCTCGGCGGTGTTGATGAACTGCTCGGTGACCGATTGCTCCGCCATCTTCTCGGCGTTGAGGTTGTTCCACTTGCCAAAGAAGACCGCAAAGGCGATGAAAAGACCCAGGCTCAGGGCGCCCAGGATCGCCACCGTCACACCCATCCCAAGGCTCGTGCTCGTGCGTGCCATCGACCGTTGCTCCTGTCGAGCCCCTGTAGAGAAGAAGGGACCCGCTTCAATCCGACGTAAGACCCCGCAAGAGACGCCAACACCCACTGAACCCCCCCAGCGGGCCTGCCGACCGGCACCCCCCATGCATGAAGGCGGGTGTGCGTGCGGACGGGACCGGGCCCCGGTGCTCCCCAAGGGGCGGGAACAATAAGCAGTCCGGACGCACGAAGCGCCTGGGTGGACCCGCCGAGCAGGGCAATGCAGCGCACGAGGCCCCACCCCACGCCGCCGGATCTTCTCGACGCCGTCGGATGGGTCGGCCTTGCCGCACACCAGCCTGCTCGCAGGGTCGGCTAGTTTCCCGGAAGTTCACCCCCGCGTCAAGCGACCGCACCCGAGGGGCCCTGGGACCTGTCGATCACGAGGTGTTCCGAACGCGTGGGCTTTCCTGTACGTTACATGTTTGGGCTTGCGCGACGGCGTTCAATCCTTACCGGCGCTCGACCGAGCGGACCTTGATCTGGACCCGCCCCATCGCCGCCGCAAGTCCCGGGCGGGATTCGCCACCGGGTCCCTCCGCCAGCGTCAGAACATCCAGCGCAATGTGCGTCGCGTCGTACATGGGTTCATCCTCCAGCGTGGCGTCGAGGTCAACCCAGCGGTCTTTCCCATCCACCTCGATCAGCGCCTGCGTCCACATGTGGTAGCCGAAGATGTCATCCGATCCGATGAGGGTTTCGGCGTAAATCAGCCCGGAAACCACGCGGGATGGGATCCCCTGTGCACGCAGCATCGCCGCCAGCAGCACGGCGTGCTCGGTGCAGTCGCCGCTGCGGGTTCGGGCGACGTCGGCCGCGGTCGCGAAGAGAACGTCGAGGTTCTTGCCCGTGACGTGCCGGTGCACCATCGCCGTCAGTGCATGTGCACGCCCCAGCGTATCCGCCGCGTCGAGCCCTTGGACCGCCCTTTCAGCCAGTGCACGGACGCGTTCATCGTTCGATGTGATCATCGCCGAGGACTCTGTAAACCGGGCGTCCTTGCGATCCTCTGGCGCGGCCGCGTTCGGAAAGGACGTGTCGATCACGACGTCGAGCTGGTGAACCCCCATCGCCGCCAGCGTCTGGGAGCCGGTTTCAGGGAGCTGTGGCGCTTCATGCTCGCCGAAGCTCAGCGTGTAGGTGGCGCGGATGGTCTTGCGGGGTTCACGGATGCGTCTGTCAGGCTTCACAAACGTCGAAACGAGCATCTCCGGGGCGCGGCCCGTCGAGCCCACGACCTCTGGGCCGGCGATCTCAAAGACGCACTCAAGGCCCGACATGCTTGAGATCTGCTGGATAAGGGCCCCCCTTTCATCCACAAAGTCCTCGGAGACCGCGCCGCTCGCGTTGCTCGCCCGGGTCACCATCGCGATGCCATCACGGGGCTTTCCGGCGATGATGCGGGTCAGCTTGCGGATACTCGTGTGCTTGACGGTCACCACTTCCAGCCCGCTGAGCGGGTCGAGGGTTTCGT
Organism: Phycisphaerales bacterium; assembly: GCA_035298585.1. Taxonomy (GTDB): domain Bacteria; phylum Planctomycetota; class Phycisphaerae; order Phycisphaerales; family UBA1924; genus JAEUJB01. The sequence goes on from DATGXW010000138.1 coordinate 2,173, forward strand.
AGCTGACCTCCCGCGCGCCCCCCTGCACACGGCGTGCAAGCAGCTCCGCCGCACCTCGCGGCGTGAGCCAGGCGCCCGGGGGGAGCGCTTCACGCGTGATTTTTCTCTCCCCATCGGGATCGTTCACGACCTCCACATCCTTCTCGCGGAAGTGGTACTCAACGATCACCGGGGTTTCTCCGAGCAATTGCGAGGAGCGCATCATGACCGGCTTGCCCGACGCGTTTTCCACGAAGGTTGTCGTCATCCCGGCCTTGGTCGTCGATTCGCCCCGGCGGAAATTGAAGTGAACATCGCGGGTGGTGGTGATCTGGCCATCCTTGGTGACCTGCGTTGCGTGCATCCATCCCGAGCGTGCATTGCCCATGATGACCGCGTAATAGCGGTCGTAGTCGGGGGTGGGCTCACCGGCGGCGGCCGTGCGCACAAGCGCGGTGATCGCCCAGAGCGTCAACCACAGCGTCCGCGGCGGAATCGAGAAGAGACGGGTGTGCATCGGGTGAGGAGTTTACCGGTTGGGAGCGGGTGGGCCGGGGTTGTGCTCGCCGTACTCCATACGCTCCTTGCGTGATAGACACGCATTGCCATCTCACGTTCCCCGACTTTGAAGGTCGGGTGGAGGAATCGCTCCGGCTGGCGCGTCAGCACGGCGTGACGGGCGCCATCACGATTTCGACGACGACGGCCAACGCGCGGGATGCACTGGCGGTGGCACGCCGTTTTCCCAACGTCTGGTCGAGCGCGGGGGTCCATCCTCTGTATGCGAGCGAGGGCCCTTTTCGGTGGCAGGACCTTGACGACGTCATTCGTGATCCCAAGTGCGTTGCCTGGGGCGAACTGGGGCTGGACAACCACTACAGCGATCCGCCGCGGGCACAACAGGATGCCGTGCTATCCGAACAACTCGCGTACATCGAATCGATAACCAAGGCGGGCGTTGTCAAGCCTGTGGTTATCCATTGCCGCGAGGCGTTCGAGGACCTTCTCCCGATCCTTCGAAGTTCCGCGTTGGACCCCTCCCGGATGGTTTTTCACTGCTTCACGGGGACGGTTCAGGAGGCGCGGAGGGTGCTGGACCTGGGGGCGTGGATCTCGTTTACGGGGGTGGTGACGTACCGGAACGCGGCCGAGGTTCAAGAGGCGGCACGCTTGGTGCCTCTGGACCGGATCATGGTGGAAACCGATGCACCATTTCTGTCACCCGATCCGCACCGGGGCAAGCGGCCCTGTGAGCCGTGGATGTCGAGCGTCACAGCCCGGCGGATCGCCGAACTGCGGGGGCTTGACTGGGAGTCTTTCCACGCGGCGATCAACGACAACACCCGCCGTTTTTTCGGGATCGATGTGCCGTAAATGTGCGTTCAAGTCTGGGTCTTGAATGTTGAGGGTGCGGGGGTGTGTTGTCCGATGGAATGTGAGCGGTGTGCACATGGCTGGATGTCATGTGCCCGAAGCCACCACAGTGCCCGGCCGTCAGATCATCACCCCGGTGGAATCGAGGAGAGGATTGAGCATGTCCAAGGATGGAGTTCAGGTGAGTCGCCGGTCCGGCGTCGCGGGGCATGCTTCACGCCTCCGGGGTCTCTCGGGGTTGGTGGCGTCGGCGGTGGTGTTGATGGTCGCGGCGGGCTCTGCACTTGGGCAGGATCTTGCCGGCGACATGCGGCGGCTGATGGGTTCGACCAAGATCGGCTCGGCGAAGATCGGCGTGAGCATCGTCGACACGCAGACGGGGGAAGTGCTCTTTGCCTCCCGAGCCTCCGAGCCGCTGATTCCCGCCTCGAACATGAAGATCCTGACCTCCGCGGCCGCCCTGTGGGAATTGGGCCCGGACTGGGTCTACCGGACGGAACTGCGGGAGGTGGAGGGAAAGCTGGTGGTGGTCGGGAGCGGCGACCCCGCATTGGCGGATCCTGAACTGCTGAACCAGACCGAGCCGAAGCTGACGGTCGAGGATGTCCTGGGCCTGCTGGCTTCGTCCGCGCAGAAGGCCGGTGTCCAGAACGTCTCCGAAGTCATCCTCGACGACCGGGTCTTTGACCGCAACTACATCCACCCGACGTGGCCGGAGAACCAGCTTGACAAGTGGTACTGCGCCTCGGTTTCGGGGATCAATTTCCACGCCAACCTGCTTGCGTTCTATCCCAAGCCTTCGCGCGACGGGCTGAAGGGGGCTCCGACGATCCGGGTTCAGCCCGAAGTGCCGTGGATCGACATCGAGAATCGCGCCCGGACCGTGGGTGGAGAGCGGAACACCGTGTCGGTCCTGCGGACCGACAGCCCGGACCGATTCCGATTCACGGGAGAGGTCGCGGTCCCCTCGGCGGTGCCGATCGAGGTGGCCATCAACCAGCCCACCGAGATGTTCGGGAGGTTGCTGGTGGACCGGCTCCGCAAGTCGGGCGTGACGGTCTCGGAAGCGGCGGGAAGCATCCGGCTGGTGCGGATGGATGAGGAATTCGGCAAGGGCAGGACGCTGGCGGTGGTGACGACCCCGATCGCCGACATCCTGAGACGGTGCAATTCCGACTCGTACAACCTGTACGCCGAAGCGCTGATGAAGACGATCGGCCATCACCTGACCAACGAGCCGGGCTCGTGGGAGAATGGCGGCCAGGTTCTTCGCGGTCTTCTGGCCGAGAAGCTCGGGCCCAGCTATGCGGCGAGCACGCGGATCGCCGATGGATCCGGCATGAGCCGCGACAACGCGGTCTGTCCCGAGACGCTGACCCGCTGGCTGACGGTGATCTCGCGCGACAAGACGATCGCCGATACGTTCATCGGATCGCTCGCCAAGCCTGGTGAAGGGACGCTCAAGCGCCGGTTCCTGGGCGCCCGCCTCAAGTGCGATATCCGCGCCAAAAGCGGGTACATCAACCAGGTTCGCAGTCTTTCGGGGTATGTGACGCACCGCGACACGGGTGAACGCATCGCCGTGAGCTTCATCGCCAACAACATCCCAGGCGATGTCCACGGCAACGTCTTTGAACTGGCCGAGGAGGTCTTCAAGACGGTGGACACGTACCTGGCCCGGCGTGCATCTCGGCAGAACCCGGCCGTCGGCGGCTGAATAACCGATCAAAGCGAGATCGCGGCGATTGTCACATCATCATCAAGCGACGAGCCGCCGGCGAACCGCCGCAGGGCGTCAGTGAGCTGATCAACCTGGGTGGTGGGGCCCGCGGCGGATGTGCACACGGATTCAACGCGGCCCACGCCGAAGCGAGCGCCGTCGCTCCCGGGCTGCTCGGCGACGCCGTCGCTGTACACCAGGAGGGTGGTTCCCCGTGTGAAGGGGAGCGTCTCGTTCTCATAGGGATAATCGGCCTGTGCGCCGATGGGGGGGCCTCCGGTCGATTGGATATGGCCCACCTTGCCGTCCACGGACTTGAGTGCACAGTACCCGTGCCCGGCGTCTACGAAGGTCATCTCCTGCCGGACTGGATCGAGCAGGGCGACAAAGAGCGAGACAAAGCGGCCGGGCTCGGCGTGCGTGGTGACGAAGCGGTTGGCCTCGCGGACCGCGCGGGCGGCATCGCCATGGTGGTGAAGGGATGCACACAGGTGGGCCTGGGTGCCCGACATGAGGATCCCGGCGCCGATGCCCTTTCCGGCGACATCCCCGATCATGACGATGGTGCGGCCATCTTCAAGCTGCGAGGCGTGGAAGAGGTCGCCGGCGACGAGGCGGCCCGGGAACGATCGGACGGCGTAGGTGAAGGGGCCCAGCCTGCCGTCGGGGGCGGGCATAAGCAGGTTCTGCGCGGCGCGTGCGGCTTCGAGATCGGCTTCCAGTTCGCGGCGGCGGTTGTCGAGGGCCTGGCGGTTGAGGTTGGCGAGCGCCAGGCCGCACACGCGGGCGATCGCCACGCAAAAGCCCGGGGCGTCGGCCTGGGGGGAGATCGACCCCATGGCGCGGTGTGCACCCTCGTGCTGGCGTGCATCCAAATAGAGGTACGCGGCGGGGAGCCCATCGACCATGATGGGTGCACACAGGGCGTTCTGGATGCGAAGGTCGATCAGCGACTGCCCCTGCGCGACCGCGCCGGGGGCCCCGTCAAGCACCACGACCTCCCCGTCGTCGGCCGCACGCAGGATGGTCAGGCTGAAGGAATCAAACTCGCCGGGCGCGCCGGAGCCCAGGGGGGCGTGTGCAATCCTCGAAGCGATGACTTCCACGCGGGATCCGGCGTCAAAGGCCCCCGAATGGAGGCGTCGGATGAACGCCGCCCGCGGGAACCCGGTGCCCCCGATGAGCGCCTCAAGAGCGGCCTGGGCGAGGCTCTGGATGGAGTCGGCGGTGGCGATGGCTCCGGCGGCGTCGATGAGCAGGTCGAGGCGTTCTCGGACCTTGAGTGACATTTCGTGTTCGGCGAGCCGGCGCACACGGTTGGCGGAGCTTGCGATGTCGTCGCTGGTGGCAAGCATCCGTGGACCGGAGGATGCGGGACCGCCGACATGGAAAGTCCAGGGTCCGAGCCTGAGGAAGTCGCCATCCTTGAGGGGTGATAACTCGTGCGGTGGGATTCGGACGCCGTTGAGGTATGTCCCGTGCTTGGAACCGACATCGCAGACCAGCCACGTCCCACCCCGCCGAAGGATCTTGGCGTGGTTGCGCGAGATGCTCAGATCGCCGCTGAGGACGATGTCGGCGGAGGCGGCCTGCCGGCCGATGATGACCGGCTTGTCGGACGGGATCGCCAGGGGCGCCAGGGGTGGGCCGGAGATGGGCTGCAGGTGCAGCACGCCCGAAGCAGATTGGGAAGGTGTTGGTCCCAAGAGACGCGAGTGTACCTTGCGTGGACGCGTCGCGGCCGTTCGGACGGCTTACGAATCGAGGGCCGGCGGCCTTTTGAGGATCCGGCGGGGGGCATTTGCGAACAGTGGGAGTGGTCTGATCAAAGGCTCGAAATCGTGCCGCGCTGCTCTTGTGTCGGCGGTGGGGGGTGCGGTAGGCTCGGCGTATCTGTTCGCGGACCTCTCCGCGGATTGCACATGAACTGGAGATGCTGGCATGATGACTCACAAACGGGGCGGGGATGTTTGCGTCGGCGCGGTGGCCTTGTTCCTGAGCGCGGGGCTTGCGGTCGCGGCATCGGGGATGGAAGCCACGATGGGCGAGGCGGCGATGACGGCGGACGTGACCGTGGCGATGCGTCACACGCTCGATCTCCGGACCGGCCCGGTCGACACGCGCAAGCTCCCCAACCTGCTCCAGGGTGCGGGCGGGTTTGACGCGGGCATCTTTTATGTCGTCCAGATCGACGGCCCCCTGAACGCGACCCGCCAGGCGGCCTTGGAAGATGCGGGCGTGAAGCTCGGCCAGTACATCCCCAACCACGCCTATATCGCGAACCTTGGTCAGTCGACCCCTGCGGCGATCGCCAACCTGGGCTTTGTGACCTGGGTGGGGACGATGCCGGCGGAGTGGAAGGTTGATCCCGAGCTTGGTGTGCGTCCGCTGAAGGATGCCCAGCGGCTGGAGGACCGGGCCAACGGGATCGCCAAGGTGACGGTCATCCTGCACGAGAACGCGTCGGCAATCGACGCGGTCGACGCGATCAACGCCGGGGGCGGGCAGGTGCTCGATCTGCAGGTGGTCGACGCGGACACCTATATCGAGGCGAACGTGGCGATGGCAGCGGTGCCGGCGCTGGCGGCGGTCGATTCGGTGATGTTCATCGAAGAGGCGGGCGAGATCGGCTTCCGCAACGATTCGAACCGGTGGATTGCGCAGAGCAACGTGAGCGCACAGACGCCGGTCTGGAACGCGGGGATCCAGGGGCAGGGTCAGATCGCAGGGATCATCGACGGTCCGGTGCGTGAATCGCACTGCATGTTTGACGACACGGTCGCGATGGGCCCGACGCACCGGAAGATCATCGCGATGCGCGGATCGGCGGGGTCTGATTCGCACGGCACCCACGTGGCGGGCACGGTGGCGGGCGACAACGCGCCGTACGAGGTGTACACGACCAACGACGGCCTTGCCTTCCGCGCGAAGATCAGCTTCACGAACCTGAGCTCGGTCTCGTCGGCGAACCTGGAGACGACGCTGAACTCGGCGTACACGGACGGGGCGCGTGCACACAGCAACAGCTGGGGCGACGACGGCACGACGTCGTACACCTCGCACTGCCGCCAGATCGACAGCCACAGCTATCTGAAGGAAGACAGCCTTGTTCTGTTCGCCTCGACGAACCTGAGCACGCTCAAGACCCCTGAGAACGCCAAGAACGTGCTGGCGGTCGGGGCCTCCAACGACGCCAACAGCCAGGGCAGCTTCTGCTCGGGCGGGGCGGGACCGACCAACGACGGCCGCCGCAAGCCCGAGGCCTTCCTGCCCGGGTGCAACACGATCAGCGCCAACTCGGGAACGACCTGCGGAACGACGGGGATGTCGGGCACTTCGATGGCGTGCCCGGCGGTGACGGGCGCCGCGGTCCTGGTCCGCCAGTACTACACCGACGGCTTCTACCCGACCGGCGGGGCGGTCCCCGCCAACGCGTTCACGCCCTCGGGCGCTCTGATCAAGGCGACGCTGCTCAATTCCTGCGTCGACATGACGGGGATCAGCGGTTATCCGAGCAACGGCGAGGGCTGGGGGCGCGTGCTGCTCGACAATGCACTGTACTTCACGGGTGACACCAGCAAGCTCGTGACGTGGGACGTCCGCAACGCCAGCGGATTGACCACGGGGCAGAACAGCACATACTCGGTGAACGTCAACAGCAGCGCGACGCCGCTGAAGATCACGCTGGTCTGGACCGAGCCGGCGGCGGCGGTGAACGCCAACCCGGCGTACATCAACAACCTCGACCTGGTCGTGACCGATCCGCTGGGCAACGTCTACCGCGGCAACGTCTTCACCAGCGGCCAGTCCTCGACGGGCGGCACGGGGGACATCCGAAACAACGTCGAGATGGCCCTGAGGACCGCGCCCACGGTGGGGCAGTGGACGGTCAGGGTTGACGGCACGGCCGTCAACGCGGCCGCGAAGCAGGGGTACGCACTGGTCGTGACGGGCAACGTCTCGACGTGTGCAGCGCCCTCGATCGACGATCAGCCCTCCGACGAGACCGTCGAGGTGTACGGGCCTGCCTCGTTCAGCGTGATCGCCTCGGGCACGGGCCTGACCTACCAGTGGAAGAAGGATGGCGACGAGATCGACGGCGCCACCGGATCTTCGTACAACATCCCCTCGGCGACGCTGTTTGACGAGGGCGAGTACTCGGTGGTCGTGACGGGCACGTGCGGGTCGATCGAGAGCCAGAGCGCGACGCTCAGCGTCAACTGCCTGGCCGACTTTGACGGCTCGGGCTTCGTCGACGTCGAGGACTACGCCGCCTTCATCGCGGCCTTCGAGGCCGGCGACATGAGCGCCGACATCGACGGCTCGGGCTTCGTCGACATCGAGGACTTCTCTGACTTTGTCCCGCTCTTTGAGGCCGGGTGCTGAGCGGGCAGGCGGGCTTGAACGCAATCGACTCGTGCAGGGCGCGGAAGCGCCCTGCACGCATTTGAAAGTTGAGATTGTCCGGGATGTTCCGCCGCCGCGAAGCAGACTTTTGCGCGTGACGGATACGCTCGGTAGCGGAATCTCAGCACAGCGGAATCTCGGGTCAGGGGTTTAAGGCCATCGGGATATCAACTCGCAATCCCGCGAGATCCCGTTCGCGGAAAGGGAGCATGCATGAAGAGTCCGATCCTGCCGTTCCTCCTTGCCGGTCTTGCTCTTTCGACTCCCGCATTCGCGGGGTCGGCCGGGGGCGATGCGGTTTGCGTCACGTCCGAAAGCGGCCGTGCGGGAGCGCTCGCGGCGTTTCCCGGTGCACGTGCATTGACTGAAGGCGGCAAGGTCGTCACCGTCTTTGGCGTTCCGATGACGGGAGGCGCGACGCCCCAGGGGGCGGCGGCGGAGTTCTGGAAGGCCTACGGCGCGGACTTTGGAACGGCGGAGCCTGAACTGCACATCACGCGTGCGACGCGGCTTGGAAACGGTTCGATGGCGATCGCCTATGAGCAGCACCTGGCGGGTCTGCCGGTTGATCGCGGGATCGCGCGGGCGGTTGTGCACCCCGATGGCAACCGCGTGACGTACGCGGCGGCCCGGCTTGCGGTGGAGCCCGAGGGTGGCTTTGCGGGCATCCACCTGACGGGTGAACAGGCGGTCGCGACGGTGAGCGAGGCGGGTTCGTACGCGGCGCTGGGTGAATGGTCCGACCCGTCGCTGGTGGTGCACGACGCGGGGCTGGGCGGGGGCGAGCCGGGCGCGAAGATCGCCTGGAAGTTCAACGGCCGCGGCGGCACGGGCGAGAATCCGCGCGGGTACACCTTCTTCGTCGATGCGGCGAACGGGGAGCTGCTGGAAGTCCGCAACATGATCCTGAACGTGGACATCACCGGCACGGCGCAGGGGATGGGAACGCCCGGCGTGAAGCCGGACTCGGGGAGCAATTCGCCCGTCGCGCTCCCGCTGCCCTTGCTCCGGGTCAAGGGCCCGAGCACGGTGGAGACGAGCATGCTCGGCGAGTTCCTGATGACCTACGGGGGGACGACGGCGGTGAACCTGACGGTCTCGCTGGGCGACGGCCGGTGGGCCCGCGTGATCGATCGCTCGGGCTCGGCGGTCCTTTCGCAGACGCTCAGCGTCACGCCCCCGGGGCCGGCCTCGTTCATGCTCAACTCATCGCCGTCGCAGTACACCACGGCGCAGGTGAACGCGTACATCGGGACGATCGAGATCCACGAGTATTTCAAGACGCGTGCGCCCGAGTTCACGGGCCTGGACGCCCAGATCCCCGCGAACGTCAACTGGAACGAAGCGTGCAACGCCTACTTCGACGGCTCGTCGATCAACTTCTTCCGCATCAACGGCGGATGCGTGAACACGGCGTACTCGACGGTCGTGGCGCACGAGTACGGGCACTTCGTGGTCCAGCAGCTCGGCCTGGCGCAGAACGCCTTCGGTGAAGGATTCGGCGACACGTGCGCGATCCTGCTCTACGACACCGGCATTGTCGGCCAGGACTTCTGCGGGCCGGGTTGCCACATCCGCAACATCGACGCGGCGAACAAGCAGTATCCCTGCGGGGGCGCGATCCACGACTGCGGGCAGGTGCTGGGCGGCGTGTGGCGCGACCTGCGCCTGAACCTGGGGAGCGTGTACGGGTCGGAGATGGGGCTCGAGATCGCACGCCAGCTCCACGTGGACTGGGCGATGATCACCATCGGCGAGCAGAACGGCTCAAACGCCGCCTGGCCGCAGACGGGGATCGAGGCGATGACGGTGGACGACAACGACGGCAACCTGCTCAACGGGACGCCCAACTACCCGAGCCTCAACTACGCGTTCGGCAAGCACGGGATCGCGCTGCCGGTGATCAAGCCCGTGAATTTCGTCTACCCCAGCGGGCTCCCCTCGACCGCGTCGGGGAACACGCCCATCCCGCTCACGGTCCAGATCATCGACGGCTCAGAGTCCTCGCTGCCCGAGTCGGCGGTGCTTGAGTACCGCGTCGGAACGGCGGGCGGCTTCTCGTCCAAGCCGATGCAGGCGGGTTCGAACGGTGTCTACACCGTGAGCCTGCCGCGCATCGAATGCGGGGAGACGGTCGAGTACCGCTTCGGCATCGCGACGCAGCAGACCCCCTCGGGGTACATCGACCCCGCGGCGTCGGCCCACTCGCTGATGGTTGTCAGCGGCGGAACGCCGGTGCTCTCGGATTCCTTCGAAGCGTCGACGGGCTTTACGGTGTCGGGCGCGATCTCGCTGGGCGCCGCGGGCCGCTGGGTCGCGGTTGACCCCAACCCCGCCTACGACGGCCAGGGCGTCCAGACCGCGCCGGGCGACGACGCGACGGGCGGCACGGGCGTCAAGTGCTTTGTCACCGGCGCCAACGCTCCCACGGGCTCGGCGACGGCCAACGACGTCGACGGCGTCGAGACGATCC
>DATGXW010000139.1:0-12437 GCA_035298585.1 Phycisphaerales bacterium
CGATGGCGACGATCACACCGGGCGGAAGTTCACCCGCTCAAACACTCGCAAACGGCGGCTCTTCCTCCACCAACGGCCGCAACGGCGGCGCGCCGGCGGCACGGCCCTGGTCGATCGAAGACGCGATGAAGACATACGCCGTGCGCGACTGGGGCGCGGGCTACTTCGGCATCAACACCGAGGGCCACCTGGTCGTCATGCCCGAGAAGCACGCCGACCGGCAGATCGATCTCTACGAGGTGCTGGAAGGCCTCCGCGACCGCGAGATCTCCACGCCCGTCATCATCCGCTTCCGCGACCTGCTCAAGCACCGCCTCACCGAGATCCGCGAGGCCTTCGACACCGCCATCAAGGAGCACGGGTACGGCGGCAGCTACTCGTGCATCTACCCGATCAAGGTCAACCAGCAGCGACAGCTCTGTGAAGAGGTCCGCGACATCGGCTCACAGCTTGATTTCGGCCTGGAGGCCGGCTCCAAGCCAGAGCTCCTGGCGGTCCTGGGTCTGACGGAGAATCTCCCCTCGATGCCGATCGTGTGCAACGGCTTCAAGGACTCGGAGTTCATCGAGACCGTCATCCTGGCGACCAAGCTGGGCCGGCACATCATCCCGGTCGTGGAGCGCTTCAGCGACCTGGAGCTGATCGTCAAGCACGCCAAGCGGTACAACGTCCGCCCGCGCATCGGCGTCCGCGCCAAGCCCAGCGCCCGCGGCTCGGGAAAGTGGGAATCCTCGGGGGGCATGCGCTCGAAGTTCGGCCTGACGGTCATTGAACTCCTGCACGCGCTGGACTTCCTCAAGCAGCACCAGATGGCCGACTGCCTGAAGATGATCCACTTCCACATCGGGAGCCAGATCGGCGACATCCGCCACATCAAGGCGGCGGTGAACGAGCTGTCGCACATCTACTGCGAGCTCAAGAAGCTCGGCGCCGGGCTCGACACGATCGACGTCGGCGGCGGCATGGGGATCGACTACGACGGGAGTCAGTCCGATTCTCCCTCGAGCGTCAACTACGGCGTGGCGGAGTACGCGGCCGACATCGTCTACCGCGTCAAGAGCGTCTGCGACGCGGGCGGCTTCCCGCATCCGCGGATCTTCTCTGAATCAGGCCGCGCCATGGTCGCCCACTCCTCGCTCTTGATCGTGGACGTGCTGGGGAAGACCGACTTCCCGGCCGAGCCCGACATCGAGAAGGCGCAGGAACTGATGCGCACCGAGAACGAGCGTCCGCAGCCGGTGCTCGAGCTCATCGACGCCTACGAATCGCTCTCCCAGCCGCGCGTGAACATCGTCGAGGTCTACCACGACGCGATGCAGGCCCGCGATGAGGCGATGAGCCTCTTCAACCTCGGGTACCTCAGCCTCCCCATGCGATCGGCGACCGAGCGGCTCTTCTGGGCGATCGGCCGCCGCGTCCTGACCGTGGCCCAGTCCAAGGGCGAGCTCCCCGACGACCTGATCGATCTTCCCCAGGTGCTCAGCGACATCTACTACGTCAACTTCTCGCTCTTTCAGAGCCTCCCCGACCACTGGGCCATCGACCAGCTCTTCCCGATCTGCCCCATCCACCGCCTGGGCGAGGAGCCCGGCCGCCGCGCGATCCTCGCCGACATCACCTGCGATTCCGATGGGCAGGTCGACAAGTTCATCGACCGCAAGTCGTCGCACAAGCCAGTGCTCGAGCTCCACGAGCTCAAGTACGACGCCGCCCAGGGGAAGACCGAACCGTACTACCTGGGGATGTTCCTGCTCGGGGCGTACCAGGAAGTGCTCGGCGATCTGCACAACCTGTACGGCGACACGCACGTGGTGCACGTCTCGTTCGACGACTCTCCCGGCGTCGGCGACTGGGATCTCGACGAGGTGATCGAGGGTGACACGGTCAAGGAAGTCCTCTCGTACGTCCAGTACGACAGCGAGGACCTGGTCCGCTCGGTCCGCCGCGACGTCGAGCGTGCGGTGAAGGCCGGCAAGCTCAGCGTCCCCGAGGCCCAGAACCTGCTCAAGTTCTACGACTCGGGCATGGAGGGGTACACCTACCTCGAATAGGGCTCCCCGCCGGGTCGCGGCTCGACGTCGCCGCCCCTGTTCGCCTCTGACCTCACGCCGGCCGCCCCCGGCCGTCTGAATCAAGAAATGATCGGACCTTCCCCAAACTTCACTGGGGAATGTACCGATCTTTTCGAGGTCCTGAAAGGACACGGACGGGGCGTGTCTTGTTAGGGTATAATCCTCTGTGTGTGTGGGGGGGGGGAAATCGATCAGGCGGGGATCTGATCTCTTCGCGGGATTGGCGCGGGAACTCCAGCATTCCATCGGAATCAAACAGCGGCATGTCGAACGTTACCGGTCCGGGGATTGGGCCGGGGGCGTGGTGCGTGTCCCGAACCAGTTCGCTTCTGCGGCCGAGCGCCGCCTGTTGCACACCGGTCTTGGCATGTCGGCTTTGGCTCATCACCCTTTGCATATCAAGGAAACACCCATGAAACGCAGCCTTCTTGGTCTTTCAGTGGTCGCACTCGCCCTCAACGCGGGTCTTCCCTTCGGCGCCTCAGCGCAGGCGGTGCCCCAGTCGCAGCAGCAGCCCGCGGCGGTGAAGCCGCTGGTGGTGGGCGACGACGCCCCGGCGCTCAAGGTCGCCAAGTGGGTCAAGGGCAAGGAAGTGAACTCGTTTGAGAAGGGCAGGATCTACGTCGTCGAGGGCTGGGCCACCTGGTGCGGCCCGTGCATCCGCGTGATCCCCCACATGACCGAGCTGGCCAAGAAGCACAAGGACAAGATCACGTTCGTCGGCGTGAGCGTGTGGGAGAGCAACAAGCCCGAGCCGACGACCGAGGCGTACCACAAGCGTGTCGAGGCGTTCGTCGAGAACATGAGCGAGAAGATGGACTACAACGTCGCGATCGACACCGCGACCGACAGCAGCGGGCACGTCGCGACCAACTGGCTCCGCGCGGCCAACCAGAACGGCATCCCCGCGGCCTTCGTGGTCAACGGCGAAGGCAAGATCGCCTGGATCGGCCATCCCGGCCAGATCGACAAGGTGCTCGACCAGGTCGTCGCGGGCACGTGGGACATGAAGGCCGAGGCGGCCAAGGCCCAGAAGGAACGCGCTGAGCGCGAGCAGTTCATGGCCGACCGCAAGCCCGTCGTCGACGCGATGCGGGCCAAGAACTACCCCGAAGCCGCCAAGGCGTACGACGGCTTGATCGCCAAGTACCCCGACCGCGCCGCCGAGCTCAAGCTCGAGAAGTTCCGCGGGCTGATCGTCGCCGACTCCGCCCTGGGCACCGCCGCCGCCAAGGACCTGGCCGCCAAGGAGGCCAAGGGCAACACCATGATCCTCAACGAGCTGGCGTGGACCATCCTCGACAACAAGCGGATCACCAACCCCGACTACGCCGCCGCCCTCGAGATCGCCAAGCAGGCCTCGGAGGCCGCGGGAAACAACGACCCGATGATCCTCGACACCCTCGCCGTCGGTTATTTCAAGACCGGCAATGTCGAGAAGGCCATCGAGATCCAGACCAAGGCCGTCGAGCTGACCGCCGGCGCTGATGCGGCCACCCAGAAGGAACTCAAGGACCGCCTGGCCGAGTTCAAGGCCGCCAAGAAGTAAGCGACCTTCGCATGCGATTCAGGCCCCGCGGAGAAGTCCGCGGGGCTTTTTTTTTATCACTCCTTACGCTCAGTTGCCCCACGCCGCGACGGCCGACTCGACCGCCAGCCGCCGGGTCGCCAGGTAGTTCTCAAGTGCACCCTGGGCCTGCGTCTCCCCCGCGTCCATCGCGCCCGCGAGTTCCTCCAGATACCTGCTCATCGAGAGCAGTTCGCCGCGGATCGAGGCCGATGGCATGCGATCAGGGTCTGCGGGCCCGAGCCCCAGTTGCCGGATCGCGTCGAGTGATTCATCGCTCAGCGCCCGGACGCCGCGCAGGTGTGCACGCGCTGCGACATCCGCCGCCAGGCCTCGCACGCGTGCGGAGGGACGCTCCCACGACCGGGCCGTGAATTCGGCCCGCTTGCCCTCGGCGGCGAGCACGAGCCCCGCCGCGACCGAGGCCAGGTCCGCTTCCATGAGTACACGCGACGCAAAGGCGGAGAGTTCCCACGAGGAAAGTGCAGTCCCCGCGTCGGTGCTGGGGATCATCGGATCCGCCGCCGCGGGGAGTGATCTGAGCCAGATGCTCCATTGTGCCGCGAGTTCGACAGCGCTCGAGGAGGCGCGCAGGTCGGCCGCGGCGGCGATCAGGCCCTCCGACTCGATCTGGCGTGCGCGCCGGGCCTGGTCATTCCACGCCTGCCGTGCCTCGTCAAGCCGGGCCAAAAGGTCCGCCGCGCGATCGGAAGTCACCTTGGCCGTCGCGCCGGCGGGATCTTCCTGAGTTCCCGCGAGCACACCCCGCAGGAAAGTCTCACCCGCCGACGGCCCGAGCATTTCAACCGCGTCCGCGAATGCACGCCACTGGACGCTCGCCTCTGCGCTTTCCCGCGGCGAGGTCAATCCGCGCGACAGCAGCAGCAGCCGCTCCCCCAGCCGCTCGTGCTCATCCCGCAGCACCGGCTGCGCGGCCGCGCCGGGCTTGGAGGGCCTGTGGCCGATCGCGGCGGTGACACGTTGTGCACGCATCAGGTCTTCCAGCCGCTGGCGGTACAGCGTCGCCGACTGGAGAAACCCGGGATCAGAGATGACATCGGGCGATTGCACAGCGCGTGCACACGCCTCCAGGAGATCTCCGGCGGCCTGCCGGCGGGCATCCTCGAGCGGCTTGATGGCGGGACGGAGCTGGCGCAGCACATCATCCATCGTGACCAGATCACCCCGGGGAGTCGTTCCGACCATGGACCGCAGCAGGCGTTCGATCCGGCCGAGGCGATCAACAAGGGCGATGTCACGCACGACCTCTCCCGGCGCGGATGCGATCGCCCCACGCCCCGCGAGCATCCTGAGCATCGCCTCAAGCACCGCGCGGGCGGACTTCTCGGGCTCGATGCGTGTGCACATCTCGATCGAGCGTGCAGCGATCGCCAGCACACGCAGCGACCTCGATCCCACCGCGGCTGAATCATCGGGTCGAGGGAGTGCATCGGCCGGGCCGACCGCGGTCAAGGCCTGGACCGATTCCCCGAACCGGCGGGAGAGATCCACGATCATCGCGCGCGGTACGCCCGCCGCCGGGGGCGCCGTCAGCAGCCAGAGTGCATCGACCGCGTTTGCCCGCACCGTCTCCAGGCTCATCGCATACGCGGGCCACTCGCCGGCCATCGCGATGCGAAGATCAAGCACGCGGCACGCCTCGACCACCGTCGCGTCGAGGTTCCCGGCACGGGCAAAGTCTTCGAGCGAACTCTCCACCATCATCAGCGGCGCCACGGTCATCGACGCGGGCTGGCCGGCGGCGATCTGCCGATCCAGGCGTGCATCAAGATCAGTCTTGACCACCAGCGGCGCGAGGCTGTCTCGCAAGAAGCGCTGCAAGGATTCAGGATCGACCGGCAGCTTCTCGGGAGGCAGCGTCCACCGCGCCACCAGGTCCGCGGCGATCGGTCCTTCCAGTTCGGGCAACTGTGCACGGATCCGTCGATCAAGCCCCGCCAGCCGCACCAGGATCGTCTGGCCCGCGAGGAACTGTGCGGACCCCGGTTCACCGGCGGATTCGCCGGCACGAAGCAGATTGTGTGCAAGCACACGGATCGCGATGCGAAGCTCCACCGAGGCGTCCGCCGACGGCGATGCACGTTCCCTGGATCGGGCCAGGATCTCGTCGTTGGCCGCCTCGACAAGGGCTGTCGCGCGCAGGCCCGTGCCGGGCGCTGGGGGCACGGGCGCATCGAGGTTGAGCGTCTGGCCGTGCACACCGCCGGCCAGAAGCGCAAGGAAAAGGACGCCCATCGCGAGGCGTCGACCACGGTTGAAACGCGTCGGTTGCACGCCGGAATTGTAACAAAGTCCGCCCGATTTCCGCGATGCTTAACTGGCGGAGATCCGGACCGTCACCCGGGTGCCCCAGGGTGGAACCGCGGTGCGGTCGGCGATCC
Organism: Phycisphaerales bacterium; assembly: GCA_035298585.1. Lineage (GTDB taxonomy): Bacteria > Planctomycetota > Phycisphaerae > Phycisphaerales > UBA1924 > JAEUJB01. Next base: position 6,042 of record DATGXW010000139.1, read on the forward strand.
AGACAGGGGCTTCCACCGCGGCCTCGGGGCTGATCACCAGCGGCAGCGCGATCGTCTCGGTGCCGAAGGTCGCCAGGCCCACCAGCGTTCCTTCGATGTCCGCCTTGTAATACTCCCCCGGCCCGTCCGGACGCAGCGCGATCTTTGAACCCGCAAAGACCCACCCGGGCGAGTGCACATCCCGCGCGCGGAGCTTTTCCGACAGCCGGACGGTCTCTCGCTCATCAATCACCCACGCGGCAGGATCATGAACAGTCGGCAGGCCGTCGGACCCCGCCACGATGAACGAAACATCAAGACCAGGACCCGTCGGTCCCGACGCGATCATGCGACCAGCGCCCGCATCCCATCGCCATGAACCGGGTGTTCCGGGCTCTAGACCGATCATCAGCAGCGCGGCATGGATGTGCGAGGGCTTCACGCTGGTCACGACCAGCGATTCATGCTCCCGCGTATCGCGTGAACAGACCATGACTTCCAGGTAGATCCTGGGCGTCTGTGGATCGTGCGGATCGATCGGGACCTGCCCATCAAACTCGATCACCTTGCGTGCCGCATCCACCCGAACACCCGGGAACGGTTCTGCCCACGTACGCGGCGCTTCCCCAGCGCCGTGCAGCGGAGCGGGTGGTTCGGCCGACGCCGCGGACGTCGCGGCAGCATCGGAATCCGCGGGCGCGGGGGCGGTGTGCGTCTTCTCCTGTGTGCATCCGCTCCAGCACGCCGATATGCACACCAAGACGGCCAGTGGCCAGCCCCGCCCCGACGCGGATGAACGGCGTGTACCCATCATGCACGGATCCTTGCCTGGACCAGTTCGGTAAAGAGCTTGCCGCGGGCCTCGTAATTTTCAAACTGGTCCCAGGATGCACACCCGGGGCTCAGGAGCACGACATCACCCGTGCGGAGATGGGGCCAGAGCCGATCGATCGCGGTCTTGAGGTCGCCGCAGGGGTGCGAAGCGCCGCCGGAGAAGGCATCGATCGCGGGGCCCGTCTTGCCGATGGTGTAGAGCCCGCCGATCTCCCGGGCCAGGCCGCCGATGGCGGACAGATCCGAACCCTTGTCATAGCCTCCCGCGATCAGGTGAACGCGGGGCGAGCGGCCTTGCTCGACAAAGGCCTCGACCGCGAGCAACGTGGCCTCGGGCGTCGTGGACTTGGAGTCGTTGAAGAAGCGGACCCCGGCGTGATCGGCCACGCGCTCCAGGCGGTGCGGCAGCCCCGGGAAACTCTTCACCGCGTCGCGTGCACGGACCTTGATCCCCGAAGCGTCCTGGCCCTCGCGTTCAAAGAGCGAGACAACAGCCTGCACGGCCAGGGCCGCGTTGCGGTGGTTGTGTGCACCCGGGATCGCCAGGTCTCGAATCCCAGACTCGGGAGAAAGCTGGACCTGCGTCACGCCGCGCGGCGAATTCCAGCCCTCCAGCCCCGCCGCGAGCACCGCGACGTCCCCCAGTTGCTGCGACGCCAGCAGCGCCATCTTGCTCGAGCGGTAGTGATCCTCACCCTCGTGCCAATCAAGGTGATTGGGGGCAAAGCTCGTCACCACCGCCACGCCCGGCGACCACCCCCTGAGCCAGTGCAGCATGAAGCTCGAAAGCTCCAGGACGATTCTCGTCGCGGGGGTGACTTCCGAGAGTGATTCGAGCAGCGAACCACCGATGTTGCCGCCAAAGAGCACGGGCTCGCCCAGCGCCCGCAGGATGTGCGCGATCATCGCCGAGGTTGTGCTCTTGCCCGCCGAACCGGTGATGCCGATGATGTTCCCGCGCACGGGCATCTGGCCGATCGCCAGGCCGATCTCGGTGGTCACGCGAACCCCCGACGACATCGCGGCCGTCAGGTAGCGGTTCTTCCACGGCTTGGGTACGGCGGGGTTGGCGATGACCAGGTCGGCCGCGGCGAAATCGCGCTCATCATGGCCGCCGAGCCTGAGCGACACCTGGCCCGAACGCACGAGGTCGTCGATCCGCCCGAGCGATCCCGCCAGCGCCTCGGCCGATTCAAGATCGGTCACGGTGATGCGAGCGCCCCGCTGGGCAAGCCAGCGCGTCACGCCGACCCCGCCGCCGAACCGGCCCAGGCCCATCACCGTCACACGCTGACCCGAATAGGAACTCGCCACCGGTCACTCCTTCGACCGAACCACACCGCACAGGGGAAAAGAGCCCGCGCGAGGATCCAACCCCCACCGCGCCCGCAACCGTACCACCGCGCCCGTCGGCGCGTCGAGTGCTTCCCTCTGGATTGCGTGCGGTTTATCGCCGGCTGGGGCGGAGATTCCCGGCGGCTTCCTGCTCGATGCACATGCGCAGGGCATCGAGCAGACGCTGCGCGACCGGCCCGGGCTTGCCTGATCCCACCGCCCGGCCGTCGATCTCGACGATCGAGGTCACCATGGAGAGTGTGCCGGTGAGCATCACTTCCGACGCGCGGGAAAGCTCACGCTGGCCGATGACGCGCGACTCGATCTCCGGCACGCTGTCGAGCAGGAGATCACGCGTCACCCCCGCGAGGATCGGTGCGCTCTGCATCGAAGGCGTCGCGATCCGGGTGGCGCCATCATCATCCTGCCACGCGACGATGACGTTGGAGGAAGTCCCCTCCGCGACGATCCCATCGCGGATCAGGATCGCGTCATCGGTGTGTGCTTCGCTGGCCTCGATCGCGCCCAGCACGCCCCCCAGGAGCGAGATCGACTTCATCGCCCCGCGGAGCCAGCGCGTGTCGCGCGTCGTGATCACGCGCTTGGCCGCCGGCTTGAGATGCCCCGAGAGCGGCGGCGTCGCGTAGCAGAAGCCCATGACCGTCGGGGTCACCCTGCCCGTCAGGACGCGTGCACGCACCGGTTCACCCGGAGCGGGTTCCCCCCGCGTGATCTGCCAGTAGATGAAGGCGTCCCTGGTCCCGTTGGCCTCGAGCAGTTCCTCGGTCAGGGGAACCATCTGCTCGGGATCCCACGGAATGCGGGCCTCGGCCAGGCCCTCTCTCAGCCGCGCGACGTGGCGGTCCATCGCAACCACGCGCCCGTTAAACGACCGCAGCCCTTCGTAGAGGCCGTCGCCGAAGAGAAACCCGCGATCAAAGACGCTGACGCGTGCACGATCGGGCGGGACGAGTTGGCCGTTGAGGTGTACGAGCACGACGCGAGGATAGTCGGCCATGTCCGGCGACATCCCGCAGTTTTCGATCCATCACATGAATGAAAGCGGATCGACGTCGACCGCCGTCGAGGCATCGGAAACCACCGCCCGCCGCCGGCGAAGATCCCACAGCACCCGCTGGAGGTCCAATGCACGCCCCGCGGAGAACTCCACCGAGAACCGGTACTGCCCGTGCAGCCGCCCGATCGAGCAGGGCATCGGACCCGTGACCTCGACCGCCGAGCCCGCCAGCTCCCTGGCCGCGTGTGCGATCACCTCCGCCGCATCCATCGCCTTCTGGTCGTTCTCATCCCGGCAGACGATCCGGGCCATGCGGATGACCGGGGGATGATTCCCCGCCCGACGCGTCCCCAGCTCCATGTCCGCAAAGGTCACGTAGTCGTGGGCCGCGGCCAGGCGGATCGCCGGGTTGTCGGGGCACGCGGTCTGCACGATCACCCTCCCCGAAAGTCTCCCCCGCCCCGCGCGACCGGCGACCTGGCTCACAAGCTGGAAGGTCCGCTCCCACGCCCGGAAATCCGGCATCCACACCGACGTGTCGGCGTTGACGACGCCCACCAGCCGGACGTTGGGAAAGTCCAGGCCCTTGGCGATCATCTGCGTTCCGACCAGCAGCTTGATCTCACCCCTTCCAAACCGCCCGAGAACTTCGAAGTAGTCGCGGGCCGACTTCATCGTGTCCGAGTCGACCCGGACCATCGTCGTTCCCGCCATCAGCCCGTGCGAGGCGCTGAACTTGGCGACCAGTTCCTCCTCCACGCGCTGGGTCCCGATCCCCAGCGGGATCGGGAGTTTCCCGCACGAAGGGCACCTGGTCGGGATGCGCTGCTCGCTCTGGCAGTGATGACAGACCACCACCCCGCCCCGCGGCAGACGCTTGTCGCGGTGCAGCACCATCGCCGCATCGCACTGATCGCACGGGAGCATCCACCCGCACGTCCGGTCCGGACAGCAGATGTAATTGGCAAACCCCCGCCGGTTCAGCAGCAGGATCACCTGGCCCTGCTCGTCAAACGTTGCGCTGATCGCCTCTTCGAGCGTCGGTCCAAGTGCGTGCAGTTCGGACGCTCCCCCGCCGCCGCCCTGTGCTTTGCCGCCGCGGAGTGCACGTGCCCGGTTCTCCTGGGCGAGGTCCACGATCTCGACGTTGGGCAGCACTCCCCCGCCCACGCGCTGGGGAAGTTCCCACAGGCTTGCCTTGCCGGTCTTGACGTTGTTCCAGCTCTCGAGCGAGGGCGTCGCCGAGCCGACCACCACCGGGCAGCCCTCGATCTGCGCTCGCTTCACCGCGACATCCCGCCCGTGATACCGCGGCGCCTGGTCCTGCTTGTACGAAGGCTCGTGCTCTTCGTCGACGATGACGATCCCCACGCGCGAGATCGGCGCAAACACCGCCGACCTCGCCCCCACCACGATCCGCGCCTGCCCTCCCGAGGCCAGCATCCACTGGCGGTGACGCTGCGACGCCGAGAGCCCCGAGTGCAGCACCGCCACGCCCATACCCCCGAACCGCCGCTCGAACCGATCCACCGTCTGGGGCGTGAGCGAGATCTCCGGCACCAGCACCAGCGCGTTCTTCCCCGCCGCGACCACGCGCTCGATCAACTGGAGGTAGACCTCAGTCTTTCCCGAAGCCGTCACCCCGCGCAGGACATGAACTCCAAAGAAGCCAAGACGCCCGCCGATTCCTTCGATCATGCGGCGCTGGTCCGGCGTCGCTTCCAGTGCACGCTCCTGGACCACCGTCCCATCCACCCGCCAGAAGACTTCCGGTGCTCGCACGCTCGCGCGCGTGACCTCTTCGAGCACCCCCGCCTTGACGAGCCCGTTGATCCCCGCGGCATTCCTTGCCTCAATCATCTGGACAAGCATCGCCTTGGGCGCTGGAAGTGATTCCCGCGGAATCTTCAGAATTGCTTCCCACGCCTTGCGAGACGCGGGCGCCATTTCTTCCACCAACTCATGTGCACGCGCCTCTCCCTGCGCCGCGATCCCTATCAACCGCAGCGTCTTGCGTCCGACCTGCTGCTTCACCGCCGCGGGAACCATGGTTGACAACACCATGCCCAACGGACTTGCGTAATACCGGGACATCCACGCCGCAAGCTCAAGCAACGCGCCGGGAAGTCTCGACTGGCTCTGTTCAAGCACGCCCTTGATCTTCATCCCCGCCGGCTGCACCGCGTCGCGCTCCACCGCGACGACGATCCCTCCCGTAGGGCGTCCACCCTTCCCCAACGGCGCCACGACGCGGTCCCCCACCGCGATCTCGTCGTTGAGCGCGCGGTAGGTCAACCCGTCGGCAAGATCCGGATCATCGATCCCGCGCTCGACCACCACGCGGATCAATGGGCCAAGCGCCGGCGACGGCTCGCCGCGCCCGCCGCGTCCCTCCCGCCCGGAGGCTCCGAAGAGACTGGGATTTTCGCCTTCAGTTCCTTGCACCGGACCCTTGCATTCCTTCCATGCGACCTAGACTCTACCCGATGCACGACAACGCTTCGGTTCGGCGGGTCCGTGTGGCCGGGAGACTGGCTCTTGCGGACGGGACGATCTTGCGCGGCGAGGCCTTCGGGGCGACCGGCCGCGGGATTGTGTCGATGGGCGAGGTGGTCTTCAACACCGCCGTCAGCGGCTACCAGGAATCGCTGACCGACCCCTCCTACACCGGCCAGATCCTTGTCGCCACCTTCCCGCTCATCGGAAACACCGGCGTCAACAGCGAAGATGAAGAGTCCCCGAAGGTCCAGGTCTCGGGGCTGATCATCCGCGAACTGGCCCGTCTGCACTCCAACTTCCGGGCTGAATCAGACCTCTCCGCCTACCTGGCGCGCCACGGTGTCCTGGGACTTGCGGGAGTCGACACCCGTTCACTCACCAAACGACTCCGTTCCAGCGGCGTCGTTTCGGGCGTCCTGACCGATCGCGCTGACCTCTCCGACGCCGAGCTTGTCGAGCGTGCACGCAGCGCTCCCTCGATGGCGGGGCAGAACCTCGTCCCCCTGGTCGGGTGTTCCTCCGCGCGGACGTGGGATGAGACGCTGGGCGAGTGGTCGATGCTCCCCGCGGCGGGAACGAGCGTTCCCGCGACCGATGGCGGAAAGGACGGCCCGCACGTCCTTGCGCTTGACTGCGGCGCCAAGGCCAACATCCTGCGCAACCTGACCGACCGTGGGTGCCGGGTGACGGTCGCGCCGCACACGACGACGGCCGACGAAATCCGCCGCCGG
>DATGXW010000140.1:0-10615 GCA_035298585.1 Phycisphaerales bacterium
AACGGCGGCTACAACGGCCAGAACTTCTTCGACGGCTTGCAGAACGCCGGCTACCCCACCAACACTCCCGCGGCGAACTTCTTCGGCGGGTTCTACGGCAACGCAGCGCCTTTCAACTCCAACTACGCCCCCGCCGCGAACTTCACCCCTTCCTTCTACGGCTTTCAGAACTCGCCCTGGGGGTTCGTTCCGTCGTACACCGGCTTCCAGGGCTTCTTTCCGGGCTCGTTCGTGAACACCGTTCAGACGACCCCCTCGGGCCACACCAACATCACCGGCACGCAGCCCGGCACGTTTGCCGGCGGCACGGGTGAGTGCTGCGGCGGCATCCGTCAGGCCGCCTGAACAGGCCCGCGCTCAAGGTCCGAAATGTCACTCCTCGCACCGGCCCGCATGACCCGCGGGCTGGTGTTTTTACGACGCTCGGCGGCCCTGGCCTTTACTCGGTGGCACGGAGCCCGTGATCTGGATAGGATTCACGCATGAACGGCCCGACCTTCACCACGACGACGACCACGCTGACCAACCGCGACGGATGAGCGGCCGACATCCGTGTGCATCAAGTTCACTACCAGACCCGGCCGCGAGGCCGGGTCTGTTCGTTTTGGAGTTTCACACTCGTACCGGCGGGAGCCACCATGCAGCAGCCTGAAACGCCCGACACCGAGCTTCAATGCCTCCGCTGCGACAGCCAGATGGAGCGTGGGTTCTATCTGGACCGAACGCATGGTGGTGCACACCAGTTGATGTGGTGCCCCGGAGACCCCACGCACTCCTTCTGGACCGGGGGCGTCAAATCGCACCACGCCACGACGGGCATGTACGTCGTTACGTACCGTTGCACCCGGTGCGGCCGGCTTGAATCCTTCGGATTCCCGCCGCCGCACCGCGACAGCCCGACCGCCTGACTCTCTGTTTCGATCACGTCACACTCAAGCAAACACACGATCACGGGCATTCGCGCCCGTGTGCATTGGAAGGAACCTGTCCGTGCCCACCATCACTCTTCCCAACGGCGACAAGAAGGTCTTTGACAAACCCGTAAGCGCAGCCGAGGTCGCCGCCTCGATCGGCGCGGGCCTTGCCAAGGCTGCCATCGGCTGCCGGATCGACGGCGAACTCGCGGACCTCTCGACCATCATCGACAAGGACGCCTCGCTCGCCATCGTCACCGCACCCAAGCCCGGCCAGCCCGCCAGCGCTGACGCGCTGTACCTCATGCGACATTCCGCTGCACACGTCATGGCCGAAGCCATCCAGGACGTGATCGGCAAGGAAGTGCAGCTCGCCTACGGCCCCCCCACCGACACCGGCTTCTTCTACGACATGTTCGTCCCCGCAGGAAAGAAGATTTCCACCGACCACTTCGAGGCCATCGACAAGCGGATGGCCGAGATCATCGCGGAGAATCGCAGCTTCGTGCGGTACGAAGTCGCGAGCGACGAAGGGCTTGGCAAGCTCAAGTCAGAGGGAAACAAGTACAAGGTTGACAACGCCGAGCGCGCGCTCGGCATGCCCAGCAGCGTCTACCGCGGCGCGAAAGCTGCCTTCTCGCAGTCCGCCGATTCCGCTTCGCGTGCAGGTGCGAAGCTCTCGTTCTACGCCACCGGCGCCCCCGGCAAGAACTGGGAAGACCTCTGCCGCGGCCCGCACGTCCCCTCCACCGGCCGCATCGGCGCTGCCAAGGTCATGTCGCTTGCCTCAAGCTACTGGCACGGCGATGAGAATTCCGACCGGCTGATCCGCGTCTACGGGACCGCCTTCGCCACCCAGGCCGATCTCGACGCCTACCTCAAGCAGAAGGAGGAAGCCTCCAAGCGCGACCACCGCGTGATCGGCAAGGCGCTCCGCCTCTTCCACATCGATGAGGATGTCGGCCAGGGGCTCATCCTCTGGACCCCGCGCGGCTCGATCATTCGCAAGGAACTCCAGACCTTCATCGCCGCAGAGCTCAAGAAGCAGGGCTACACCGAGGTCTTCACTCCGCACATCGGGCGGCTGGAGCTCTACAAGACCAGCGGTCACTTCCCGTACTACAAGGATTCGCAGTTTGCGCCGATCATCGAGCGCGATGCACTCCAGCAGCTCAGTGAGGCGGGGTGTTCGTGCGGCGAGATGATGAACCGCGTCGAAGGCGTGGCCGAGCGCCTCGCACGCGGCATCAACGAGCGTTCAGGCAAGGAAGTGATCGCCAAGGACCGCATCATGGCCGACGACAAGCTCGTCGAGGGCTTCATGCTCAAGCCCATGAACTGCCCGCATCACGCAAAGATCTTCAACTCCTCCCCGCACTCCTACCGCGACATGCCCGTCCGCCTTGCGGAGTTCGGCACCGTCTACCGGTGGGAGCAATCGGGCGAACTCAACGGCCTGACCCGCGTCCGCGGCTTTACCCAGGACGATGCACACCTGTTCTGCACCGAAGACCAGATCCCCGGAGAGATCCAAGGCTGTCTCTCCCTCGTCAAGACCATCTTCGCGACCCTTGGCATGAAGGACTACCGCGTCCGCGTCGGCCTCCGCGACCCCAGTGCGGACAAGTACACCGGTTCAAGCGAGAACTGGGATAAGGCAGAAGCCGCCTGCATCGACGCAGCCCGTTCGCTCGGCGTCGAGTTCAGCCAGGAGCCCGGGGAAGCGGCGTTCTACGGCCCCAAGATCGACTTTGTCGTCAAGGATGTCATCGGCCGCGAGTGGCAGCTCGGCACCGTGCAGGTCGACTACAACATGGCGATCCGCTTTGATCTTTCCTACATCGGGCCCGACAACAAGCCCCACCGCCCCGTCGTCATCCACCGTGCACCCTTTGGCAGCATGGAACGCTTCTGCGGCGTGCTCATCGAGCACTTCGCAGGCGCATTCCCCACCTGGCTCAGCCCCGAGCAGGTCCGCGTGCTTCCGATCTCCGACAAGAGCAACGAGTACGCCGGAAAGGTGGAGGCCGCGCTGCGGGCGGCGGATGTCCGCGTGTCGAGTGATCTTTCCAACGATCGTGTCCAGGCCAAGATCAAGGTCGCGGCGGATGAGAAGGTCCCCTACATGGCGATCGTCGGCCCCCGCGACGCAGAGAACGGCACCGTCTCGGTCCGTGCACGCGGACAGGAGAAGGACCTGGGCGCGATGAAGCTCGAAGCCTTCGTCGAGGCGGTGAAGAACGAGATCGCGAGCAAGAGGGCGGAGCTGGGAGTGAAGCCGTAAGAAGGCAGCCGCTTCCCTGAACAATTCAACAAAGGACCGGCCTCGGAGGCCGGTCCTTTTTCATTTCGTCGATCCCACGTGAAACCAATCCTGGAAATCTCATGTGGTCAGGCGCATGCCGTGAAATCGGATCCAAACCGATACATGTCGCCTTACACCGCCGGATCAAGCGGCGGACCATGGAACGTGATCCCGCTCCGACCGAAGATCTCCGTGATCTCCGGGATTCCCGCCGACGGATTCCTCGCCATCATCGCGGCGTTCTCGCGGAAGGCCGCGTCGATCCGCGCGGGGCTGACCGTCACCAACATCCGCAGCGTCGTAGATCCCGCGTTCACGAACGTGTGGAGGCTCCCGCGCGGGGCGATGATGAACGACCCCGGCTTGCACACGTGAATCTTGCCCTCGATGCTGAACTTGACGAGCCCTTCTATCACGAAGAAGAACTCATCCTCCTCCGCATGGATGTGCAGCGGGGGTCCCGCGCCGGGCGCGGTCCGCACTTCAAAGAACGCAAGCGAGCCGGCCGTCTGCTCGCTCCCGGCGAGGATGCGGACCACGTCGCCCACCGTGTTCAGCACATCGCCCTGCTCGGGGCTCAAGACCAGGCTTTGAAGTCCACCAGAACGCTTCGCGGGTGTCGTCACGCTTGTCTGACTCATCTCGTGTCTTGCGACTCTCTCATTTCCGTGGAGGCGGGGACGCCCTCAGATCGCACGGCGATGAGGGGACGTCACAGCAAACCACGGCAGACCATGGACCAACTGTGTGCACGGCGATCCGTGCACACCAGTGTGCATCACTCTTGCATCGGCTTTGACTATCGAGCGCTGTGTCAGCGTCCCGAGCGGCGGTCTGCACGCTCGTTCTGGTCGCCGACGAACAATCCGCCAAGGCCGCCCAGGACAGCGCCCACCACCGCGCCCTTACCCATGTCGCCGGTCAGGCTGCCGATGGCCATGCCGCCGAGCGCGCCCAGTGCAGCGCCGCTCAGGGCGCCCTCGCCGGCGTTGTTGCAGCCGGTCGTGCCCATGCCTGCCAGCCCGATAGCCGCCACCAGAGCGGTCCGCTTCCAGGAGCGAGCGCCCAACCGTGCCGACCCGTGAACCGCAGAAGCCAACATGGAAGCTCTCCTTTGCCGTTCGCCCCGGTTCTTCGGGGAACGCACCCCGTTGATCCCGTGCACACGGCTTCCCCGAGGCCGCGGACTGCTGTACAGCCGCGGTTCGAGCACATGATGGTACGTCGGCTTGGCGAGAGAGTTTCATTCAGGGGAGTTGCGGACCTGTTTCAGGATGCACTCCTTACGAAATGCAAACGGACTGTGCCACACCACCCCGTGTTTAACAGAGTTTTTCATCCCCAATAACCGACCCGACCAGTGCTTTGAGCTTGCGGTCAAAGGCGTCCTCTGAGAATCGCAGTGCGTTCTCCCGGCAGGCGACGCTGCACAGGGCCGGCACGTGCATCGCGGCGGCGGCGATCTCGGCGGGGTCGGGGTCGTCGAAGTAGGCGCCCGTGCGTCCCTCCAGAACCGTGTCGAGTGCGCCCCCCGCCCTGCGTGCCAGGACGGGGAGGCCACACGCCTGCGCTTCGACCGCCACGATCCCGAAGTCTTCCACCTGTGGGAAGATCAGCAGGCGGGCCCGGCGATAGAGATCGATCAGCGCGGCATCGCTGACTCGACCCAGGAACGTCACGCCCGGCCCCTCAAAGGCCCGGCGCAAGGGGGCATACTGAGAACCGCCGCCGGCGATGATGATCGGAACCCGGGCCAGTTGTGCAGCGCGGATCGCAAGATCCGCCCGCTTGTAGGGTTCGAGTGCTCCCGCGATCAGCCAGAAGTCCTCGCGTGGCGTGGATGGATCGGGCGTGAACATGCCGGTTCTCACCGGCGGATGGACCACGACGCTCGATCGGCCGTAACAGCGTTCAATCTCGCGGGCGGTGTGATGGGAATTGGCGGCAAAGACCGTGACGTTGGCCGCGGTCGCGCGATCCCACGCACGCAGAAGTGGACCCGCGACACGCAGGCCCACCCGAGTCACCAGGCCCTGCGAGTCGTACTGATCCACCTGGGACCACAGATATCTCGGGGGCGTGTGGCAGTAACAGATGTGGGGGACCGAGGTTGGCGCCTCGATGCCCTTGACGGCGGCGGAACTCGTTGAAATCAGGAGGTCGATCGGGTGCCGGCGGTGATGCTCCCGGAGCCTTTGAGAGAGATCCGCGACTGCACGGGGATAGAAGGGAAGCAGGTGCCGGCGCAAGTGCGTGGCAGCGCCGGGTATCTCCTGCAACGACGAGGTATGGACCGGAAGACCGTCGATCGCGGCGGTCACGGGACGGCCATCGTGGACCATGACCCACAGGCCGGCGACATCACCCCAGGCATTCGCGTTTGAAACAATCCGATCGAGGACGGCTTCACCACCGCGGAATCCGCAGAGCCAGTCGTGTGCAAGCGCGATCGACAGCCGCGGGCCATGCACACGGGAGGAGGGCGCGGCATCTCCCGCCCAACTGCTTGGTGCAACAGATACCGGTGATGCGGAGACATGGTCTACCATTGGTTCATGTCGACCGCCGCGAGTCCGAACGCTTCAGCGCCCAGGCGTGACGTCAACAACCTGCCGGGTCTCGATTACAGGCAACTGGCGGGAACGTTGGCGCGGTTCGATCACCCGATCATTGATGTCCACACGCACATCATCGGGCACGAGGCTCCGCGAGTCTATGCAGACGCGGCCCAGACCTTCGGCATCGGGCTGACGTATTCGCAGACGCCGCTTCCCGACATCGACCCCGTCCTGGAGCAGCTGGGAAGCCGGATCCGCTTCATCGCGTGCCCTACGTGGAGTTCCCCCGACCGCGACCACGCCTTCAAGCAGGGGTATGTCGACAACCTGCCGATCTTCCGCGAGAAGTACGGCGCGCGGGTGATGAAGATCTGGAACGCACCGCGCCTGCGGGACTTTTTCCCCGGTTCGACCGGCGCGGACCTTGTGACGATCGACGCGCCGTGGCGCATCCGGCAGCTCGAGGCGGCGACAGAGCTTGGAATGATGGTGATGGTGCACGTCGCCGATCCGGACACCTGGTTCAGCACCAAGTATTCGGATGCGACGATCTACGACGCCAAGCGGAACCACTACATCGGTCTTGAGCGGATGCTCGACCGTTTTACCCAGCCGTGGATCGCAGCGCACATGGGGGGGTGGCCTGAAGACCTGGCCTTCCTGGACGGCCTGCTGTCGCGTCACCCGAACCTGCACCTGGACTGTTCGGCCACCAAGTGGATTGTCCGGGAGATTTCCAGGCACCCGCGTGAGGCATTCGGGTCGTTCATGATGAAATGGAAGGGCCGGATCATCTTCGGAACCGACGTGGTGACCGCCGACGACCACGTTCGCGCGGAGAAGAAGAACCCTGCACACCCCAAGGCGGACCAGGCCAATAGCCCGCAGGCGGCCTTTGACCTGTACGCCAGCAGGTATTGGGCGCTGCGAACGATGATGGAATCTCGGGCCGAAGGCCCCAGCCCGATCGCCGACACCGACCTGATGATGGTCGACCCGGCGTCGTACAACGAGTGGTCCTCACCGACGCTTCGCGGCTTTGGGTTGCCCCGTGATGTCCTCGAAGAACTGTACTTCAAAGCGGCGGAGCGGCTTTTGGAGGGGTGGATCAAGGACCATCCTTGACGTCTGTCCGAATGGCGCTCTGAATGGCGGCCGGCCTGCGCATGGGGCCTGAAGACCGTCTCAGGCTGCGCCCAAAGCCGTGCCGAGGCAGGTTCAATGTTGCTGCGATCTGGCGACCTTTGCCCCCGCGCCGGCATCCAAAGGCAGAACGAGGGTGTGCATCCGTCCAAGCATGCTCGGCGAAAACCTGCGGGAACGGCCGTCATGGGCCCTTCTCAGAACCCAGGACAACCCTCGAATCGACCGGGAGGAGGTCTATGATTTCCTCGGATATCACCATGCCAAAGACCAACGGGCAGATCAAGAAGGCGTCCGGCCGAGCGACCGGACGAGGGAAGTCGCTCCCGAACACCGGCCGCAGGACGACCGCCCAAGTCCGCGCGCCAGGGATGCCCGACGTTCAGTCCTCGGAAGACCTCCGCAACGTCGCGATCGACCGCGTGGGCGTCAAGGATGTGGTCTATCCGATCAGGCTGCGCGAGCGTGACGGGGGCGAGCAGTCGACCGTCGCGACGGTGAACATGTACGTGGCGCTCCCCCACCACCAGAAGGGGACGCACATGAGCCGGTTCCTGGAGGTGCTCAACGAGCAGACCAAGGGACCGATCCGCCCGGACACGATCGTGAAGGTGGCCCGGGAGATCTGCGACAAGCTGCACGCCGAGGAAGCGCACTTTGAGGCGACGTTTCCGTACTTCATCCGCAAGCCCGCGCCCGTGACGGGGATGGTCGGGCTGATGGACTACAAGGTGACCTTTGAGTGCCGGGCCAACCACGCCGACGACTTCCTGCTGACGGTTTCCGCCCCGGCGACGAGCCTCTGCCCGTGCTCGAAGGAGATCAGCAAGTACGGTGCACACAACCAGCGCTGCCGGATCGAGGCCAAGGTCCGCTTCAAGGGAACCCTGTGGATCGAGGATCTGGTGGAACTGCTCGAAAAGGCGGCCTCCAGCCCGGTCTTCGCGGTTTTGAAGCGTCCCGACGAGAAGTACGTGACCGAGAAGGCGTTTGAGAACCCCAAGTTCGTCGAGGACATCGTCCGGGATCTTGCGCTGGGCCTCAACACCGACGACCGGATCACGTGGTACTCGATCAACTCGGAGAATTTCGAGTCGATCCACAACCACAACGCGTACGCACAGATCACCCGGAAGAAGTGAGGCGCCCGCCGATCGGGCAAAGTTCGCTCCCTCTGAATTTCCGACGATCTGCCCGCGAATGCCGATCCGTATGATGCACTGCACGCGGCCTGTGGCGGAGGCCGGCTGTGCACACGTCCATCGGTCCTGGCATGTCGCTCTTTAGCACACTCCTCCCGCGGATGTTCCACCGTCGGCTTGTCCTGCTCATGGCGGGGATGGCTGTCAGCGCGTCGGTGCTGGGCGTGCAGGTCATCCGCCTGGGCTCGATCTACGGTGAATCCGCGCTCGCAACCGCCGAGAGCAAGCTGATCCGTCGGCAGATGACCCCGACCGTCCGGGGCCGGATCCTGGACCGCAAGAACCGGGTCATAGCGCAGGACCGCCCCAGCTACGACATCGCAGTCGACTTCAGCGTGCTCGACGGATCCTGGGCGGAAAAGCGGGCCCGGGAGAAGGTGCCCCGGGCATACCGGGATGAATGGCCCGAGTTCTCGGCCTCGCAGCGGGATGAACTCATCAAGCGGGCGACCGCGGCGTACCAGAAGCACATCGAGCAGGGATGGTCCGAGCTTGCGCGGGTGGGAGGCCTCGCGGAGTCCGAACTCTCCGCGGCACGTGCCGAGGCGCTCTCGGCAATCCAGCGGATGCACGCCTCGATCACCGAGCGCAACCGCAAGAGGGAGCTTGAAGCCTTTGCACAGCGCACCGGCCGCGAGCCCGACGAGAAGGAACGCCGCGAGATCGAGTCCCGTGCAGCGCAGCCCCTGCGCGAGATGCGCCAGCCCCGGCCGATCCTGACCCGGGTGACCGACCGCATCGCCTTTGCCTGCCAGGCGCTGATGCAGGAGGAAGTGGAACTGCGGCCGACGGGCGACGACGCGGGCGAACGCGGGATCGACCGCGTGGAACGGGTGCCCGGGCTTCGGGTGTTTGACGCGGGCGATCGCGACTACCCGATGGACTCGATGACGATCGACTTTGACACATCGACGCTCCCGGGACCGATCCGCGGCAAGTCCTCCGAACCGATCTTCGTCGAGGGCGTCGCTTCGCACCTCATCGGCTGGATGCGCCCGGTATGGACGGAGGATGAATCCCAGCGTCGAGCGGTGCTGACCGAAGGCTCCCGCGAGCGGAACCGGGCCGTCCTTGAACTTGCGGACGGGACCACCAAGGACCGCGGCGAGTACGTCGACGGCGACCGCGTCGGGCAGACCGGCGTTGAAGGCTCGATGGAGTACCGCCTGCGCGGGCTGCGGGGGATGCGCACGCGCTCGCTTGATTCCGGCCGCATCGATGAGATCCCGCCCGAGCCGGGCCAGGACGTCAAGCTCAGCATCGACATGATGCTCCAGGCCCGCGTCCAGGCCGCGATGACGCCATCGGTCGGGCTCGCGCGCGTCCAGGACTGGCACCGCTCCGCCACCGAGCACGCCAACCCCACCATGCCAAGCGGGACGCCCATCAACGGCGCCGCCGTGGTCATGGACATCGATACGGGCGAGATCCTGGCGATGGTCTCGACGCCCCCCGCCCCGCAGCGGCTGCGCCGGGATGATCCCGACGCGGTCTTTGATGACCCGCTGAACCTGCCGTACCTCAACCGGGCGATCGACCGGCCCTACCCGCCGGGTTCGATCGTCAAGCCGCTGGTGCTCGTCGAGGCGATACGCCGCGGGATGCACCGCATCGACCAGACCATCGAGTGCACGGGGCACCTGCTCCCCAACCAGCCCAACATGCTCCAGTGCTGGATCTGGAAGCGGTACAAGATGACGCACACCTCGCAGCTCGAGCACGATCTCGACGGCGCGGACGCGATCATGGTCTCGTGCAACATCTTCTTCTTCACGCTGGGGCGCAGGCTCGGGACCGACGGCATCCGCGCGGTCTACGAGGATTTCGGGGTCGGGAGGACCTGGGACCTGGGCGTCGGGCCGGAGAACCCGGGCCTGGTCGGGCGGGGCAAGAACGGTCCTGCACTCGAGCTTGGCGACGCGATCCAGATGGGAATCGGGCAGGGGCCGATCACCTGGACGCCCCTCCACGCCGCGTGTGCATACGCCACGCTGGCCCGCGGCGGCGTCAGCGTCACACCCAGGATCATCCTCAACGATCCGCGCGGCCGCCGTGATGACCTCCGCGAGCTGGGGCTCGACCCCGGCTCCACCTCGCTCGCCCTCGAAGGCCTCCGCCGCTCGGTCAACGAGAAGAACGGCTCGGGCCACTCCCTCACGTTCATGCGCAACGGCGTCCGCGAGGAGGAAGCGACCTTCAACACGCCGGGCATCCGCGTCATCGGCAAGACCGGCACCGCCACCGCGCCCGACCTCAAGATCAAGAAGACCGAGGGCGGCGACGCCGTGGAGGAGGAAGGCCGGACCGACGAGAGCGACGGCGTCAACCTGACGACGCCCCGCGCCCGCGATGACAATGGCGTGGAAGTCGTCCGTTCCGGCGACCACTCCTGGTTCGTGGTTCTCGCGGGCCGCGAGGGGGACAGCCCCCGCTACGCCATCAGCGTGGTGATGGAGTACGCCGGCAGCGGCGGCCACGTCTAGGGCCCGATCT
>DATGXW010000141.1:0-5955 GCA_035298585.1 Phycisphaerales bacterium
CCCCCGGCCCCTTCCGCTAGACCCCTCTGAAGCATGCCGCGACTGATCCACAGCTCTCCGCTCGCACGCCGGCTCCTGCCGGTGACGATCGGCATTCTGTCGATCACGGCCTTCCTCCCCTCCTCGGCAAGCTCGGTCCCCTCCTGGTGCGGCCGGCTCCTCAAGTTCTTCATCGCGCCCATCTCCCAGCCCGTGCGGGGCGTCGCCAACTGGCTCTCCCCCGCCGAGGAGCCCACCGACAAGAGCAGCGCCATCACCAACCTTGAGCTGCAGGTCGAGCAGTACCGCCAGCTCCTGCTCCGCGCGGAGCGCGACATCGATCTCTACAAGCAGCAGATCGAGGATCTTCAGCTCGGCCGCCAGCTCAACCCCGATCTCCCGGTGCGGCTGATGCACGCGGCGGTGATCGGCGGTTCGAGCGATCTTGCCAGCCGGCTCCTGTGGGTGAAGGCCGGAACCTCCGACGGGGTCGAGGTCAACTCGGTCGCCACCGTGCGCGGGCAGCAGCTCCTGGGCCGGGTCGTCAACGCCGATCCCAGGTCCTGCCAGGTCCAGCCCATCACAAGCCTGCAGGCGGGACAGATCCGCGGCGTCGTGATGCTCTCTGACCTGGTCAGGGGGCCCGAGTGCATCCTCGAACCCAAGGGTGACGGCACGCTCGTGGGTCCGGTCGAAGACCTGCGCCAGTGGCCCGCGGGCTCTGCACCCCCGCCCGACGCCGTCGCGGGGCAGCCGATCCACGCCAAGGTGGGGCAGGTCGTCCGGCTCCAGGATGAACGCTGGCCGCGGAGCTCGCAGGCTCTGTTCATAGGCGTGGTCGAGAAGGTTGAACCCGCCCCCAACCAGCAGCTCCGGCAGATCATCACGGTCCGGCCGACGATGTCGCTGGACCGCGTGAGCGAGGTCGTGATCCGGTTCTTCTCGAAGGATGATGTCACCGAGCGGGAGGGCACGCGGTGAACTGGCTGATCTTCACACTCAACGCCTGGGTGCTCCTGGGGCTGGAGCTGGGCCTGAAGCACACGCTGCGGATCGGCGAGACGCAGATCGCCCCGAGCTTCGTGATGCCCCTGGCCGTCACGGTGGCGATCGCCGCCCCGACGACCCCGGCGCTCTGGGCGAGCCTGGCGCTGGGCGCTGCACTCGACCTGACCAACGCGATCGAGACCGCCGGAGGCGGGCCCGCGCGGACGATCCTGGGGCCGTATGCGCTGGGGTATCTCGTCGCGGGCTACCTCGTGCTCACGATGCGCGGGATCATGATCAAGAAGAACATCCTGACGATCGGGTTCCTCTCGATGATGAGCTCCCTGGTCGCCAACATCGTCGTCGCGGCGATCATGGCCATCCGGGCCCGCTACGACACCGCCGTCGAGTTCGACGCCTCGCAGCAGCTCCTGTCGCGGGTCATCGGGTCGCTCTACACCGGCGTCGTCGGCACGCTGATCGGCGCGGTGCTGCTGGCCATGCTGGGCACGATGGGGCTCACGATCGGGCCTGCACGCCGATTCGGCCGCCGGACTGGCTGAGCGCAGGACCCACCTGGAACCCCTGATGTGGAGCCGGCTCCGTCAGGCCGGAGGAAGGCCCATGCACCTTCTCCATGTGCTGATCTGGCCCAGGTGCATCGCCACGTGGTTGTTGAGCAGGAAAAGCGCGCCCTGGCCCGCCGTGGGAAGGAACTCGCGGTAGCGCGGCTCCTGGTTCTCGCCCGCGAGGAGTTCATCAGAGAGCCCGCCGACCAGTTGGAAGACCGCGTCGTGCGTGCCGTTGTAGGCCGAGACGATCGCTTCCATCGACGGGTAGAGCCTCCCCGCGGCGTCGTCGTGGCAGGGTGCGCCGTTCTTGAAGAGTTCTTCGAAGTGGGACGGCGCCTCCGTGCCCGGGGCCTGGCGGCCCACCATGACCGCGACCTTGGCGGGGTAGGTCGCAAGGTGCCCGAAGACAAAGGCCGGGTGGTTGCAGTCGATGACCACGCCCCCGACCACGGGCTTGCGTGCAAACTGCTCGGGCGATACACCCTTGAGGAGGCGGTCGGCGTACATACGGGAACGCTTGGCGGCCGCGACGATCGAATCAGCGAATGCACCCATCGGTGATGTCTCCCTGTAGCGCGGTGTGTGGGGCGTGGGGGTGTGGGGGAAGGCGGCGTCAGCGCCGGGCCGCGCGTGCATGGAGCGTATCCCGCACACGGGGCCGGAGCGGTGGATCGGCGGAAGAGCCCGGCGGGTTACTCTTTCGGTGGGGGTGACGAGTTCCGGGGGCTCACTTCTGCTCGCTGCGCAGGCGCCTGCGTTCCTTGTCGACTTCCGCCTGTATGAAGGCGCGGTGCTGCTCGATCCCCGGGGGTTCGGGGAACATGAGGTCAAAGGGTTTGCCGCCCTGCGGGACCATCTCGTTGACGGGCGTCCGGAATCGCTCGACGATCAGGTCGTATGCGTAAAGCCGCAGGTCATCGGGCGCGCGGCCGTACATGAGCTGGGCCTCTTCAAAGCCGACCGACTGGATGAACGCCGCGAAGATCTGCCCCTCAAAGACGTTGAAGTTGCTGTCAAAGAGCTCCATGCGGGCCTCGTTGCCCGTCACGTTGTTCTCGCGGTACTGCTTCTCGAAGAAGTAGCGGTGCTGCTGCTTGGCGAACTCGCGCTCGCGGCGGAAGACCTCCGTGTTCCCGCCCAGGAGGCCCGCGACAAAGGCCTGCTGAAGCGAGCCGACGATCTCCGACCGCGCGACGTCGGGGGATGTCTGGCGGTCCTCGAGCTGCTCTTCCACGAACTGCTCCATCGGCCGGGAGTAGTTGTACGTCTTGCCGGGGTCGTTGAGATTCTGGCCCGGGTATGTCCGCAGCGCCTGGTAGAGCTTCTCGGCCTGCTCACGCTCGCCGCGGCGGTAGCGGAACCGGATCTGGTCGATCAGGAAGTTCTCATACCCCGCCGAGTAGAAGCTCCAGGCTCGCTTGTCGGTGTCGGCCCACGAGCGGGCGACCAGTTCATCCAGGATCGCGCCGTAGGTCTCGACGAAGTGCGTGTTGGGGATCGCCATGTAGGTCGAGCCCCCGCTGGTGGTGTACTCGAGGAAGTTGAAGTAGATCTCGCCGGTGCGGGCCAGCTCCTGCACCGCCTGGATGGTGATGCGGTCGACGTTGACAAAGTCGAAGTTGTTGCGGTTCTCCTCGCGGAAGCGCGGGAGCGCAAGCTCAACCCCCCGCGCCGACCAGTACACGGCGTGTGCGGCGGCGTGGCGCCAGTCCATCGGCCCGTACTTGCGGATGTACCGCAGCATGCGCTCGGGCTCGTAGTGATAATCGTCGATCAGGAGCCGCTTGCGGAAGTGCCCGACGACCTCTTTCCACGCCCCCTCGTACCGGGGATCGGTCACGAGCTTCTGGAAGGCCGACGACTTGGGCCCCAGCCGCTTTTCCTGGAGCTCCCGCAGCCCGGATCGCTGGACGCCCCTGGCCACCTCGTAGCGCTGGAGGATCTGGAAGTACGATTCGTCCCCCAGCGTCTGGTTGATCGACCGGAGCAGCTCCGACGCCGCGGGCTGGCGCGCGACCACTTCCTGGAGCGTCGTCGCGGCGTTTGAGATCTGCGAGAACCACTCCGCGTACGTCTCGATCGCCTTGGCGCGGTCGAGCATCGCGGGGTTGGCCATCGGGGGCTCACCCACCACGATCGTGAACTCCTGCGCGACCCGGCGCTTGTACACCGGGTTGGCGTCGTCGGCGTAGGCCTGCACCTTGTGCAGGTACAGCCACGCCAGTTCCTTGTGGAGCAGCAGGTCCGTCGGGTTGGCCGGGATCGCCTGGTCGCGGAGGAGCCGGATCCCGGCCTGCACCCACGACCACCGCTCCTCGGGCGTCTGCGTCTTGACCGAGATGTTGTACGCCATGTTCCAGGCGTGGAAGACCCACACGCGCGGGAACCGGGGCTGGAGCCGCGTGATCGCCTTGGAAAGCTCGATCGCCTCCCAGTACTTGCCGTCCTCCTTGAGGTCGTTGGCCCGCATCCACAGGTAATTGACGAAGATGCCGCGGAACGCGCCCATCGCGATCCCCATCGCGACTTCCGGCGGATCACCCTGCTCGGCGACCTCGGTGTAGACCAGGCGGTTGCGGCCGCTCGAGGCGTTGATCATCACCGCCAGTGCGCCCGACACGGTCAGCGCGCCGGCCATCACCCCCGCGGCAATCAGCTGTGTCAGTCGGTCGTGCTTCACCGGTCCGGCCCTTTCCCTGCTGGCGCCGCCTTCGGCCCGTTCATCGGCCTGCCAACGGCCTGTCTTACTGGCCCGAATACACCGCAAGCTCCCGGCGACGCAGCGTGAAGACCGCAAGTGCGTACAGCAGCGCCGTCGCCGCGATCAGCACCGCCGACCCGATCGCCACCTCGGACCACGGCAATCGCAGCCCCTCGACCAGCCGCTGCGTCGGCTGCATGTCGGAGTAGATCTTGAACATGTTGGCGACCACGCTCGAGATCGCGTGGATCACCGTCGCGACGTAGTTGATCTTGCCGGTCTCGTCGGTGGTCGCGAAATACTCGAGCGACTTGCTCAGGAACGTCGCCCCCTCGGCGGCGAAGAAGGTCCCGAAGGAGACCAGGCACGCGACCGGGAAGCTCAGGAACGTCCCCGCCCAGACGGCGACCATGGCCAGGAAGCCGAGCTTGATCCAGAGCACGCACATGACCCGGAGGTAGTTCCAGCGGTAGCTGCCGGCGGAGAACGAGAGCTCGAGCCCCTTGGTGTTGAAGGAGATCGTCGCCGGGTTGGGGACGCCGGTGTAGGGATCGCCGTTGATGAGATCGACCACGACCATGCCGTCATCCCCCACCGCGGCGGGGAGAAGCTCGATCGAACTGACCACCCCCAGGGCGACCTCCTGGACCGTGGGCGCTCCGCCGACGGAGAATCCCACGCGGTAGATCACGTCGGGGCGGTTGCTCCCCGAATCGATCTGGTAGCGGAAGATGATCGGAAGCGCCCGCGTGCGGGCCTCTTCCAACCCCTTGAAGACGTAGGTCTGGCTCTCGCCGGGCGCGACCGAGCGGTACTGCTCCATCTCCGACTTGTAGAGATCAAGCTCGACCTTGTTCTCCCACGTCGGGTCCTTCTTGTAATCGGGGTTTCGCCGCAGTTCATCCTCGATCAGCGCCTGGACGTTCTTGCGGAAGAGCTCGGCGTTGATTTCGGGGGGTGCGGGATAGACCTGGACGCGCGACGCGAGGATCTGCGACTCGAGGATCTTGCGGTCCTCGGAGATGATGCGGTCATCGGAAGGCTTGAACGGCGCCGACTCGCCGATGGCGGTCTTGCCGCGGAGGTACTCGGTGAAGAGGAAGACCGAGCTCGAGCAGACGGCCAGCAGGATGCCGCTGAGCACGAACAGCCCCAGCCACTTGCCCAGGATGTACTGCCAGGGGGCGACGGGCTTGGTCATCGTCTGCCAGATGACCTTCTCGCGCTGTTCGTACGCCATCGAGGCGCAGGCGAACAGCAGCGTCAGGATGGCGATGATCCAGAAGCCCCCGCCGGTCCCGTACTGGAGGAACGACTGCACGCGGTACCGCAGCGGAGAAGAATCGTCCAGCACGCCCGGGAGGGCCGCCATGCCCAGGATCAGGGCCGCGATGAACAGGAGCGAGATCTTCATGCGGACCGATTCGATCAGCATGTTGCGGGCGATCGCCAGCACCGGGTGAGACGCCGCGAGCAGCCCCTTGGCCGACTGCATCAGCACCAGGAAGGCGCTGGTCAGCCCCAGTATCCCCGCCGTCAGCCGGGCCTGGTCGGGGTATCCGAATTTCCACAGGGGAAAGACCACGATCCCCGCGAGCACGCCCAGGCCAAGGTACGTGAGCCCCAGGCCAAGCCAGATCACCGCCAGGGAGAGGATCAACAGCGCCCCGGCCCCGAACGCCACGCCCGTCGGATCGCGCTGGGCCCGGCCGATCT
>DATGXW010000142.1:0-4547 GCA_035298585.1 Phycisphaerales bacterium
GGATCGGCATCGAGGATCTCAAGAAGCCGGGTCAGCGTGGCGAGATCGATTTCGGGCGGGCCGGAAGGGGCCTGGCCGGGCGCGGGATCGCCGGAGCTTGCGGAGATCGGAACCTGAACGGGCGGACAGTGATTGCTGTCCGCCCGTTCTGTTTTCTGTGTGCGTGATGTGCGGGAGAGGGCGAGGTGGAGGCGGATGAGTGAGGAGGCGGCGCTGCACACGGTTTGCGATTCGCGCGGGGTGGTCGGGGTCTTATGAAGGATCGCGGCGAGTGCGTGGATGGCGGGGAGGAGCGCCTCGGCGGCGGCGAGCTGGGCGCGGGAGTGTGCGAGGGTGAGGAGGTCCATGGTGGGGAGGATCGGAGGGGAATGCACATGAGTTGAGGGGTGGGGGGTGCATGACACGAAGGTTGCGCACAAACGCGGTGATGCGGTCAAAAATGTGGGGGAGGTGCGGGGAGGCGAGGGTCTGTGATGCTTGCTTGTGCGTCGGAGCATGCAGGAGCAGGGCACCCGGGGAAGAGCAAAAGGGCCACAAGAGCAAAGCGTCAAAGGGCCAAAGGCGGAGGTGTTGAAAAGTGGGTCTGTGATCCCTGCCCCTGCGTCAGAGCAGACAGGAGTAGGGCACCCGGATGGAAAGGCAGTGTGGATTGGGGGCGTGTGATGCCTGCCCCTGTCTCAGAGCAGACAGGAGCAGGGCACCCGGATGGAAAGGCAGTGAGGAATGTGAGCGTGTGATGCCTGCCCCTGCGTCAGAGCACGCAGGAGCGGGGCACCCGGATGGAAAGGCAGTGTGGATTGGGGGCGTGTGATGCCTGCCCCTGCGTCAGAGCACGCAGGAGCAGGGCACCCGGCATGGCACCCGGATGGGGAGGGGGGAAGGGGGGTTGAAACTGACGGGGTGGAAGTCCAAACGGTACCATCGAGGGGCCGTGGGTTTCGTGTGCGGATGTGCACACGGGGTCCGGGGCGGAAGGAGCTTGTGCGATGGTGGTATTCCTGCTCGCGGGCATTGTGGTGGCGGTGGTGCTGGTGGCGATGGCGACGAAGGCCAAGCACGAGGCGGTGCGGAACACGATCCTGTCGGCGGCGATGGTGGCGATCGTGATCGGGGCGCTGCTTTCGAGCGTGGTGATGGTGGGATCTCGGGAGGTGGGGATCGTCACGAAGAACTTCTTCGGGGGGCGGCTGAAGGATGGGCGGATCATCGCGACCGACGGGGAAGTGGGCGTGCAGGCGCAGGTCTTGACGCCGGGGCTGCACTTTGGGTACTGGCCGTTCATTTACAGCGTCAGCAGCGAACCCCTGACGGAGGTTGAGGCCGGGAAGATCGCGTTGATCGAGGCGCAGGACGGGTTGCCCCTGACCGAGGGGCGGCTGTTTGCGCCCGAGTGGCCGGGGGACATGCACGAGCAGATGCTCGACGCGGCGTATTTCCTGACGCAGGGGAACGGGTACCGGGGCCGGCAGATCTCGGTGCTGACGCCGGGGCTTTATCGGTTGAACACGGTGCTGTTCAAGGTGAAGCTGGTGGAGCAGACGGAGGTCTCGGCGGGCGAGGTCGCGGTGCTGACGACCAATTACGGGACGAAGCCGACGGCGAAGATCGAGCTGGAGGCGGCGCCGGGTGAGGGCGCTGCACACGACCCGGAACTGCTGCCGATGCTGGCCCGGCCGGGTGAGATGGGGGTGCAGGTGGAGCCTCTTGCGCCGGGCAAGTACGCGATCAACACGGACGCGGTGACGGTGACGCACTTGTGGACGACGCCGATGGTGGCGCATTACGCGGCGGGTCAGAGCGGGACGTACCGGTACGACCAGCAGTCCGAGCAGCCGGTGCTGCAGCAGCAGAAGGCTGCCGACGGGCGGGTGGACGGGCTGGAGGAGCGTGAGATCACGGTGCGGACGTCGGACGGGTTCACCTTCCCGGTCGATGTGCGGGTGGAGTACCAGATCGAGCCGCGGCACGCCTCGAAGGTGGTGGCGATGCTGAAGGATGATGAGGGGGTGCAGTTTCGCAATGCACTGAACTCGGCGGTGCGTGCGATCTTCCGGAACAACGGCGAGAAGGTGCGGGCGCTCGACTACGTGAACAGCCGATCGCTGCAGGAGTCGCAGTCGCTGGCGATGCTGCGGGACCAGATGGCGCGGTTCGGGGTGACGATCACGGCGGTGCGGATCGGCAACGTGGGTGATGAGCAGTCGCTGGGTGCGCTGCTCAAGACGCAGACGGAGCGCGAGCTTGCCAAGCAGGAACTGCTGACGTTCGCGGAGCAGCAGAAGACGGCCGAGCAGAAGAAGCAGCTTTCGAGGGCGCAGCAGGAGTCGGAGGAGGAGAAGCGGCTGGCGACGGCGGCGTATGCGGTGAAGATCGCCGAGGAAGAGAAGCAGCGCAAGCAGATCGAGGCGGAGGCGGAGGCGATGGCGGTGAAGACCAAGGCGACTGCACAGGCGGAGGCGTATGAGAAGATCGCCAAGCAGATCGGCCAGAGCAACGCGGCGCTGCTTGAACTGCTGAAGATCGTGGGCGAACGGAACATCCAGATCACGCCGCGGGTGCTGGTGACGGGTGGCGGGAACGGGGGCGCGACGTCGGCGCTGTTTGGGACGATGCTGGATGCGATGGTGGAGAAGGAGGGTGGGAAGTGAGGGGGACTTGGCAAAGGGCCAAAGGGCCAAAGGGCCACAGGGCAAAGGGCCAAAGCGGAGGCGGTGAGGGAGTGGGCGTGTGGTGCCTGCCCCGCTCAGAGCAGCGGGGCAGGGCACCCGGCAGCGCATCAAAGGGCCACAGGGCTACATGGCAAAGGTTCAAAGAAAGGCACTGAAGCAGTGGGCGTGTGATGCCTGCCCCGGGCTCAGAGCAGCCCGGAGCAGGGCACCCGGCTCGAAAGGCATCAAGGCAACGAGGCATCAAGGCAACGAGGCATCAAGGCAATGAGGCAGGGAGTCTGTGATGCCTGCCCCGGGCTCAGGGCAGCCCGGAGCAGGGCACCCGGGGAGGGGAAGTGCACACGGCAGCGTGGAGCGGGGGAACGCGGTGGGGTGGGGGGCTATTCTCGCGGCTATGACGCGAGGCATTCTTTCGATTCTGCTGCTGACGTGTTCCAATGTGTTCATGACCACGGCGTGGTACCTGCACCTCAAGCAGAAGGAGGCGTGGTCGATGCTGCTGGCGATCGGGATCTCGTGGCTGATTGCACTGCCGGAGTACTGCCTGCAGGTGCCGGCGAATCGGCTGGGGCATGTGTCGGGGGGCGGGCCGTTCACCGCGCCGCAGCTCAAGGTGCTCCAGGAGGCGATCACGCTGGTGGTCTTTGGGGTCTTCTCGGTGGTGGTGCTGAAGGAAAAGCTCCGGCACGCGGACATGGTCGCGTTCGCGCTGATCTTTGCCGGGGTGCTGGTGTCGATGGTGGGGAAGAAGTGAGCGAGGGGGGAAGGGGGCAAAGCCATGAGGTGGTGAGTCTGTGATGCCTGCCCCGCTCAGAGCAGCGGGGCAGGGGACCCGGCGGGGTCGCCGGAGGGGTATCTGTGGGGGTATCCGTGGGGGTCGGCGTGAGAAAAAGAAAACCGCCGGGGTGTCCGGCGGCGTGATTCTTTGGTGGTTGTCGAGAGGTCGATCAGCCCTTGATGGCGGTGACCTTGACCATGGTGTACTTCTGGCGGTGGCCCTGCTTGCGCTGCCAGGCCTTCTTCTCGCGGAAGCGCCAGACGTCGATCTTCTCACCCTTGACGAGTGCCTCGACGACTTCGCCTTCGACCGAGGCGCCGGTGACGTAGGGAGCGCCGACCTTGGCCGAGCCGCCGACATCGCCGACGACCAGGACGTTGCTGAAGGTCACCTTGTCGCCCGGCTTGGCGTTGCCCTGCTCGCGCAGGTCGACGAGGATCTGGTCGCCCTGGGACACCTTGCGCTGCGAGCCGGAATCTTCAATGATGGCGTACATGAACAAGAACTCCGCTTGATAAAGGGTCGGAATGGTAGCCGCCACGCGTCAGGTATCAAGGATGGCCGAAAAGGTGTTCGGCGAAAGGCAGGATTCCCGGTTGCGGGGTACTGGGTGTGCAGGGCGGGGTGGACGGTGTGAAAGTAGGGCTGGAAAGGGGCTGCGGCGGGCTGCGGAACGGTTTGGCGGACTTATGATCCGGCCTGATAACCACCGACCGCCCTGGAGCGATCCTGCGATGACCACGACCGCGAATACTGTCTCGGCCGGCACCCCGACCGTAACCCGATTCGAGATCCGTCCAAGCACCGGACGCCCGGATCCGCGCGGTGATGCGGTGGCACGGGTGGCGGCGAGCGCGGGGATGAAAGTTTCCAAGGTGCAGTCGTGCCGGGTGTACCTGATCGAGGGGAACCTGACGCCCGAGCAGATCGGGCGGGTGCGGGATGGGCTGCTGCGCGATCCGGTGCTGGAGACGGCGACGGTGGGCGTGGCGAACGCGGCGGCGGGAGCGCAGGTGGTCGAGGTGCATCCGCTTGCGGGCGTGATGGATCCGGCGGCACACTCGGTGCGTGCGGCGGTGGGCGTGCTGATCGGTGAGGGT
>DATGXW010000143.1:0-14904 GCA_035298585.1 Phycisphaerales bacterium
CAGGCGGCCGACGATGGCACGGGCCTGGTGCACGACGCCTGCTGCCGGCTTCTCCAGCGGGAACAGCTTGACGCCGAGGATCGCCGGCACTTCTTCTTTCTGTTCGGGCGTGCGATGCAGGATGCACTGACCGAGCAGGCGCGATCAGATCTTGCGCTCAAGCGGGGGGGGAGCAGGCCGCACATCACCCTCGACGGGATCAACGTCGCGCAGGAATCGACCGCACACGAGCGTGCGGAGGTCCGTGAGGCGATCGAACGGCTCGCGGAGATCGATCCCGAAGGGGCGGCGGTCGCCCAGCTTCGATGCATGATGGGTCTGAGCCTGGAATCGACCGCGGCGGCCATGGGGATCACCGTTGCGGTTGTCCGGCGGCACTGGAAGTACGCCAAGGCATGGCTGCAGCTCCGGCTTTCGGAGGGTGGGCACGGGGCAATCACCCCGGATCCGGATTCTGAACCGCAAAACTAGCGTTCAGCGCGCAGCGGCACGGGCCCCCTGCGGCGGGAAGTGACGACCGCACCACTTCCTTCTTCCTGGGAGATCATCACGGCGTGGCTGCACCTTGGGATGAAAAGTCGGTTTTCCTCGCCGCCGCGGCCCTGAATCCGCAGGACCGCGAGGCTTTTCTCGAGGGAGCGTGCCCGAGCGAGGATGCACGTCGGCGGATCCGGGCGCTGCTGGCGATGCTCGAGGATGCTCCGACCCAGAGCGACCAGACTTCATCCCCCGTGAGCCCTCGCCCGACGCCCACGAGTCCGGGCGAGCTGCTTCCCTCAGACCCCCGGCGGATCGACGAGTTCAACATCCTCCGGCGCATCGGCAAGGGGGGGATGGGGGTGGTGTACCTTGCCGAAGATACCAGCCTCCAGCGGCAGGTTGCGATCAAGGTCCTGGCGTCCCACCTCACCGAATCCGATGAGGCCCTGGGCCGCTTCCGCGACGAGGCGAAGACCGCCGCGCGGCTGCGCAATCCTGGCATCGTCTCGGTCTACAAGTTCGGCCACGACGGCTCACGCCACTACATCGTCAGCGAGTATGTCGCGGGATACACGCTCAAGGAGTTCATCGCGCAGGAGATCGAGCGCCGCGACAGCCAGGATCCGGGCCATTCGCACCGCAGGTCCTGGAATCGCCGTCTTGCCGAACTCTGTGCACTCCTCGCCGAGGCCCTCGAATACTCCCACCGCAGCGACATCGTTCACCGCGACGTCAAGCCTTCCAACATCCTGATGGACGCCGACGGCCGGCCTCGCCTCACCGACTTTGGGATCGCCAAGGTCGTCGCCTTCGACACCTCCATGCAGGTGACCGAGCAGCTTGGGAGCTGTCATTACATGAGCCCCGAGCAGGCGGCGGTCAAGGCCTCCCGCATCGACCGCCGCAGCGACATCTTCTCGCTGGGCGTGGTGCTCTATGAGGCGATCACGCTGCGCCGCCCCTTTGATGGACCCACGCCCGAGCAGGTCCTCGATGAGGTTCGCAGCAAGGATCCGCTGCGCCCCCGGGCCATCGATCGCACGATCCCGCCTGATCTTGAGACGATCTGCCTCAAGGCGCTCGAAAAGAGCCCGGAGCGGAGGTATCAGTCGGCGATGCACATGGCGGCGGATCTTCGCTCTTTCCTCGCCGGGGATCCGATCCTGGCCCGCCCCGCGAGCGTTGTTCGAAAGACCGGCCGCTGGATCTCCCGAAACCGGACTGTCGCCGGCGCCTGTGC
Source organism: Phycisphaerales bacterium (assembly GCA_035298585.1). Classification (GTDB taxonomy): domain Bacteria; phylum Planctomycetota; class Phycisphaerae; order Phycisphaerales; family UBA1924; genus JAEUJB01. The sequence goes on from DATGXW010000143.1 coordinate 1,721, forward strand.
GGCCGGCCTCCTGCTGTGCATCATCGCTCTCCTGGCCTACAGCCGGGCCTCGATGCACCGCGCCGCCAGCGCGTGGCTTACGGTCGACAGCGTGGAAGACGGCCTTGCCGTCTACATCGAACCGGTCAACGCCATGTTGCTCGAAGTCCAGCACGCCGCCGAGCCGGCCGGTTTCACGCCCCTGCGCGAGCACATGCTGACGCCGGGGCAGTACCGCGTGACGCTCGTCGCGCCCGGCGGGGAGTCGTTCTCCGAGTTCAACGCGGTGCTGATGCGGCCGGGCGCGGAGAATCAGCTTGTGCTGTTCGCACAGGAGCCGGGCGCGGCCGCGCCCATCAAGAGCAGGCCGCGTGAACCTCACCGGCTGGTGCGTTCCACGCTGACGACCGCATCGAGCGCCGCCGCCGACCCGGGCATGGTCGAGGTCCCGGCCGGGACGTACCACTTCGGCTGGTTTGACACGCCGGGCGACCAGTTCTCGAGGCGAACCGTGGAACTCGACGCCTTCCTGATCGATCGGGACCTGGTCACCAACGCACAGTACAAGGCTTTCATCGACGCGACGGGATACCCCGCGCCCAGGCCGTGGCAGCTCTGGGGGTACAAGCCCGAGTATGGCGCACTCCCCGCGGCGGGGATATCCATGCTCGACGCCGAGGCGTATGCGGCATGGGTCGGCAAGCGCCTCCCCACCGCCCTGGAGTGGCAGGCCGCGGCACGCGGCGCGGAGGGACGGCTGTATCCGTGGGGAAACACGTTCGACAAAGCCCGCGCGTCCGCGCCTTCGGTCGAGTCGCTTCTTTCGAGCAGGTCGCTGGTCGACCAGGACCATTTCAATCTTTACATCGAGCAGACGACCCGGGCGGCGCTCACGGCGTCCGTGCCCGATTCGCGCGAGCTTCGCCAGACCTTCGGGCCGCTGCTCGAATACACCGGGTCGCTCACGGAGGGTCGCGGCGGCGTGATACTCGTGGGACGGGCCTGGAACGACATTCCCGAGCGCGTGAACCTCTCGGTCCTGAGTTCTTATCCCGTCGACGCGTTCGCGTACCACGGTTTTCGCTGTGCCAAAAGCCTGACGCCCGCGGGGCGTCGGAAATCATCAACGGAGGGAACCTCGTGAAGCCTCACAAGATTGTTGCGGCACGTCTGCCCGTCACCACGTCCGACCTTGGCGAAAACCCGCCCATCCCGCCCGACCGGCTCTCGGCAAGCGCGCTCGAGGCCCGCGTCCTGGAGGACCTGACGCAGTTTGCCGACATCCACAAGCTGCTCTCCGAGGCGTGCAACCAGATCGTGAACGCCGACAACGCCAAGCACGCCGCCGAGATCGCGCTCGAGAGCCTTTCAGAGCGGTTCAACCAGGAATGGAAGGGCGCTCCCGGATCGACCGTCGAGATCCAGCAGGGGCAGCCCGTGTATCGCAGGCTCCCGGATGGAACGCACGTGACCTCGGGGTTCCTGATGGAAGTGAAGGCAAGCGGCGAGAAGGCTCCCATCTGGATCGACGTGGCCGAGGGGGTTGATACGTACCGCTGCTATGTCCACGTCTCGCTGAACGCGGTCGCCGTCGACATTTCGGACAATTGACCCGCTCGCGGGGCCGGCCTCAGCGCCGGCGGCATCCACTGAGCTTCTGAACGACCCGGCGGTTCTCGCCGGGAGGGATTCGCACTGGAGGGAAAACACATGATTCTGCCCGAAGCGCTCGTTGCAGCGATCCGACATCACATGGCCACGCACGGAGACTGGCACATCGCACGCCACCGCGAGCGATGGCTGCCGATGGACGAACGCGAGGATTGGCGTCGTGCACGTGCGGCGTACCCCGACATCAAGTATCTCGACGAGCCCGGCGCCGGCGAGGAGTTCCTCGAGTTCCACCGGATGATGATCCGCCACTACAAGTGGATCCTCCTCAACACGCCCGCTCACAACGTGGCGTGGTACGTGTGGCCGCGCATCCCGGCGCTCTACATGCAGCGGCTGCCCGCGCAGACCCGGACCAACGCACTCGCCGGGATCGAAGCGATCATCCGCGACCCCGCCTCGACCGCCGACCAGCTCGGCGCCTTCATCGAGCGCACCAGGCTCGTCACAACGCCGGGGAGCGATGTCCATAACCTGCTGCACGGGGTGATCGGCAACATCGAGAACGAGATGTATCCGAACCACCCGCAGCGCTTCGCGGCGAGCATGGCCGATCTTTCCGTGGCCCACTACAACGAGAACTTCTGGATCCTCCACGGCTGGATCGACGACATCTATGCCCGCTGGCAGACTGCACACAGCATCGCGGTCGATCAATCGCCGCTCGATCCCGCCCTTGGCGGTCACCTCCATCACCCGCCGTCCCCGTCGCCCTCACCCTCCCCCTCGCCCGTCACGCCACCCTCGCCGTCCCCATCACCAGAGCCACCCGCGCTCCCCGGTCATGTGCACCACTTCGCGCCGCCGACGCCGGAGCCCAAGCTCTCGGGGAATGCCACGCCGGCCGCGGATCTTGCACATGCGCTTCGGCCGGACGATCCATCCGAACCCGTCCGGCCCGTGATTACCTTGAAGCCGCCAGAGACTTCCGCCGCCGCGTCCGATCGCGACAGCGCTGATCCGCCCCCACCCGGCGGCCGGGATGCACACAACCACTGACGCCTGATCTTCGCGCCAACTTCAGCCGACGCCCGCGACGTGATCGACCTCGTCGAGGGTGGTCACACCCTCGGCCACAAGCCTCCACCCGAACTGGACCAGCGTGGTGAAGTGGCCTGTCTCGATGACCTTCTTCATCGCCTGGATCGTCGGTTCGCGCAGCACAACGTCGCGCAGGTCGTCGGTGAAATCAAGCAGTTCGAAGATCGCACGCCGGCCGCGGTAGCCGGTGCGGATGCACTTGGGACAGCCCGTGGCGGAAAAGATCCGTGTCTTGTTGTTGAGGTACTTTCCAAGCCGCGTCGCCTGCCCGGGCGATACGGCGACCTCGCGCCTGCACGTGTCGCAGAGGACGCGGACCAGCCGCTGCGCGAGCACAAGATCGAGCGAATTGGCGACCAGGTACGGTTCGACCTTGAGCTCCAGGAGCCTGAAAACAGCGGCGATCGTGTCCTTGGCGTGGATGCTCGAAAAGACCACGTGCCCGGTCATGGCCGCCTGCATGGCCGTGCGCGCGGTCTCTTCATCCCGAATCTCGCCCACCAGGATCACGTCGGGATCCTGGCGGAGCACCGAACGCAGCAGGTTCCCGAAGCTGTTGCCCTTGTGCTCATCGATGGGGATCTGCGTGACCATGTCGAGCTGATACTCGACCGGATCCTCGATCGTGACCACGTTGCGCGAGTTGCGGTCGATCTCGCGGATGCACGTGTACAGCGTGGTGGTCTTGCCCGAACCCGTCGGCCCGCACACCAAGAGGAGGCCGTGGTCCTGCTCACAGATCCGCCGGACTCGGTCGACCATGTACGGGACCAGGCCCAGTTCGTTCACCGACCGGGGCAGGCCGCGCGTGTCCAGCACCCGCAGCACGAGCTTCTGGCCATAGACGCTGGGGGTGAAGCTGACGCGGTAGTCGACGCGACGATCGGGGAATCGCGCGGAGAAGTGCCCTTCCTGCACGGCGTCCCGGGCCGCCATCTTGATCTGCGCTGCGGTCTTGATGATCCCGTAGACGAGTTCTCCCACGCGGGCGGGGAGATCCACGATCGAGACCATCTGACCGTCGATCCTCATCCGGATGTGGTTGCGGTCGCCCTTGGGTTCGATGTGAATATCCGTGGCACGCGACTTGGAGGCCACGCGCAGCAGCAGCCGCATGCCCATGGGGCCCACGCTGTCGGTCGTCAACGCCTGCGAGTTCTTCCCCGTCGCATCGACCAGCGAGACCGACTCCTTCTGTGCATCCCTGGGGGGCAGCGAGTCGATCAGGTCCTCGAGCTTCTGCACCCATTCCATTGATTCAGAGGAGAGCTTGACGCGCTCGGCCTCATCCATCGAGGGGTACGCCGGGATCGGCGGTGGCTCGGGAGGTGTGCCCTCCGGGCCCAGGTCAACCTCTCCCGGCTCGCCCATGCCGGCGATCTGCTGCGGCGTTGCGGATTCAGGAAAGACCTCGTCCAGCTCGACCAGGAACTCGTGGTGGCCGATCTTCAGGATGTCGCCTGGGCGCAGCGGGGATTCCATCACCCGCGTGTCGTTGATCCTGGTGCCGTTGCGTGAGGCAAGATCGCGGACCTGAAAACCGCCACGGGCATCCTGCTCGATCACGCAGTGCAGGCGGCTGGCCCGCTCATCACGGATGCACAGGATGTTCTCCTGCCCGCGCCCGATCGAGACGGGCGTGTCGCCCAGCCTGGTATCACGTGCATCACCTCGAATCGTCCTGAGAATCAGCTTGGGCATCACCGCTCCAGATAAGTCCGCACCGGGCGTCGGGCACAAGATACAGGAGACCCTCCCCGGGGTTGCAAATCAGCCTCCCAAAGCCCGAATCTTCCGGGTTCCTTTCCGCCGCTCCGGTGTACATCCGCCTCCGTATTATCACCGCCCAGGGGCGCCGGTGCACACGCCGGGCCGCCACGAGACAGGGACGTTTTCAGCCAGATCGGACCGCATCCATGATCGATATCCGTCAGCTTCGCGAGAATCCCGCCCGCTTTGCGCTTGGGGCCAAGGCCAAGAACATCCCGGTCGACATCGACCGCCTGATCGCCCTCGATGCACAGAAGCGCCAGTTGCTCACCGAGCAGGAACGCCTGCGCGCCGAGCAGAACCGGCTCGCCAAGGAGATCGGTCCCCAGATCGGCAAGCTCAAGGGCCAGCTCAAGGGCAAGCACGGACCCGAAGCCGCCGACCTCGAGGGCCAGATCGAGCAGCTCAGCGCCAAGCCCACAGCGCTCAAGGCCGCCGTCGCCGAGATCGAGTCCAAGATCAACGAGATCGACCCGGAACTCAACGGCATCCTGCTGCAGGTTCCCCTGCCGCCCGACGCGGATGTGCCCGTGGGCAGTTCCGCCGACGACAACGTCGAGGTCAAGCGCTGGGACCCGCCCGCCTTCGACACCCGCAAGTCTTTCGAGGCCAACCGCGGTTTCAAGCCCAAGACGCACCTGGAACTCGTCCGCGACCTGGGTCTTGCCGACTTTGAACGCGGCGTCAAGATCGCCGGCGCCCGCTCTTACATCCTCACCGGCGACGGCATGCGGCTGCACCAGGCGGTGCTCCGCTTTGCCGTGGATTTCATGACGCAGGAAAACGGCTTCAAGGCGATGTCGGTCCCGGTCGTCGTGCGGGAAGAGGCCATGGTCGGGACCGGCTTCTTCCCCGCGGGACGGGAGCAGGCGTACCACATCGAAGAGTCCAAGCGCGGCGGCGGGTACGACCTCTTCCTCACCGGCACCGGCGAGGTCGGGCTCATGGGCATCCACCAGGGCGAGATCCTCGATGAGGCGATGCTCCCCCTGCGGTACATCACCGTCAGCACGTGCTTCCGCCGCGAAGCGGGCGCCGCGGGCAAGGACACCGCGGGCCTCTACCGGATCCACCAGTTTGACAAGGTCGAGCAGGTCGTGATCTGCAAGGCCGATGAGGCCGAATCACGTGCATGGCACGCCCGGATGATCGGCTTTGTCGAGACGCTGCTCCAGCGCCTGGGCATCCCCTACCGCCTCCTGCAGTGCTGCACCGCCGACCTTGGACCCAAGAACGCCTCCATGATCGACATCGAATCGTGGATGCCCGGCCGCGGCGAACTCGGACCCGACAAGTCCCCCACCGGCGCGTACGGAGAAACGCACTCGGCCTCGCGCCTTTACGACTTCCAGTGCCGCCGGCTCAACATGCGCTACCGCGCGGGGGGCGAAGGGGGCAAGGGCGAGACAACCTTCTGCCATTCGCTCAACAACACTGTGCTCGCGAGCCCGCGCTTCCTCATCCCGTTCCTCGAAATCCACCAGAACGCGGATGGCACCGTCACGATCCCTGAGTGCCTGCGACCTTACATGGGTGGACAGGCGAGGATCGGCTGAGGCGTCGAGGGCCGAGACGCAGACGGCAGATAGCAGACGGCAGACGGCAAAAAGCAGAGAGCAGACAGCAGAGAGCGGACAGCATGAAAAGGGCCCCCGGATCGGGGGCCTTCATTCCTGGTCGTGCTGTCTGCTGTCTGCTGTCTGCTGTCCCCGCTCATCCTCGCTCACGCGCCTGCGTTCGCCGGAACGATCCCCTCGTACTGACCCCGGTTGGCCAGGAAATTCGCCCAGAACGCACGACGCCTGCCCAGCACCAGTTCATCCTCCAGGATGTCCAGGTGTGCATGCCACCCGCCCGAGACACTCAGCATCTCGTGACGCGTCGGAAGCTTGCGGTGCGTCAGCGTCAGGAGCACATCCTTGCCCTGCTGCGCGAGCGAGAACTCCACTTCTGAATCGGGGACGCCCTTCTCCGATCCCCAGGACATCGCGAACAGCGTGTGGGGCTCCCACCGCAGCACACGACCCTCAAACCCGCACCCGTTCTCGATCTTCTTGAACTCCACGGGCGTCGGCTCGGGCGTGTCCGAGATCCTCGTGTGCACAAACTCCATCACCACCTTCCCGCCCACACGCGGCTCGGTGATCCCACCCGCCAGCCACCGCATCCGCTTTTCCGGATTCGTGATGTACTCCCACACGCGCTCGATCGGGCCGGGAAGGGTCCGAACAAAGCGCACCGTCTGGCCATCCACCACCGTACCTTGCTTCGACATGATTCGTTCTCCTTTTTGCCGCAACCCATCCACCTCGTCAAGCTGCACACTGAGACGGTCCATTTCCGGCCCAGAGATCCATCTTCCACTTCCATGACACGCCGCGGTGTCGGTGGCCCGCCTGCACATTTGCACGCTTCGCGGGGATTCGCGCGCCATCAATGTGCGTTCCGCACTTACCGCACTGGCCGCGGTGGCCGCGGTGGCCGCACTGGCCGCTTCTGGGCCGTGTGTTCGACTTCGTCTTCGCGTCTCAACTCACGCTCCAGTGCATCAAGCCTGCCGGACCAGAATGCCTCGTAGAACTTCAACCACGACTGGACATCTTCGAGCGGGCGTGCATCGAGGCTGCACCAGTGCTCACGCCCGCGCCGATCGCGGCGCATCAGCCCCGCATCCTCCAGCGTCTTGATGTGCTTCGACGCCGCCGCGAGCGACATCTCCAGCGGCTCGGCCAGTTCGGAAACCGTGCACTCGCCCTTGGACAGCCTTCGCAGCATCCTGCGGCGAGTGGGGTCGGCCAACGCACGAAAGACCCGGTCCAGCGGTGAAAATCGATGCTCAACCATTAAGTTGAATATACACCCGTCGCGACAGACGATCAACCATGTGGTTGAATATTTTCTGCAGGGGGGTTCGAGCACGGCGCACGGACGCCCGATCGTTGCTCAAGGCCGCGCGTTCATCATGAGGACCGCTTGCCAGACTTCTTCTTCGCGGATGCCTTCGCGGCCTTCTGGGACGCGGCCTTGGCGGAGGCCGTGGTGGCCTTGGCGTTTGCCATTGGCTTTGCGGGTTTGGTGCTCCCGGGCTGGGCCTTCACTCGCCCGGGCTTCCCGGCCTTGGCCTCACTCTTCTTGGCGGGCGGCTTGATGTTCTTCTCGTATTCCGCGATGTGCTGCTCCGCCGAGACGCGACGGATCGCCTCCCCCACCACCTCAAGCGGAACCTGGTCGAGCGACTTGAAACGGATGCACGACTTGCCCATGTCGAGCTTCTTGCCGGTCTTCTCCCACGCCTGGATGAACCACTCCCGCTGCTTCTGGCTCCCGTAGATCGACATCAGGTAGAGGGAGTACGCGTTCTTCTGCGCGGCAAGCCCCGCGTAGGGCAGCGGCTGGCTGGGATCGCAGTGATACCCCGCCGGATAGACCGTGTGGGGCACGCAGTACCCGATCATGCCGTACGACATGCGTTCCTCAAGGCCCTTGCCCAGGTTCTTGAGGATCACCGCACGCACCGCGTCCACCACGGCCGCACGCGCGGGGTCCAGTTCCTTCAAATATGCCTCGACCGTCAAAGCTTTGCTCTGCATGCTTGAGTCTCCCCATTCAAAGGCGGTCAGAAACTCGTGCGCTGGCGCGGGGCCCGCGTCACTCTCTACCGTTCCGGCGGCGTCAGCGGCTTCTTGATCATCAATGTTGAATCACCCGTGATCAGCCTCGCGTCCCGCGAGAAGAAGATCCACGACCAGATCCAGTTGGCAAGCACCGCCAGCCTGTTCCGGAAACTCACCAGGAACATGATGTGCACCGCCCCCCACAGCGCCCACGCGATGAACCCGCCGAACTTCATCCCCTTGATCCATGCGACCGCCTTGGCGCGGCCGATCGTCGCCATCGATCCCTTGTCGTGATACACAAACGGCGACCGGCGCGAGGTATCCGCCCGCTCCCCTCGCTGGAGGGCCCGCGTCTCCCCGGCGATCATCCGCCCGACGTATCGCCCCGATTGCATCGCACCCTGCGCGACCCCCGGCACGTGCTTGCCGGTGTCAGCGCTCACCATGGCCGCCATGTCGCCGACGACGAACACCTCCGGATGGCCGGGGATCGCGCAGTCGGGCCCCACGATCACCCTTCCCGCGCGGTCCAGCGGGACCCCCAGCGTCTTCCCGAGCGGGCTCCCCTTCACCCCCGCCGCCCAGAAGACTGTCCGCGCCGGCACAAACTCATCCCCCACTTTCACACCCCCCTCGGTCACATCGGTCACGCGCGTCGCCAGGCGCAGTTCAACACCCATCGACTCAAGGTCCCGCCGTGCACGCTCGCTCAATTCCGGCGGGAACGCCGAGAGAAGTCTGGGTTCGCCCTCGAGCAGGATGACCCGCGTCGTGGTGGTGTCGATGAACCGAAAATCATCGGGAATCGTCTGGGCCGCGATCTCCTTGATCGCCCCCGCAAGCTCGACACCCGTCGGACCGCCGCCGACGATCGCAAAGGTCAGCGCGGCCCGACGCGCCTCCTCATCACCCTCATATTCCGCCGACTCGAATGCCAGCAGGATCCGCCGCCGCAGTTCCGTCGCATCCTCGATCGACTTGAGCCCCGGCGCCAGCTTCGCCCACGCGTCGTGCCCGAAATACGAGTGCGTCGCCCCCGCCGCCAGGATCAGCCAGTCGTACTCAAGGAAGAACTCCTCCGTGAAATGGACACGCCTCCGCTCCACATCAATGTGCGTCGGCTCGGACATCCCCACCCGGCAATTCCGGACATCCCGCAGCACACGCCGGATCGGAGATGCGATGTCCGCCGGCGAGAGCGCCGCCGTCGCCACCTGATACAACAGAGGTTGAAAGACGTGGTGATTCCGACGGTCGATCAGGAGCGTCTCGACCGGGGCTTTCGCCAGTGCACGTGCCGCCGCGAGCCCTGCAAAGCCTCCGCCGATAATGATCACGCGAGGTGTGCGCACGGACGATGCTAGTTCCGGGTCCGGAACGTTGCACAACTTTGCCTTTGGAATCCCCCACCCTTCCCGTACACTGCCCCCCAAGCTCTCGCCGGGGCCTCACTCTGTCCCTTGGAATGACACATGAGCCGCCGAATCCCCGGAATTACAGGCCTCGTCTGCACCGCCGATGGACTCGGTGAAGATCCAGGCGTTATTTACGACGATGAACGGCAAGTCTGCTATGTCAGGCCGGGGACCGATGTGCACGCCGATCGGGGGCCGAGCCTTCCCCCGGCCGACGACGGGCCGGAACTCTTTGCCGTCACGGGACACGTCCCGCTTCCATCACCGCTCACGCCGGAGGGACTGGCACGTGTCTACCTCAACCTGCCGGTGGTCTATCGGGAGCCTGCGACCGGCACGGTTCGCACACTGACGGCCGCGGCCCGCATCTATACCAATAACAACATCCCGGACCGTACACCCAACATGCAGGAGAAGGACCTGCTCGTCAGCGCGGTGCGTGCACAGGCGAATCGGCGGCTTCCCGCGGCCCGGCGGTTGGTGGAACCCCCTCCCACTGCACATCGAACCGCGATCGCGTGGACCTTCTACGGCAAGGGCCAACCCTCGCACGTCGCCCTGACGCTCTCGTACGCGATCACGCTGGGCCGATGTACTCCTGAGAGCGTGGGGAGCTACTGCGATGACCTGGCCATCGCGGGGATCGGCCTTGATTGCAGCGGCTTCGTGAACGCGTTCTTTGCGCTCTCGCGCCCCAACTGGCGCGAGCGCAGCATCGACTCCTTCGCGGCGGGCGGAACCGTGCGCACCACGAGTGCTTCCATCCAGCCCGAGGATGTGCTTATCTGGCAAGGTTCCGATGCCTCGGCAAGCAACCACATCGCCATCGTCAGCCGCCGGACGGGGCCGAATCAGTTCATCGTCTGCGAGTCGACGGGGAGCATGGGGGGGCCCAACGCCGACGGTCGGGCGGGCGGTGTGCACACCTCGACCTACACCATCCCCGACCCGGCGCCGGGCGGCCTGGTGACAATCACGCGCGGCAACGGCCGGACCAGCACGGTCAAGATCTTCTCGGTCCCCGCGACATCTTGATATTCGGTGTATGGAAGGATCAGGCTCCCGGGGCGTTTTCCGGTCTTGAAGCCGGCATCACCCGCCAAGCGTGAGCGTTTTCCAAAGGCCGTGTCAAGGCCTTGACCGACTCTCCACAGGCCATTTTTGCGAGAAACGTTCCCGCCGGGTGGCTTTATTCCGGTTTTGGTGCACATTCCGAGTAGGAAAGCCGGGAAGGGACGACCGGCTGTACGGGATATGTGTCCTGTACGAGGGGAACTCTGGGGAAGCCCAAGACGGGCGGAGTCGTTATGAGTGCGCTTTCGCGACAACCGGAGTCGCCATTCGCCGTTGCGAACTGGCACGCCGATGTCACACAGCTTCTGGACGAGCACCACATGTGCGCCGTCAGCCACTTTCCGAGGCGCAAGCTCCACTTCGCCACCTCGCTGGCGAGGTTCCTGGGCAGCCTCCGGGATGTCGAGGTCTGCAACCTGTACGGCCGCTCGATCACCGATCTTGAGTCGTTCTGCGAGCAGCTTGAGCAGGCGATCCCCGGCCCGGCGCTCGATCGCGGCATCGATGGTCCCTCGGGCGTCGTGTCGCTCCTGCGTCACCGCCACGTCTTCCACGGCAAGCCCGCGAGCAAGTACCGCTACTACATCTGGCACGATGCGGATCATCTGCTCGAGGCCGATCGCCCGCTCTTCGGCAAGCTGGTCGACGCCATGGCCGGCGTCGCGGCCGAGAGCGAATACTGCGACGATGATCTCCTGCTGATCCACCGCGCGGTCTTCGTCGGCGGTCCCTCGCTTGATCTCTACGCCGAGGACCCCAAGGGACAGTTTCAGAGCTGGTCGGTCGATGAAGGGCACGATGACCCCTTCTGGCAGGTCGTCACCGGCATCGACAGCCCGCCGGTCCTCCGATACTCGATCGACATGCTCGGGCACGAGAAGCAGTAACGCGAGCCTGGAAATCCAATGCCCCCGTGCAGGCTCCTGTGCACGGTGTGCAGATCACGTTCGATGACCTCATCACGATGCGAGGTTTCAGGAGACGGCCGAGACGGCCACCCATGCTGACAGGTCTGGGTGGACAAGACCGCCGGCCGAAGAGATAGGAAGCCGAGCCTGCGCCATCTGGTGCAGGCTCGGTTCTTTTTTGCCGGTCGTTTCCGTCAGAAACGCCACTTTGTACGCGTCCTCCTCGCCCCCCGAGGACCGTACACCGCCGCCCGACTCGGGCCGGGTCACTTCTTGTCGTAGTGCACAATCTGCTGGACGGCGTTGCCTGGATCAAAGACCAGGACCGTCGGACGGTGCCGGGCGTATTCGCCATCATCCATCAGGGCGTAGTGCATCACGATCAGCGGGTCGCCGACCTCGACGAGGTGTGCGGCCGCGCCGTTGATCTCGATCTTCCTGCTGCCGGGTTCACCCCAGATGATGTAGGTCTCAAATCGCTCGCCGTTGCGGCAGTTGGCGATCTCGACCGCGTCGTTGGGCCGCATGCCCGATGCACGCAGGAAGTCGGCGTCGATGGTGATCGAGCCGACATAGTCGGGGAGAGCCGCCGTCACCACGCACCGGTGGAGCTTGGAGTGCAGAACTTTTCGCAGCATAAGGGGGAAAAGGATATGCACACCGGGGGATTGAGGCGTCGCGCGATACTCACCGCAAATCCCCGGCAAAGTCGCGGGTCCCGCGCGCGTCAGGGGGCCTTTTCAAGGTCAAAGACGCACTCCATCGGCGTCCACCACGGCGCGGTCGGCCCGGTGCTGATGGCCTCGGGAACGCGCTCCTGGAAGCCGCGCATCATGCGGTCCCATTCCTGGACACGGGGATCCTGTGCGTACCGCTGGTAGTCGCGCTCGGGGACGAAATCGTCGGGCGCTTCGTAGTACATGAAAAGGTGGGTGCCCACGAGAAATATCTTCATGTTGCGGATGCCGATCGCCCGCAGCCCGCGCGTGACTTCAGGCCAGACTCGGGTGTGCCAATCCTTGTACTCGGCGATCCGTGCGGGGTCGTTCTTGAGATCGAGAACCTGGGCGAAGCATTTCATGAGGGGAAGGGTACCACGCGCTTCAAGAACTGGGCACTGGGCACTGGGCACTGGGCACTGGGCACTGGGCACTGGCGAGTATGCAAGCGTCCCGGGGGCGATTCGAACGCCCGACCTGCCGCTTAGAAGGCGGCTGCTCTATCCAACTGAGCTACCGGGACAGCAAGGGCAATGATATGTGCACATCGGGGGCATGTGCACATTCGGGCGGATCCCGCTCCGCCTGGGTTCAAGCCTCCTACCACTTCCTTCCCGCATGAAAGTGCTGATGATCACCCTCGGGTCGGCCGGCGATGTTCACCCCTTTATCGGGGTGGGGCTTGCACTCAAGGCCAGGGGGCACGAGGTCCGGATCGCGACCAATCCGCACTTCAAGGCCCGGATCCGGGCGGCGGGTCTTGGGTTTTACCCGCTGGGAACGCTGGAGGACTACCACAAGGTCATCCATGATCCGCGGCTGGTCCGCGAGTTTGCCAGCCCGCGCCTGATCATCGATGAACTGATCCATGGAAGCGTCAAGCCGACGATCGAACTGACCCGGCACGTGATCGAGAAGTGGCGTCCGAACGTGATCGTCCGGCACCACATCAGCCTGGGGAGCCGCTGGGTCGCGGAGCAGTACGCGATC
>DATGXW010000144.1:0-29857 GCA_035298585.1 Phycisphaerales bacterium
GTACGCTGATTCACGATTTCCCCGGAGCCTCGTACATGGCGATGCTCGACCCGGTAACCCTTGTCCTGGCGGCTCGAACCATCGAGATCCGCTCCTGCCGCGTGGAGGAAGCCGAAGCCCTCATCGAGTTCAACCGATCGCAGTCGGGATGGGAGTTCTCGACCGCGGAGCCGGAGGAATTCTCGGCTGATCTCGACGCCGTTCGCGGCGACCTCGGGCGGATCGCTCGTGAGCCGGGCCTTCTGCGCCTGGTCGCGCTCCACCAGGGCCGGATCGTCGGAGGCCTTGATTTCGCATCGCCCTCGCGCAAGCGCATCCGCCACCGCGGGAAGTTCGGGATCGCGATCGCGCAGGAGTATCGCGGCGCGGGCATCGGCACCGCGCTGATCCGCGCCATGCTCGCCTGGGCCAAGGACCACCCCACGCTCGAAAAAGTCCGCCTGAGCGTTCTTTCCGTCAACGTCCGCGCGATCCGCCTCTATGAACGCCTGGGATTTGAGGAGGAGGGCCGCCGCATGGCCGAATGCTACCTCCCCCGCCACGGATACGTCGACGAGGTCATGATGGCCACGTGGGTCAAGTGCAGGAGAGAGGGCTGACCGAACGCAAAGACGCCGCGGGTCGCTCACCTCGCGGCGTGATCGATCGCCATCTTCCAGCAGCGTTTACGACAGCTCTCTCGAAGTCCGGTCGAAGAACTCGACGCACTTGGCCACGTTCATTTCAAGCTCGGTTCCAGCGCCGGTCTCGTACTCGACAAAGATCGGCCCCTTGAACCCCTGCCGCTTGAGCTCCGCGAGCTGCCCGCGTGCATCCCCCGCCCCGGTCCCCCACGGCCGGTCGGCGTTGTCCTTCACATCCTTGAAGTGCAGCTCGAAAATCCGGCCTTCGTACTTCTTCAGCGAGTCCACCGTCCCAAGCTCGGAGCGAACCCAGTGGCCCGTGTCCGCACACGCGCCAAGGAGCTTGTTGTTCATCCCCCTGGTGCACGTCAGCATGACCTCGGGTTTCCAATAGGTGCTGGGCCTGGGATGGTTGTGGCACGCGACGTAGATGCCGTACTCGCGCGTGAGCTTGTCGAGAAGCTTCCACGACTCCTGAGGCTTGCCATCCTCGTAATTGCCGACGATCACCGGCTCGCACGCCAGGCCCTTCATCCCCATGTCCTTGGCGAATTCGAAGAAGCCGCGGACATCCTTCTCATCGTTGCCGGGGCCGATGACGCCGAAGGAGTGTGCACGGACACCGGAGGACTTGAGCTTGTCCTTGAGCATGGTGCGCTGCTCCGGCGTCATTGCAGGGCCGACCTTGAGTTCCGCAGAGTCTTTGTTGAGCTGCTGGCCGGGGAAGAGCTGCACACAGGTGAGGCCCAGCATCTTGGCGGTGTCAATCACCTCAAAGCGTGTACGGTCGCGGAAGGTCCACGCCTGCGTCCCCAGTTCCCACCCGAGCTTCGAGGCCGCCGCGGGGTCGCGAGGCTCGTAGCCCGGCTTGGCAGGAGCGGATGCAGGGGATGTCGCAGGTTGACCGCCCGAACCTGCCACCGCACGTGCGGCCAGGCCAGAGGCGGTGAGCGAAGCGATGGTGGCGCTGAGGAAGGTTCTGCGTTGCATGGCGAGATAGTACCAGAGGGGACGAAGGCGACCGGACATGAAGCACGATCGTGTTACATCGGGATGCGTAACACCAGAACGTGCAAAGGGGCGGCGAGCGTCGGGGGGGACGCGCGACGGGCGGGGTTCGTGACTCTGGGTTGCACACCGGAGCGGGTGTGCAGCGCCTGTGCAAGCCCAGGGAAGGGCCGCCCCCGGGAGGCTGGCGTCAGGGGTCGAAAAGGCGCGAGATGCAACGTGAATTTCGAGGGTTTTTTGGGCTGGAAACGTGGACGAAAATCATGTCAAGAACGGGCAATGTTCGTGGCCCTGACCTATGATGGGAACAGCTCGTTTGGGGCCTGTTTCTGACACCGGAATTCGCATTGGAACGGGCGTCTTCCGGGACCCGTTTTGCACCCCTGCCGGACGCGTTTCCCAGTGCCCCTCAGGGGCTTTGGAGGCAACGCGGGGATGGCCCGGTCCGGCTGATCTGCCTGCGGCTGACGCACCATGACGACAACAGGTATGGAAACACCTCCCGCACCGGCTTCTGGCGATCCAACCAACCCTTCGGGCGCGGGTGGGCTGAACGGCCCGCACGGCCCCGGACACGTCAACACCGACTACAACGCCGAGCAGATCAAGGTCCTCGAAGGCCTTGAAGCGGTCCGCAAGCGTCCGGGCATGTACATCGGCGGCACGGGGCTTTCTGCGCTGCACCACATGGTCTACGAGGTCGTCGACAACTCGATCGACGAGGCCATGGCGGGCCACGCCTCGGCGGTGAGCGTGACCATCCAGGCCGACGGCTCGTGCAACGTCACCGACGACGGCCGCGGCATACCCATCGACCCCATCCGCAACGAGAACCCGGCGCTCGACGGCAAGCCCGCGGTCGAGATCGTGCTGACCGTCCTGCACTCGGGCGGCAAGTTCGGCGAAGAGGGCTCGGCGTACAAGGTTTCCGGCGGTCTGCACGGCGTGGGCGTCTCGTGCGTCAACGCACTCTCAGAGCACCTGCGCGTCGAAGTCTGGCGCGAAGGCAAGATGTACACGATCGAGTTCGAGCGCGGGCGTGTGACGCAGGAACTCACCGCCCTGGGGGCGATTCCCCCCGGCTCCAAGCGTTCACGCGGCACGAGCGTGACCTTCCGGCCCGATCCCACGATCTTTCCGGACGTGAACTTCGTCTACCAGACGCTGGCGACGCGTCTGCGCGAACTTGCCTACCTCAACCCCGGCGTCACCATCCATTTCACGGATGAGCGCGTCGGTCCCGACGGGAAGATCCACAGCGAGACATTCCACGCCGAGAACGGCTTGCTCGAATACGTCGGGCACCTGATGTCCGGCAAGAACCCGATGAGCCCGGCGATCTACGTCCGCAAGGACATCCCCGAGCAGAGCCTCGCCTGCGAGGTCGCCTTCCAGTACCACGACGGCTACAACGAGTCTGTCCTTTCCTTCGCCAACAACATCAACAACCGCGACGGCGGCACGCACGCACAGGGCTTCAAGGTCGCCCTCACGCGCGTCCTCAACGCCTACGCCCGCAAGACGGGGATCATCAAGGAAAGCGACCCGGTGCCGACAGGCGAGGATCTCCGCGAGGGGATCATCACGGTCGTGAGCGTGAAGCTCCCCAACCCCACGTTCAACAACCAGCCCAAGGAAAAGCTCCTCAACCCCGAGATCGAGGGCTTCGTATCGCAATCGGTCGGCGAGTCGCTCGACACCTGGCTGGAAGAGCATCCCCAGGACGCCCGCCGCATCTGCCTCAAGGGCATCGTGGCCGCCCAGGCCCGAGAGGCCGCCCGCAAGGCCCGCGAACTCACCCGCCGCAAGAGTGCGCTCGACTCGGGCTCCATGCCCCACAAGCTGCGCGACTGCAAGACGCGCGACGTCGAGAAGTCCGAGCTTTTCATCGTCGAGGGTGATTCGGCAGGTGGTTCGGCCACGCAGGGTCGCGACGTCGAAACCCAGGCGATCCTCCCGCTCAAGGGCAAGATTCTCAACGTCGAACGCGCACGCATCGACAAGATCCTGGGCTTTGAGGAGATCCGCACACTGATCTCCGCCCTCAAGTGCGGCATCGGCGGCGACTTTGACATCGCCAAGCTGCGCTACGGCAAGGTCATCATCATGACCGACGCCGACGTCGACGGCTCCCACATCCGCACGCTCCTCCTCACGTTCTTCTTCCGGCAGATGCCTGAACTGATCCGCCGCGGGCACGTCTATATCGCCCAGCCGCCGCTCTACCAGGTGGCCCGCGGGCACGGCAAGGCGCGCAAGAGCCGCTACGTCCTCAATGAACGCGTGATGGACGACGCCCTGACCGAGCTGGGGCTCGAGTCCGCCGCGCTGGTCGTCCGGCAGGACTCCACCGACCCGCGCAAGGCCGGCGTCGAGGCAAGACGCATCGAGGGCGACACGCTCCGCAAGGCGGTCCGCCTCCTTCGCCGCATGGAAGAACTCGTGACCATCGCCGAACGGCGCGGCGCCAAGTTCGCCGACCTCCTCGCCGTCCGCTCGCAGGATCCCGAGGGTCGTCGCCGCCTCCCGCTCTTCCGGGTGGGTTGGCGAGGCGGCGAGGCGTACGCCTGGTCGGACCAGGATGCACATGCACTGGTTGGTAAGCGCGGTCTTCAGCTCGCCGACGCCGCGGCCCCCGCCGTCGCCGCGCCCATCGCCCAGGCCGCGACCGAAACGACCGGCCAAATGACTGGCCAGGCGACGGGCCAGCCGGCCGCCTCCGCAGGCGATCAGCCCCCCTCGACGCACGCACCGGCTGGCCCAGGGCCCGCCATCGCAGGCCCCGTTGCCACCATCCGTGAACTCCACGAGAACCGCGAGCTTGAACGCATCTTCTCGGACCTTGCCGCGATGGGCATCAGCATCGAGGACCACGGCCGAGTCCATGGCGAAGCGGTGAGCGGTGAAAAGCTCCCGTGCAAGTATGCCTGGGTCAGCGCGACAGGGGTCGAACTCCCAGAAGAAGCGCCGGCCGCGGCTTCCTCGCCCACCGCCGCGTCGACGACCGACCCCGATGAGGCAGAACCCGCGGCGGGGTCCGAAAGCGTGGTCCGTCAGGCCTCGGGTCGAAGCTCCGAGGCAGCAGGTCCTCTTGAGATCCTCGACGCCCTGCACGCACTGGGCCGCCGCGGGCTTGAGATCAAGCGTTTCAAGGGGCTGGGTGAGATGGACGCCGAGCAGTTGTGGGAGACGACCATGGACGTCACCAAGCGGACGCTCCTGCGTGTTTCCTGGGATACCGCCTCCGAGGCCGACTCGTTGTTCTCGGTCCTGATGGGTGAGGAAGTCGAGCCTCGGCGCAAGTTCATTGAGGATCACGCGCTTGAGGTGAAGAACCTCGACGTCTGAGCATTCCTGAAGCCGGATCCGGCCCGATCCCCTCAATCCGCGCGGGTTCTCGGGCCTCACCGGTCTGGTCAGGGTGCAAAGACCCTAGCCTAATTTGAAGCGGCAAGACCGGTCCGCACTGCGGTTCATCGCGGCGCGGTTCGATACTCATGGAGATCCCGTGAGTGCACCGGACCTTGAACCTGACCGCACGAAAAGTCCTTGCGATCTCCCTGCTGGCCGTCGTGCTGGTGGTGGCTCCGTTGCTGGGCTTGCACGCGGCGGCGAACCAGCTCCGCGAGATGACCGACAGCGCGATCTCGGACGTCGTCTCAAACTCGCACGCACGGATTCACGCCGGCCTTGACGCCGAGTTCGCACACGTCCTGCGTTCGCTTGAAGACTGGTCGGCATGGGACGCGATGTACAACTTCGCGCTTGATCCCGCCAACCAGGCGTGGCGCGAGGAGAACTTTTCATCCGATACGGTCGCCACGCTCGGGCTGAGCCGCATCGCGCTGTACGACCGCCAGGGCCGGCACATCCTGCACTCTGACTACAACCAGGCAGAAGCCCAGGCGGCGGACTTCGGCGTTGACGCGACGCCCGCCGCGCTCATCGCCGAGCTGGAAGCCCAGTCCGATCTTACGTTCCAGCGCGGGGGGCTTTGCATCGGCCCCGACGGCAGCCTCTCGTGGGCGGCCATCAAGCCGATCCGGCACAGCGATCGGTCCGGCCCCATCGTCGGCTTCCTGCTCATGGCCCGCCCGCTGGGCGACCAGGCGCTGAGGTCGCTCCAGCAGACCGCCGGTGTGCTCATCTCCTTCGAGCGGAGGACTGCCGCACGCCCCGGCGAGTACGCGGTCGACGACACCGGGCGCTGCCGCAGCGTGATCGAGCTCAGCGGCTGGGAAGGCTCCTCCCTGGGCTACCTCTCGGTGGGAACGCCACTGCACGGGATCCTGGAACGCCAGCACGGACTCCAGGATTTCCTGCTGCGCATCGGGATCGTCGCCTATGTCATGCTCGTGACCGCCTCGCTGCTCGCCCTCGCGGCAAGCTGGACGCGCGGCGACGAGTTTGGCGACAAGGGGATCTCGCGACTCTCCGGCGGCCGCATTCCCGTCGGCCTGACCGCTATCGCCGGCCTTGTCCTGACCGTCACGGGCATGTGGGGGGTCCGCGGCTGGCAGCGGGATGTCCACGAGGTCGAGTTTGCACGCCGCGCTGGCAACTGCGTCGAGCAGCTCAATCGCGCCCTCGAAGGCAGGCTCTCAGCGCTCTCATATCTCCAGGCTTACTTCCACAGCTCGCAGCAGGTTGAACAGCAGGAGTTCGACCGGCTGATCCGAAACGCCAATCTCTCGCTCGCCGGGACCCGCCAGTGGGCATGGCTACCCATGCCCCCCGCGGGTCCTGATGAGCGTGATGCGCGGAGTATCGACGCCGCGGGCATCATTGCCAATCCGCCCTCGAGCGCTGGGTCGCTGGCGGCCCGCATCGCACGCTGGGCGGCGCTCCCCGAGTGCATCGAGAGCGCCCGCAATTCGGGGGCGATCACCACCGTGGTCGTGCCCTTTGATCCCGGCGCCCCGGGCGGGTCCCATGTCGTCGCGCTCGTCGCGCCCGTCTACCTCACCGGCGTCGACTCGCTCGTCGAGCATCGCCGGCGTGATTTCCGCGGCGTCATCCTGAACCTGGTCGACATGGATGATGTCGTCGCCGACGCCGCGGCCAACCTCGACTCGGGCGGCATTACGACCACCGTCGCCGCGGTGACATCACGCCCGAACATCACCGCCCCGGTCGACGACATCGTCGACGGCCGCCCCGGCCGGTTGTGGGTTGTACCCATCGGCGCGGGGCTGAGCATCGATCTTCGCATCATCTCGGGGAGCCGATTCAACTACGGACTCCAGGACGCTGTCCCCGCCGGCGTCGCCGCCGCCGGCGTGGTGCTCACCGCACTCCTCTGCGCCTTCATGGAGCTCACCCTCCAGCGCACCCGCCGGGTCCAGCAGCTCGTCGCGATCCGCACCGGCGAACTCGAAGCCAAGACCCGCGAACTCACGACCGCCAACCTCGCCGCGCAGTCCGCCACGCAGGCCAAGAGCGCCTTCCTCGCCAACATGAGCCACGAGCTCCGGACGCCCATGACCGCGATCCTGGGGTACACCGATCTTCTCTCTGAAGGCCAGCACCCGCCCGCGTCGCAGGGCGAGTTCATCCGGACGATCCGCGGGAGTGCAGAGCACCTCCTGACCCTGATCAACGACGTCCTGGACCTCTCCAAGATCGAGGCCGGACGCATGCAGGTTGAACTCCTTCCCTGCAACACAGCGCGGCTGCTTGACGAGGTCCTGATGCTCCTCCGCGAACGGGCCTCGCGCAAGGGGCTTTCGCTCGAGGTCGAATACGCCGGATCCGTGCCCGACGTCATCCGCACCGATCCCACCCGCTTCCGCCAGGTCCTCGTCAATCTCGTTGGAAACGCCGTCAAGTTCACCGATTCGGGGGGCGTGCGCCTGATCGTGAAGATGGCGACGCCTCAGGATTCCCCAGTTCCTCTGCTCTCCATCGAAGTCATGGACACTGGACCGGGCATCGACGACCGGGCCATGTCCAGGCTCTTCGAACCCTTCGAGCAGGGCGACGGCTCCACCACGCGCAAGTACGGCGGCACCGGCCTGGGTCTGAACATCTCACGCCATCTCGCCCAGCTCCTGGGCGGCACGATCGAGGCTTCCAGCACGCCTGGTGATGGGTCATCCTTCGTCTTTACCCTCGCGGTCGGACCCTTGCAGCCAGGTTCGGCCAGCACCGTGTTCGCCGACGCCGCCAGAGAACTCGGCGAAGAAGCGCCGCCAGCACGCTCGGAGCGTCCTCTCCCCTACGCCGTCACGCACATGCCCCTCGCCGAAGCCGTCAACCCGCCGATCGTTCCAGCACACACCCCGGGGGGCAGGATCCTGCTGGCCGAAGACACACCCGACAATCAGCGGCTGCTCAGCCTCTTCCTGCACAAGATCGCGGCGGATGTTCAGATCGTCGGCAACGGGCAGGACGCGATCGAACAGGCCCTGAGATCCAGGGATGACGGCGCCCCCTTTGACCTCATCCTCATGGACATCCAGATGCCCCTGATCGACGGGTACGCCGCGACACGCACACTCCGCCAGGCCGGATGGACCAGCCCCATCATCGCGCTCACGGCACACGCCTCTCCCACCGATCGGCAGCGCTGCATCGAAGCAGGCTGCGATGAAGTCATGACCAAACCCGTCCAGCGCGATGCATTCCTCGCCATGTGCAGAAGCTTCATCACAACCGCGCGTGCCCCCGGGCGTCAGGCCGCCTGACGCCCCCCAAAGCGCTCGCTCACCCCAGCGCATCCGACACCTGCACCACCGCCAGGTGGTTGACATTCGCGCCCGTCGGACCTGTCAACAGCAGCCCGCCCACGCTCGTCCACAGGCCGTGCGAATCATGCCGGAACAGTGCTTCCCGCGCTGCCGCGATCGGCAGACGCTCGATCTGCGCATGCGACACGAGCGCACCGGCAGCACCAGTCGGCCCATCAACACCGTCGGTCGAGAAATTGGCGATGGAAACCGCCGCCCCGGCCCGGTGAAGCACTTCCATCGACTCGTGCAGCACGATCGAGGCGGCCAGCGCAACCTCCTGGCTCGGGCCTCCCACGCCGCACCGATTTCCCGCGGGCCTTACATCCACCACCGGCTCCCCACCCCAGACAAGTGCGAGCTTCCTGCCGTGTCCACTCCGACTGCACACCGCAACCTCGATCGCCCGCCGTGCAAGCGCCTCCCCCACCTGTGCCGCATGGACAGGTCCAAGCTCGCGGGCCGTGTGCACAACCTTCCACCCCGAGCCTTCGAGCGACTTTGAAACCGCCTCGATCGCAACCGCGTTGCTGGCGATAACCTGATGCGGAATTCGGGCAATCTCCCCCGCCTTGGGCGTTTCAAGACGACGCCCCGCGACTCCCTCCCGCAGGTGGTGTGCAATGTTCGGCAACGCCCCCAGCAAGCCGTACCGCTCGAGCGCCCGGATCGCATCCTGAAAGGTCGTCGGATCGTGTGCAAAGGGCCCCGACGCGATCACGTCGATCGGATCGCCCATGACATCGGAGGCGACGAACGCATGCACATCACAGGGCGCTGAAAGCACCCCCAACCGGCCACCCTTCAACCGCTCCGTGTGCTTGCGCACCGCATTGAGCTCGTGTATGGAAGCCCCCGCCCGCTGCATGTGCATGTTCACCGAGACAAGATCCTTGAGAACCAACTCACCATCGGGCAACGCCAGGTGTGCACTCCCGCCCCCGGAAATCAAGGCCACGATCCGACCCGACGACCCATGCACACGGGCAAACTCGACCACCGTCCCCCGTATCGCTTCGGCCGCGACCACGGATCGCTCCGTCGGCCAGGGGTGATCGGCCGGGAAGATCCGAACCCGGCCGCTCGTGCCGATCCCATCGGCCGCGCCCGCCAGCGCCAGCCGTTCTGGAACCGCGGCAACCAGGGTCAACTCCGCGGGGCTCGACAAGAGTCTCGTCGCCGCTCGCGCCAGTTCCAGCGAAGACTTGCCGATCGCGAGCACCAGGGTCGGCCTCTCGCCGGATATATCCCACGCCCGCGCAAGTGCAGTATCCGCATCGACCGCCCCGAGCGCAGCCTGGAAATAAGGTGGGACAGGTGTGATCGTGTCGTGTGCCATCATTTCGACCACGAACTGAACACAGCGCGGCGGGCCGGGTCATCTTCCAGCCGCGGTGCAGCACGATGCACACCCGCGCTGGACCCATGTCGCCATCCTGTGCACATGCCAGTGTACTGAACCGACGATGGCGGCCATCACGGCAGCCGGAAGCGATGATCCCATCAAGCCCATGGACCGTTTCGAGGTCGAATTTGAAGGCGGTCCGAACCGCCGAGGCCTTATTGACATATCATTCTCAATAAGAGCCTCGCCCTACCGCGTGTGCTCACGACTGGGAGCGTTCACGATGAATCGTCGACGTGCAAGCCGGATCATGGCCGGGCTGATCGCCGGATGCGGTTTCTTCATGCAGGCGTGCAAGGAGTCCTCAACCTCCGGTCCGCGTGCGGGCACCGGGCTCAAGGTCGTGGTGACGATCGCCCCCCTCTCCGAGATCGCCGGTCGCCTCGCACCCGCGGGCTCCGATGTGAAGATCCTGATGCCTCCGGGCCGCAGCGAGCACGGGTATGAGTTCACCCCCGCCGATCTTGCGAACCTCGCCAGCGCGGATGTGGTGGTCTACGTCGGGCTTGGTCTTGAGCCCCAGGTTGAGAAGTTCCTGGCCGACAACCCCAGCCGGGCCCGCCAGACCGTGTCGTTTGCAAGGGCGGTCGGGCTGGCCACACCGGCGGATGATGGGCATGGGCACGAACATGCACATGAGCATGTGCACGACCATGGCGGCGACGATCACGACCACGGCGGTGTCGACCCGCACCTGTGGCTCGACCCGATCATGGTTCGCCAGCTTGTGCCGGTGGTTTCGGGCGCGATGAATGCGGCATTGACGGTCTCCGGCCGCGAGTCCCCCGAGGCGGCACGGACACTGGTCGAATCGGAAGAGAAGCTGCTGGCGGATGTGGACGCGATCGACCGTGCGTACCGCGAGCAGCTTGCGGCGTTTGCAGGGCGTTCCATCGTGACCCACCACAGCGCCTGGGGCCGCTTGGCCGAGCGGTACGGGCTCAAGGTCGCGTCGGTCCTGCGTCCCGTCGAATCCGCGGAGCCGACCCCGGGTCAGGTGACCGCCGCCGTCGGAGCCATCAAGTCCTCCGGCGCCAAGGCGATCTTCGTGGAGCCCCAGTTCGACGCGGCGATCGCCAAGCGCATCGCGGATGAGGCCGGGATCCCGCTGCGAACGCTCGATCCGCTGGGCTCGGGCGACTGGTGCGGGATGATGCGGGCGAACCTGAAGGAACTGGCCAAGGGCTTGTAGTTTCTCTCGGGACGAACTGTCAATCCAATGAAAAAGGCCGCGATCGATCGCGGCCTCGTGGTGGACAGCTTCATTGCCTTTAAACTCAGGCGCCGGGGGGCTGCTTGCAGTGCGGGCACACCTTGGGCAGCTGGCCGTGGCCGACGAGTTCCAGGAACTTGCTGCACTTGGAACACTTGTACATGTCGGTCGAGATCGCCTTGCATGTCGGGCAGAGAACCATGCCGTTGTTCTCTCGCGCGGTGGCCCGCGCCTTCTCTGCCGTCATCTCAAACTCGTGGTTGGCGGAACACTTGTAGTACTGGATCGCGGTGGTGAATGTGTCGTCGCCGTCGACCTTCTGGTTGAGATTGCGCCACGTGAAGAAGGCGGTCGCACCCAGCGCCGCGACCAGGACACCGATCTTGATTCCGTTTGAAATTGCCATGCGAGGGAAGTTCCTTGAGGATCGATTGCCTGCTTAATACCCGGCGCTGACGTTGAACGCCTTGCCCTGCTTGTTCCACTCTTCAATGCGAGCCCGCTTCTGGTCGGTCGTGATGCCCGGCTCGGTGATCATCAGGTCACGGGGATTGCGAACCCGCACAGAGAAGTCTGCCTGGAGGACGTTGGCCTTGCCGGCGTGGCGAGCGCCAAGGAAATTCAGAGGCAGGCCCGTAAGCGTCGTGGGCGGATCCTCAGGATACAGCGACGAGTCCCATGTGCCGTCGGCGGTGCTGTCGCCGATCGCCACCATCCGGTTGGGGAAGATGATGTCCGAGTTTTTGGCTTCCCACAGCCACCGCGGGGGCACCGCACCAGCGCGCGTCTTCACATGCTGGCCAAGACCGAGGGGCTGCTCGTTGGCCGAGCCGCCAATCTGCCAGTTCGCTCCGCCACCGTTGTACCCGTAGCCGAAGTAGCGCTTCACGCTCGCAAAGGGTGGGTACAGGAAGCCATCTTCACGCAGGTCCGTATACCCAAGGTCGAGGCATCCCGGGGGCATGTCGGTCGTACCGGCGCGGTAGACCCACTTGAAATCTCTGGGCGTCGAAGGGCAGTAGAAGACCTCGGCGGCCTTGTCGCCACCACCCAGGAACTCGCGGATACGCGGCACCCAGGAGATCCAAGAGCCCTTCGGCCCTTCGTAGTGGTCTCCAGGCCAGTACCCCTTGTTCGTCTCCTGGTAGCCAAACAACGCTGTACCCTGCTGCTTGAGGTTGGCCATGCTCAAGACCGCACGGGCCGTCTCGCGCGCCTGCTTCAGGCTGGGAAGCAGGATCGAGATAAGCATGGCGATGATTGCGATGACAACCAGAAGCTCAATGAGCGTAAACGCGCGTCGTGATGATTTCATACTCGCAAGCCTCGCTGAATTGGTGGAGGGGAACGAGAACCGCCCCATCCAGAAGCACGGAGTTTCGCAGATCAGACCGCGGATTGCAACCCGTTCCTTTTAAACGACTTTGCAACCGAACGTCGCTTCGATAAAAGATGCAAGCGTCATCTTTTATGCTCACCCCAGCGTCTTGCTCAGGATCAAGCTCGTGTAGTTGGTGTACGGCCATTTCCAATGCTCGATGTACCGGTACCCGCGCTTCTCGTAAAACCGCCGGAGGTTCTCGTCGGGCTCGGCCATCGAGAGCGCCAGCTCCTGTGCACTCTGCTCCCGGGCCCGCCGTTCCACGATCTCCAGCATCGAGCGCCCCAAGCCCAGACCCTGCAGGTCCGGGTCCACCGCAAACTGCGAAAAGCTGTCGACAAAGGGCTTCTGAAACCAGGGAGGACCCTGATCCGCCTCCACCTCGTGAAACAGGATCGTCCCCACGATCCCCTCGGTCAGAGGCGCAGCGCTCCGGAACGGCGGCTTGAGCACCGCCAGGTAGCACTCACCGCTTGTGCAGCGCCGCCGCGTCGTCTCATCATCCTGCCGACCCGCCAGCGGACGAAGGCCCATCGCCACCTGCTGTGCATACGCACGGTGCAGGAGCTTGGTGATCGCCGGGATCGGGTCGTCGGGCCGCAGCAGGCGAACCTCAACATCCGCGGGCCCGGGCTTGGAAGCTCCAGGTGCGGGGGCGGCGTCGCGTGCATGGATGTTGTCTGTCATCGGGGACTCGAATTGTAGGAGTCCAGACCGGCAATCGGAGCACACCGCCGCGGAGCTTCATCATCCCCGCCGCCGATGATGTGCGCGCCGTCGGCGGGCCCCTCTCTGCTACCCTTACCTCCCCACTTCTACCCATAGGAGGCCTGGATGATGCTTGCTCGGATGGTTGGAATGGTCGCGGCGGCGCTGGTGGTTGCGGCCGGCTCGGCGTGTGCACACAGTTCCAGGACAAGCCCCGCCTCACCCTCCGGCACCCCGCGCCAGACCCAGGCCGCGACCGCGGCCAGGCATTCGGGTGAAGATCCGTTCCTGCGGCAATGGTCCCTCACGCGCGGCTTTGCGCTCGGCCGTCCGCGAAACATCACCATCACCCCCGACGGGTCCGCGGTGCTTTTCCTGCGCTCGGGCCCCCGTGACGTGGTCCAGAACCTGTACAGCTACGACGTCGCCACCGGCGAGGAGAAGGTCCTGTTGACGGCCGAGCGTCTCCTGGGTGGACAGGATGAAAAGCTCACCCCCGAGGAGAAGGCCCGCCGCGAGCGCATGCGGCAATCAAGCCGCGGGATCATCTCCTATTCCCTCTCTGAAGATGGCAAGCGGATCGTCGTGCCCCTGGGCGGCAAGGTGTTCCTGTACGACCGCGAGAAGAACACCAGCAGTGCACTTGCGATCAGCCCCGGCAGCATCATCGACCCGCGCCTGAGCCGCGACGGCAACTGGGTGGGATGGGTGCGGGATGGCAATCTCTTCGCCATGCCCCTGGCCCAGCCGCAGGAAATCCAGATCACCCGCGGTGCGGATGAATTCCGCACCAACGGCACCAGCGAGTTCGTGGCACAGGAAGAAATGAGCCGCTTTGAAGGGTACTGGTTCAGCCCCGATGAGCAGTACATCGCCTACCAGTCGACCGACCACACCGGCGTTGAAAAGCTCACCATCGCCGACCCGATGCACCCCGAGAACGGGGCCGATCATCCCTTCTATCCCCGTGCGGGCAAGAAGAACGCCGAGGTCACGCTCTTTACGTACAAGCTCGGCTCAACCCAGCAGGAGATGATCCGCTGGGACCGGGAGAAGTTCCCCTACGTCTCGGTCGTCAAGTGGGCCAGGAACGCGCCCCTGACCATCGTCGTACAGAACCGCGAGCAGACCCACCAGCAGCTCCTCGCCGTCGACCACGCGACGGGCGCAACCACGGTGCTCATCGACGAGAAGGATGATGCGTGGCTGAACATCGAGCAGTCATGCCCCAAGTGGCTCGAAGACGGCGCGAGGTTCCTGTGGGTGAGCGACGCCTCCGGCGAATCGAGGCTCGAGCTCCGCGGCAGGGACGGCGCGTTGATCCGCGAGCTCACGCCCGCGGGCATCGGCTTGCGAGGTCTTGTCAGCGTGGATGAAAAGGCCGGATGCGTCTATGTCAGCGCCTCGGCCGAGCCGACCGAGAGCCACGTCTGGCGCGTCAGCCTCGATGGCGGAGCCCCGCCCGTCCAGCTCTCCAGCGGCAAGGGACTCTTTGGCGTCACCTTCTCCAAGGACCACTCCGTCCGGGTCCTCACCGGCGCCACGCTCGACGGCCAGAGCCCGTTCACCGTCTATAGAAGCGACAATACTCCGGGCCTGGGGACCAAGGTCGGTGAGCTCAAGTCGCTGGCGGAAAAAGCTCCCTTCACACCTCGCTACGAGCTCGTGACGCTCCCCGGGGAGCACCAGTTCCGCGCGTCGATCGTCCGGCCGCGCAACTTTGACAAGAGCCGCAAGTACCCGGTCCTGCTCAATGTCTACGGCGGCCCAACCTCCCAGACCGTCACCGCCAACCTGCAGGGCCAGCTCCTCAAGCAGTGGCACGCGGATCACGGCTTCATCGTGATCTCCGCCGACAACCGCGGCACACCCGGCCGCGACCGCGCGTGGGAGCGGATCACCAAGAACAACTTCATCGACATCCCGCTCGAAGACCAGGCCTCGATCGTCAGGCAGCTCTGCTCGATGTACCCGGAGATGGACGGCGACCGCGTCGGGATCTGGGGGTGGTCGTTCGGGGGATACTTCAGCGCGATGGCGACGATGCGCAGGCCCGACGTCTTCAAGTGCGGCGTGGCGGGCGCGCCGGTCGCCGACTTTGCCGACTACGACACGCACTACACCGAGCGGTACCTGGGCCTCCCCCAGGCCAACGCCGAGGGCTACAAGGCCTGCAACGTCCTGACCTACTGCAAGGACCTGACGGTGCCCCTCCTGATCGTCCATGGAACGGCGGACGACAATGTCTACTTCATGCACGCCCTCAAGATGGCGGATGAACTCTTCAAGGCGGGGCGTCACTTTGAGTTCCTGCCCCTGCCCGGATTCACGCACATGGTTCCCGATCCGGTGGTCAAGGAACGCCTCGAAACCCGCGTCTCGGACTTCTTCAAGACGCACCTGGGTGAACCCATGTAAGGGGTGGACACCGCTGGGTACCGGGCACTCTCCCGATCGCCCTGTCCCTCCCGTTCTTTGCTCACCGCGATCCACTGTCCGCTCTTTGCTCACCCCTCTTTCACGCAAGCACGCCATGCAACGCCATACACGCTCGCTCATCGCCTCCGCCTGCGCTGCCCTCTCACTGTTGGCCGCGGCCACGCCCGCACGGGCCTGGGACGCCAAGGGCCACCGGCTTATCACCATGCTCGCGCTCGATCATCTCAAGGAGGGTCTCCCCTCCTTTGTGAGGGAGGAATCTTTCCGCGCTACCGTGGGGGAGAACGCCGTGGAGCCCGATCGCTGGCGTGCGGTCCGCATGGGCCAGATCATGAACCTCAACAACCCCGACCACTACCTGGATATCGAGGATCTGGAGCCGCACGGTCTTTCGCTCGACACGCTCCCCCCGCTGCGATACGAGTACGCCGCGGCGATCGCGATCGCCCGCGAGAAGGCGGGGGAGAACTTCAAGGGCCGGCCGATCAACCCCTCGCGCGACTTTGCCAAGACCGACCGCTGGCCCGGCTTTGCGCCATACTCCATCGCCGAGAACTACGGCAAGCTCGTGGCCTCCTTCAAGACCTGGCGGATGCTTGAGAAGCTCAACGACCCCAGGCGTGCACACCAGGTGGACGCGTGCAAAGCCTCCATCTCCGTGATCATGGGCGTCCTGAGCCACTACGTGGGCGACGTGGCCCAGCCGCTGCACACGACGATGCACCACCACGGCTGGCTGGGGGAGAATCCCGAGAACTACACGACCGACTACGGGATCCACGCCTACATCGACGGCAAGATCCTCGACGTCCACAAGCTCACGTACGCCTCCCTCAAGGATTCGGCGATGCCGGCTCGTGATCTCGACGCCAATGACCCGTGGAAGGCGATCATCGAGCACCTGAAGCGTTCGCACGAACAGGTTGAACCCATTTACAAGATGAAAAAATCGGGCGACCTCGAGCGCGACGCGGGCAAGGCCCTGATCTCAGACCGCCTTGTCGACGGCGGCGCGATGCTCGCAGCGCTGTACAACGCGGCGTGGGATGCCTCCGAACCCAGCGAGAAGGACCTTGAGAACTTCGTCAAGTACGACGGCTTTGAAGGGGAGTGATCCCGTCCAGACGCTGATCGGCGGCAATTACTTCTTGCCGTACCTGGCGACCGCCATGTCCGCGAGGCCGGGAAATGCGGTCGCCAGGGCGAGCATCAGCCGCATCCGCGTGCTTGTCCACACCTCGCCCCGCGGTCGGCGCAGGCATCGCAGCGTCGCCGCCGCGACCGTCTCTGCACTCTGAACGAACATGTCAGAATTGCGCCGGTAGACCCGACTTCCGCCGCTGGCCCGCTCCACCTGCTCGAAGAACTCGCTGGTCGTCTTGACCGGGTGCACGGTGGAAACGTGCACGCCCGTGCCCCGCAATTCGGCCCGGATCCCGCGTCCAAAGTGGTCCTGCGCCGCCTTGGTGGCCGAGTATGCACACATGTAGGGGATGCCGATCTTGGAAAGGCAGCTCGAGCACATCAGGATGTGCCCCGACCGTGCCCGCAGCATGAATCCAAGCGCGGGGCGGATGACGTTCAGGCTCCCCCAGAAGTTGGTCTCGAATATGGCCCGGATGTCCGCCTGGGGTGTCTCGTGAAACTGCTTCTCGTACCCGTACCCCGCGTTGGCATACACGGCGTAGATCGATCCGAAGCTCGAAACGGTGTCGTTGATGAGACGCTCGCACTGGGCCGGATCGGTGACGTCGACCTGCAGCGCGATCGCCCGCCCGCCCTGCGACTTGATCTTCTGGGCCGCCTCCTGCAGCTTCCCAAGCCTTCTCCCCGCGAGCGCCACGCTCATGCCCGCCTTGGCGCAGGCCATCGCCGTCGCAAGGCCGATGCCCGTTCCAGCCCCCGTGATCGCGATCGCGCGGCCCTTGAGTTCAATCGCCATGGGACATCGCTCCTCATCATCGACCCGGGCCCTCGGGGTCGTGCCCGCGGTCGATGCACGAGCTTATCGCCGCACCAGCCAGCGAAGCTCCTTGATCTTGAACGCGAACGCGGCCCCGACATACACCAGGACGCCCACGCTCGCCCCCACCGCCGCGCGCACGACATGATCGAGCCAGCGCTCGGGCCTGTGCATGAAGTACATCGCCGACACCACCGCCGCGGCCATGACCGCGCTGACCAGCAGCGTCTTGCCGATCGAAATCACGACGCCCCTGTCGATACAGTCGGTGTGCACATGCCGGCGGCACAAAAGACCCAGGATCACCGACTGGAGCATCGCGCACACGCTTGTCGCCCACGCCAGCCCCGCCTCCCGCAACCACCAGATCAACGTCAGGTTCATGCACAGGTTCAGCCCGACCATCGCCATCGCGACGTACATCGGCGTCCTGGTATCTCCCTTGGCGTAAAAGGCCCGCGTGAAGACGTGGTTGACCGAGTACGCCCAGATCGCCGGCGCAAACCCGCTGAGCACCGCCGAGGTCCGCGCCACGCCTTCGGCCGAGAAGCCGCCCCCCGAGTGCCGCCCCGCGCCGTAGAGAGCCGCCACGAGATCGTGATTCACCAGGATCAGCCCCACGCTCGCCGGGAAACCAATGAAAAACGAGAGGCTCAACCCCCGCCGAAGTGCATCCCCGAACGGCCCGGGCGCATCGGCGTGCCGCGAAAGCAACGGAAAGACCGCCGTCGCCACCGCGATCCCAAACACGCCCAGCGGAAACTGGTACAGCCGCTGCGCCGACGCGATCAGGATGTTCGAGCTCTCATCCAGTGGATACTTGAACCCCAGGAAGAGCGGTCCCACCCACACCGGCCACATCGCGATGACCTGATCGAGGAACGTGTTGAGCTGCAGCGTGCCCAGCCCGATGAGCGCCGGCAGCATCTTCGTCCACATCCGGCGTGCACGCGGACGTTCGGCCTGCCAATCGGTGCGCCACGACGCACGCCCCCGCAGCAGCCACGCGAACGTCATCGCCTGCGTGATCCCCGAGAGGGCCGTCGCGACGCCCAGCGCTTCGGCCACGCGCGGTGAGCCTGTCTCGCCGCGCAGCACATGCCATAACCCCACCACGATGATGAACCCGTTGAGCAGCAGCGGCCCCGAGGCCGCGGGACCGAACTTGCCGTGAATCTGCAGCATCCCGCCCAGGAGCGCCGTCACGCAGATGAACGGCATGAAGGGCAGCATGATCATGATCAGCCGCAGCGACATCTGCCGATCCGCATCCCCCGGCGCCAGGAGCAGGATGCCGAGCAGCGCCAGCTCCGAGATGACCGTCAGGAGCCCCGTCACCACGCCCAGCCACAGGATCGTCCTTGATGAAAACCGATCCGCGGCCTCGCGGCTTTCCTTCTGCGCCTGTGCATACTCCGGGATGAACGCCGCCGACAACGCCCCCTCGCCCAGGAGTCGGCGGAAGAGATTGGGTATCGCAAAGCCCGCCGAGAAGGCCGAGCCCAGCGCGGTGTCGCCGAAGAGCCGGGCCACCAGCACATCGCGTGCAAGCCCGCCCACCCTCGAAAGCAGCGTCACGCCCGAAACCGCCCGGACCGCCGCGGCGAGCGCCCGGGACGTGGCCGCCGCGTGAGCGCTGGTTCCAGCGCTGCCCGGCGCGGCGAGCGCGGGATCTTCAGGTTGGGAGGTGGGACCGGCATCCATGCCGGGGCTAGATTAGTCGAACGGCGGTGCAAAGTCAGGTGCACACAGCCGCTGCTGGCCATCCCTGAAACGAAAAACAGGGCGTTGTCGCCCTGCTGGAGATCGATGCCGCTCCTCGGCAGTCGGTTGTAAAGTCAGACATCACCCCCGTCGTCGTCGCCAGAGGACCAGCCCCGTGCACAGTGCCAGGGCGGAGGAACCCGGGGCGGGGATCAGCGAGAACGCCCGGTCCAGGCCCGAAACGCTCTGCCAGTTGCCCGTGTTCCCGCCCGGCGCTTCCCGCGTCGTCGAGAGCTGTGCATCGCTCGCGTCGGCCCAGTAGAGGTCGTCCCGCCCGAAGTCCGAGGCAAAGTGCAGGCCGAACCAGTAGGTCGAACCCGCGTACATCGCCACCGGAGCATCAAACCGGAAGCTCGTGGTGTACCTGTCAAAGTTGTACATCCCATCGTGCGTCGTCGTCACGTCGACCGCGCCGCCGCTGGCGATCAGGACGCCGGGCTTCCCACCTCCTGAGGTGTAGATGGACCACTGGATCGTCCGGTCCCACGATTGAAGCCCACCCAGCGTGAACCACTCGACCGAGGCGCCCGTCAGGACCGTGTCCCTCGTCAGGCGGAAGTCATCGGCCTGGATCCAGGCGGTCATCTCGCGGCCCGAACCGTTGTTTCGATCGGCCAGCGCGTTCGAAAAGACCGCCTGGGCCTGCGCGGAGCCCCCCGCACAGGCGATCAAGCTCGCTGCACACACCGCCGTCGTCCGTCCGATCATGTGGAAGATCCCTTGTGAAGTCGCCCGGCGGAGAAATGCCGGTCGCTCAAGGATCCCTATCGCGGCGGCGGGGTGCCAACCAAAGCGCTGGCCGGCCGCCAGAATCGCCGTGAGCAGTGGATACAGACCTCGCGAGCCTCGCCGACGGCACAAACCGCACAAGGCCACCCAACGGCAAAGGACCCCGCCCTGCGGCGGGGTCCGGTGAGGATCACTTGATCACGGGGGATCAGACGATGTCCGTCAGCGAATCAACTCGGTCATAGTGACCCGCCTTGAGAGGGGGCAGCGACGGGCTGGGCCAAGGCCCACCCCCGGGGCCGCCGCCGGAATCTCGCCCGCCCGAATCGCCCTCAGGATCATCGTGCGGAAGGCCGGGATCGTCACCCAGTCCAAAGTTGTCGTCGACCAGGGTGATGCTGAACGCGTACTTGCGCTCCTTGGCCCAGATGCGAGTGTCCTGCTCGAACCGCTGCACGTGCAGCTCGTTGTCCGCCGGGAACCGCGCGGTCAGGTCGTAGAAGGGCAGCATCGCGTGCCCCTGGGTCAGATCCCGGATCTTGAGCTCGTTGAGATTCCAATGCTCGCCCAGGCGCTCCAGCGACGACACCAGGAACTCCTGGGAGTACCCGCGCATCCGCACCACGTGCGTTGTCGCCTTCGGCGCCACGCGGTGCAGCACCGACGGTGCTGACTCGATCTCGTCGAGCGCCAGCGACAAGCCCAGGACAAAGCTGGGTTCACCCAGGATCCCCAGGTCAAACTCCGAACCGCCCGCCGCCGTGGCGCGGCCGGTCAGGTACACCAGACGGGTTCCGCAGTTCTGGGCAAGGTGCACATACCCCGCCGACTGCATCGCGTGGTTGGAATGAGACGAAAGCCCCTTGTGGCTAAGGCTGTGAACGCTGTTGTGCGTGAGTTCCATGACTGTTATTCTCCCTTCGACGTTGAAGATCACGATGACCCATCGAGCAGACCCGACCGCTCGACGTCCTCGAAGGTGCCTCGATCAAAGCGTGAATCAAGCCATTGCTAAAACTATCTACCGACCACCCTTCGCCGCGTAAGCCGGAAAACAGCAACCGGTGCGTGGCCGCGAAAACCGGGATACGCGAGGTGAACTTCGTGTGCCAGGATCGGGAAAAGGGGGGAACATGGCTCGCAAGCCCAATGATCACGGTGTTCAGACAAAGATCCTGATCGAAGAGATCGACGCAAAGCTGGGCCTCCTGCCGCTCCGCAATCCAACCTCCGAGCAGGAGATCGAACGAACGCAGCAGCGGATCCAGTGGCTCACCTCCTCGCTCCAGAAGGGTGAGACCTGGGCCCGCAATCTGCTCTCCGGGATGCTCATCGGCCGGAAGGACTTCGAAGTGCTCTGCGTGCAGCTGGGCATTCCCGGCGACCGCCTTTCGAACAAGCCCCGCGAGGAGATCGAATCCAAATTACACCCCCCGGCACAGCCCGCGGTCGAGAAGGCCCTGGCGCAGCCCTCTCCCGAACGAAGCCTCGACTTTGCCGCCCAGCTTGCCACCCGGCTCTGCACAGACCACGATCACGACGGAACTTTGTACTTTTCCGGCGACGACTGCGCGTGGCTTGAAACGCTCTTCCGCGAATCAGCCCGGATCAACTCATCGGAAGTTCACTCCACCCTTTCCATCCGGCGGGTCGTGCTGAGGCTGATGTCCGACAAGGTCGTCAAGACGCTCATCTCGTCGGGGCTGGTCCGAGACGACCTGCTGGAGAATCGAAAGAGCAATCTCCTGAAGCTGCACCGGCAGTTGAACACGCACAACGAGCATTCCTCGTCGCGCATCGAGGTTCTCCCGGAGGAATGGAAGGGCTTCCCGCAGTACTGGGGCGCTCTGCTGGGCGAGTTCCTGGTTGTGGGCCAACCCCGGATCGACCCCCGAGGCCACTTCTCGCTCGAAACCAACCCGCAGCGGATCGAGCCTCACGACGCTCGGTTCAAGGGGATCGCGGCGCTGCTTCGCGGCAATGCACCGGCGGGTTCTTCTCGGGGTTGAGTGCGCGGCACCGCGCAAGCGTCGATTCCGCTCATCCTTTCGCCGCCTACACCTTCCGATCCAGCAGCCTGTACTGGATCGCCTCGGCGACGTGTTGAACCGCGATCGTGTCGGCATCGTCGAGATCAGCGATCGTTCTGGACACCCGCCGGACCTTGTCGTACGCCCGGGCCGAGAGCCCCAGTTCGGTCATCGCGCGGCCCAGCATCGACCGCGCTGCCTCATCCATCGGCGCGAAACCATCGAGCTGACGGCCCGAAAGGCGTGCATTGGGAGTCCCCTGCCCCTGACGCTCGTGCTGCCGAGCGCGTGCACGCAGGGTCTGCTCCCGCATCTGGGCGCTGCTCGTCCCGCGCGGCGCCTGCGACAGCTCTTTCCAGGGCACCGCCGGCGCCTCGACGTGAATATCAATCCGGTCCAGCAGCGGACCCGAGAGCCTGGAGAGATACCGCTCCATCGCACGCTGCCCCACCTCGCCCGGCGCGACATCACCCTTGGGCGTCGGGTTCATCGCCGCCACCAGCATGAAGTTCGCCGGGAACCGGACCGCCGAATGCGACCTGGCAATGGTGACCACGTGATCTTCCAGCGGCTGGCGCAGCGTCTCAAGGACATCGCGCGGGAACTCGGGAAGCTCATCCATGAACAGGACACCCCGGTGTGCAAGCGAGATCTCTCCCGGCCTGGGCACCATCCCACCCCCCACCACCGCGGCGCCGCTGGCGGTGTGGTGAGGTGATCGCACGGGCCTCTGCGTGACCAGCCCCTGCCCGGGCGCGAGCTGACCCGCCGCGGAGTAGATCCGGGTGATCTCGATCGCCTCATCTGGCGTCAGCGGCGGAAGTACGCCCGGGAGCGCCTTGGCCATCATCGTCTTGCCCGTCCCCGCAGGCCCGAGCATCAGGATATTGTGCCCCCCCGCCGCGGCCACGACGATCGCACGCTTCACCGCCTCCTGCCCCCGGACATCCACAAAGTCGACCGGTGCTGTCGCCGTCTGGAGCATCCCGATCACGTCGGGCGTCGTCTGGGGTTCAACGTCCAGCGCGCCGGTCAACAGCCCCACGACTTCCGAGAGTGTCCTGGGCCCATATACCTCCAGCCCCGGCACCACCGCCGCTTCCGCCGCGTTGTCGGCGGGGACAATCACCCCCGCGGCCCCGCTGGCGCGGGCCATCGCCGCGAGTGCAATCACGCCTCGAATCGGCCGAAGTCTCCCATCCAGCGCGAGCTCACCCGCAAAGACGTACCGGCGGTGATCGAGCGGCTCGCGCGCGGGGCCGAGGCCCCCCGATTGCTCGCGGGCTTCTTCCGCCTCCTTCGCCAGCCGACCCTTGTACCGGGCTCGCCCCGCCGCGCCGGTGATCACGCCCTGCACCAGGAGCGCCCCGATCGCGATGGGAAGGTCGTAGACGGGCCCCTCCTTCCGAAGGTCGGCGGGGGCGAGGTTGATCACCACCCGTCCGCGCGGCCACGCATACCCGCTGTTGGTCAGCGCAGCACGAACCCGCTCGATCGCTTCCTTCACCCCCGCGTCGGGAAGGCCCACGATCGTCTGCTTGTGATTCTCATCAGGTGAACTGACGTCATCGAGGTCGAGCTCGACCTCGCACGCAAGTGCATCAATTCCCTGCAATACATAACTATGAACCCCGGCTAGCATGGAACCGAAGATACACCCCCGCACCCCGGGCACGCAACTCATCCCAGCATGCCCGCCTGGCCATCCCCCGCCCCGCGGCACGTCCATGATCACGGGGCCTACCCTCACCCCGCCATGATCGAGCCCTCCCCCACGACCAAGCTTGCTCCCAACCTGACCCGCGGAACGCTCCTTGAGAACGTCCCCGAGACGGCGACCAGGGCCGCCTACGTCGTGGTGCGGATCCCCAATACCAGCTACCAGCTCCACCTCGTGCCGACCACGGGCCTCGCCGATCGCCTGGGCAAGAAGGTCATCGGGACGATCCGCGCACAGGCCAAGCGGGTCGACACCGTCGGAACGGGTGGCCGCTTCGTGGAGCCCGTCGCGGGCCGTCCCCGCCGCGTCCAAGGGTTTGTCATCGCCACCGACGCCTCCACGATCACCGTGGACGCGGGCGTGCCGATCATCTGCACACTGACGGATGAGCGCCAGAACCCCTCCCAGTTCAAGCCAGGTCAGTTCGTCGGCTTTGACATCCTCGACGGGGCGACGTTCACGCACGAGTGATTGGGCGGGAGCACACCGTCCCGAAGGCCGATCTTCTCCCGAGCATGGCTTTGCGTCCGGTCAGTGTCCATCTGTTTCCACGCGGTCATTGGCGATCGGCCGAAGGCTCGCGCTGGTCGCGGGCCCCGTGGCGACGGACCGTGTGGGGACGGGTCACCCGCGAACTGCACACCCGGCACACGGTGTCCATCCGATACACTCCTGGACATGCTGCTCGCGCTGACCCTTCTGGCACTGGTTGCGGCGGGACTGCTGCTCGCGGTGCTGGGGTACCGCGGAAGGATGTGCGACCACGCCCCGCATTGCCGGTCGTGCGGCTTTGACCTGACGGGCGTACTTGAAGAAGTTGATCACTGCCCCGAGTGCGGCGTCACGCTCGTGCACGAGCGGGCGGTTCGCTGGGGCACCCATCTACGCCGGCCCTGGATGATGGTCTCGGGGGTTGTCCTGCTCCTTCTGGGGCTTGCCGCGGCGGTTCCCCTGCTTCCCTACTTCTCATCGCCCGCCTGGATGGCCCGCAAGCCCGCCTGGCTCCTGGAGGTCGACATCTCGCGGGGGGGCAACGACCGAAGTGCCGCGCTCGTCGAGTTCGTGCGCCGACTCGGTCGGAATGAAGTCGACGACGAGGCACTCACGCGAATCGCCCGGCTCGGCCTTGCGCTCCAGGCAGATGCGTCGTTCATCTGGGAGCCGATCGTCGGAACGCTCATCGAGAACGCGCTCGAACGGGGCCTGCTCACCGACCAGGAGAAGGAACGGTACATCCGCGGAGCGGTCGATCTCCGCTATGGCGTCCACGAGCGCGTCAACCGCGGAAGCATGCTTACCCAGGAACTTCGGTGTATCAACACACGCGGAGCGGCCTTCAGCAGGCTGAGCATCTCGGTCGATTCGTGCACATTCGAGGTTGAAGACCCATCGCTCGCCCGGACACTCCGGGAAAAAGCCGACACTTTCACCATGCACGCGTTCGACACCAGCGCCAATATCCAGCAGGCGTTGATGCCCGCCACGCGGGTGGAGCAGGCGGCGCTCGGAGAACACCGGGGAACCGCACGGATTCGTGTGCGGATCACCAGCGCAACCAGGCCCGAGGGCGTCATGCCGCCCATCGAGTACGTCTCGGGTGTCTACGTGCGGATTTTTCCTGAGAACGTGCCGACCGTCGAAACGTACCTTGATCCCCCGCTGCGGGCGCGGGTCGAGAAGGCCATCTCGATCGCACGCGTCCGGCACGAACTCATGCCCGCCGGAGCACTCAGCCTCGACTACCAGCTCCGGATCGAGAACCTGGAAGTTCCGATCATCGGGAGGCTCATGGTCCGGGCTCGCGAGCATCAACAGGGCAATGCCGAACGGACGTTGGCACGACTCGAACGACCGCTGACGGAGATCGATCTCTCGCCCTCGCCGGTCATCATGTACTCCGGATCGACGACGATGAACGTCTTCACGGCCGAGGAACTCAAGTCACTCCCCGGCTCTCTCCGTCTCGAATTCTGGATCGAGCCCGACATCGATCTCGCCGAATCCAAGCAGGAATGGAAGATCCTCGGAGAGCGGATCGAGCTCGGCGCGGTCGATCTTGATCTTCGACCCGCGCCGTGACGGCCCGGAGCCTGAAATCCACGACCCGTGGCCGCGTGCCGGCGTTGTTGCATCGGCGGCGTGTTTGCACCTGTGCAAACGGATCGGTGAACGCCAGGGGCCGCGTGAGGGAGCGATCCAGGCGATGAAAACACGCGACAAAAACGAAAACACCCAACTTTTCAGTTGAGTGTTTCGCTGGCGAGGCCAGGAAATTCAAGAACAGTCGGGTCCGCTTGGATGCTGGTTGCCCAGCACTTGATCGTCTTGTTTGCACTCGACGAACGAGGGTGTATTGACAAACACGGTGAAGATCGCTCTTCGGAGTCGGAGGGTAATGACGCGTGAGCGTCTCTTCCGATCCATGCCGTGTCTAAGGAAATCCCTTAGAAAGGAGGTGATCCAGCCGCAGGTTCTCCTACGGCTACCTTGTTACGACTTCGTCCCAGTCACCTGTCTTGCCGTAGGCACCACTGAACTGTGGCGACTTCGGGCACCCCAGGCTCCCATGACGTGACGGGCGGTGTGTACAAGGCTCAGGAACACATTCACCGGAGCGTAGCTGATCTCCGATTACTAGCGATTCCGACTTCATGCAGGCGAGTTGCAGCCTGCAATCCGAACTGGGGCGTATTTTTTGCGATTTGCTCTGCGTCGCCGCTTCGCGCCGCTTTGTGTACGCCATTGTAGCACGTTTGCAACCCTGGGCGTAAAGGCCATGAGGACTTGACGTCATCCCCACCTTCCTCCGGTTTGACACCGGCAGTCTCGCTAGAGTACTGGCTTGCGCCGAGCAACTAACGATAGGGGTTGCGCTCGTTAAAGGACTTAACCTGACACTTCACAGCACGAGCTGACGACAGCCATGCAGCACCTGTGACTGTTCCACCCTTGCGGGTGTGGCCCCTCTTTCAAGGGGTTAATCCAGCCATGTCAAGCCCAGGTAAGGTTCTTCGCGTTGCCTCGAATTAAGCAACATGCTCCACCGCTTGTGTGAGCCCCCGTCAATTCATTTGAGTTTTAGCCTTGCGACCGTACTCCCCAGGCGGCGCACTTATCGTTTTTACTACGACTGATACGGCGTCAAAACCGCACCAGTCTAGTGCGCATCGTTTACGGCGTGGACTACCAGGGTATCTAATCCTGTTTGATCCCCACGCTTTCGTCCCTGAGCGTCAAGAAATGCCCAGCTGCCCGTCTTCACCATCGGCATTCCAGTAGATATCTACGCATTTCACCGCTCCACCTACTGTTCTGGCAGCCCCTACATTCTTCAAGTCCTCCAGTTCGCCCTGCTGTTCCACGGTTGAGCCGTGGGATTTCACAAGACGCTTGGAGGACCGCCTGCGGAC
Organism: Phycisphaerales bacterium; assembly: GCA_035298585.1. Classification (GTDB taxonomy): domain Bacteria; phylum Planctomycetota; class Phycisphaerae; order Phycisphaerales; family UBA1924; genus JAEUJB01. Next base: position 27,122 of record DATGXW010000144.1, read on the forward strand.
CCTTTAAGCCCAGTGATTCCGACTAATGCTTGTGGCCTCTGTATTACCGCGACTGCTGGCACAGAGTTAGTCGCCACTTCCTCTGGGAACAATCATTGGTTCCGTTCCCTGACAGTGGTTTACACACCAGAGATGCTTCATCCCACACGCGGCATTGCTCCGTCAGGCTTTCGCCCATTGCGGAAGATTCGTTACTGCAGCCTCCCGTAGGAGTCCGGACAGTGTCTCAGTTCCGATGTCGCGGGCCGTGCTCTCACACCCGCTACCCGTCTTAGGCTTGGTGGGCTATTACCCCGCCAACTACCTGATAGGACGATCGCCACTCCCAAGGCGGTAAACCTTTCCTCTTGCGAGCACATGGAGTCTTACCGCCAGTTTCCCAGCGCTATCCTCCACCTCGGGGTATGTTCGATCGCGTTACTGACCCTTTCGCCACTTGCCCTTGCGGGCACGTTCGACTTGCATGTTTTAGCCATGCCGCCAGCATTCAATCTGAGCCATGATCAAACTCTTCAATTGATTTCCGTTGATCCAGAGCCTTGCGGCCCCGGGACATATTCAAAGGAAGAACCGACCAGGTTCAACTCGCCGACATTCAACCCAGAGGGTCGATGCCGTACGAGTGGTCGCGACCGATTCAGGCCTTGCGGACTGAACCGATCGACATCGAGCGGCTTGCTCGATGTTTTGGCTGATATTCAACTTTTGAGGGTTCCTCTAAAGTCCACACGAGAATATCAGACCGAATGAGCTGTGACCCTCATTCAACCTTTGGATCGAGGCACATCTGTTCCTGGTCAGGAACACGGCGTGAGCCGTTGATGACCTCGCACACTCTCGTGCGGATCCCGACTGTTTACTTGTCAAAGAAGGCCTGTCGTTCTTTCCGACGTGCGGGCGTTACACCCTTCGTCGACGTGCTCGACTGGCGGGGAGAAGAATAACCGCACCCCTCCCACAGTCAAGCTCACCACCCTTCCAGATTCTGCAAAAATTCAACAGGTCCATACACGCCAGCCACTTGCGCCCACCATCCCCGAACGCCCAATCTCTCTCGCCAATGCCTAACAAAGACCACGCCGCACCTCTTCAACCCCATCTGGCCGCGCAGAATCACCTCAAATGCCTTCATCAACCAGTGAATCCTCTGGGATTTCCTCTTCCCTTGGCCCACCACCCCGCTCCGGCGTCACCGCGACAACCGCACTCCAGATCCGCACACGACTCCGTTTTTTTCTTCCGCCCCGCGCTGCATCCCCTCCGGCAGAATCGTTGGGAGTGGCCTGGTCGATCGCCATCCGCACACCCCGGCAGATCGCCGACATCGTTGCGCCCGTGGTCTTCACGTCATCCACGACGATCAGTGTCCAGCCTTCGGGAGGAGGGGCCCCGAGCAGTCTCGCCCAGCGACTCGCCCTTGGCACCAACCCGAACGTTGCCCGGTCGATCCACGCTGCACATCGAAGACCAGACCATCCCCAAAGGGATGCGGGGCGGAGTGCAATCGATCGCGCGGCGTTCCGCGACCGCTCGCTGGGCGGGATTTCAAGCTGCGACGGGCCGTGCCGGCGTGCCAGGGGCTGGATGATCCGACCGCCAGCAACCTCCGCCACCCCCCTGGCGATGGCGGCCGCGTGGTCGATCCCGGTCCGAAATCTCCGCAGCCTCGACATGGGGGCGGGCACGATGAGCACCGAGGCGGGGGGGATGTTGGCCCAGCGGAGCTGGACTTCGATCGAGCGGCCGAGGGTTCGGCCCAGCTCGTATCCAAGAACATGCGATGCGCGGAACTTGGTCTCCTGGATCGCACGCCGCAGAATCGACCGGTACTCACCTGCACGCACCAGGCGATCCCAGGGGAGTTTTTTCGACCGGCATTCGAGACATCCGGGATCGGCGGACTCGGGGGGCGTGACCTCAAACTCCCCCACCGTCCGACCGCATCGCCAGCAGTAGGCTGAGGGTGAATCAGGGGCCCAGCCGGCTTCCGCCGCACGGATCGACCAGGGCGGAGCGATCAGCCCCAGCCACTGGCGTTCGATCTCCAGAAGCCCTTTTCGCCACGTTTGTCGACTCGTCCCGTGTTCGCCCTTGTCCGATCCATCGGGAATCGTCAATCCGGCGGGCGCCACGTGCGTTGGCGCTGGATGTATGGGAATGCCAGGCGGCTGCAACGGCCTTCGTGGAGGCCACACGAAGGGGGGCGGTGTCGAAACCGACTCTTGTGATGCACCGTGTTCCCCCGGATCCATGCGTGCAGCATACCGCGCGAGCCCAACTCACCTCCACAAGGGGCGGGTGGCGACGGGGGGAGGCGGCAGCGGATGTGAGACACGGGCACTGAGCATCATCCAAAAAGGCTATGCCAGTTGCCTGAATGCTTGGTTAAGTTATTGTGTTCGCGTCTGAAATCACGTCTGTAGCGGATGTGAGAGGGGCAGCTCCGTACCGTCAGTTGCAACCCGGATTCCGCAGGGTCCTCGGCATGGATAGCCTGTATCGCCGAGTATCCCTGCGCTTCCGGCGCGAACCGTTCGATCCGCGCCGGTTGGCCAGGGCAATCGTCGCTCAGGCTTCGGCGGCCGGTTCGACGAACTTCGGGAAAACCGGCGTCGGCGCGGGAAGCGCGAGGCCGGCGGCGATCGGGGTGGCGAAGGCCGCGAAGGTGCGGGCTTCCGGCGCCTGTCCGAGCGCGTCGAGGAGTTTGGCGGCGCTCGCCGGCATCACCGGCTGGAC
>DATGXW010000145.1:0-5742 GCA_035298585.1 Phycisphaerales bacterium
GGTCACTTCTTCTCTTTGAGCGACTTGAGCTCCGCCAGCGTCGTGTTCAACTGCTGGCGCAGCTTCCGCAGCCGGAGAAACGAACGCGCCCGCGTGAGCAGTTCCACCCGGTGCACCGGCTTGGTCAGGAAATCATCCGCCCCGCAATCGACCGCCCGCTCCACGTCGCTCACCTCGTTGAGCGCCGTCACCATCACGACCGGGATGTCGCTCGTCGCCGGTGTGCTCTTGAGCTTCGAACACACCTGGAAACCGCTCATCCGCGGCATCATGATGTCCAGGAGGATCAGGTCCGGATGCGACTTTTCCACCGCCCGCAGCGCTTCATCCCCGTCTTCCGCCAGCACGACCTTGCACGGCAACTCCTCCAGGTACGCCTGGAGCAGCTCGAGATTCTGGGGGTTGTCATCCACCAGCAGGATCAACGTCCCCTGAAGGTCCGCGTCCGATTCCTTCCCCTGCGTCGCGGGTGTGCTCGAAGGGGCCTGACCTGGCGTGGATGCGGGTGTGCTCATCGACAATGTGCCTCGTGCGTTGAATCCAACCTCCACATCCTAGGGCCCGCGCCCCGCCATGCCGAACGGAACCCTCGCCCACCCCCACCCAACCCGCGCCCCCAGCCGACGTACCATCCCCGACTTCGCACAGGGTGCACGATCGGACATACCCCCGGTCGAAACCCGATGGAGCTTGGGAAGGGCCCCGGGTGCGAGGGGGGAGTTGCAGTACCGATGACCACGTCCGGCCAGCGTTCGCGTTCACCCTGGGAAGACCGATTCAAGACCCCGACGTACGAGGGTCTCCGCGATCTGAACAACAAGCAGATCGCCTCCGTCTTCGACGCCGCACGTGCACGCCTCTCGGCCATCCCCGACGTCACCGAATCCCTCGCCTGGCTGGGCATCCCCTGGCGCTGGTCCCTGGAGTACCGCTCTCCCAGCGACCCCGCCCGCGCCTGGGCCGTCCTGGTCCTCCAGCCCGCCAAGCCCACCATCTCGATCCCCCTCCCAGCTCCCGTCCTTTCACGCATCCCCCTCACCAAGCTCCCCCGCAGCATTCGCGATGGCCTCAAGGCCGCCACCCCCATCGCCGGCGTCTTCTGGCCCACCTGGGAGTGTGCATCCAAGACCCAGGTGGACGAAGTGGCCCAGGTCCTCGACATGAAGCGGGCGATCATGGCGGGTGGCTGAGCATCAACCGCGCTCTGAGCCGGGACACGGCACCCTTTGTGACACCCCAGCGCAGGCCCCGACAGCACGCTCTCGCCAAGCGATGCTTTAGCTCGGGGACGGTGAGTCGGCCCAGGGCCTTCACCGTCGCCGAGATGTCATCGGGCGTCGATGGTCATGTGTGCGTCCTTGCGCGGGCCCGATGGGGCCAGCGATGGTCAGTTGTGCCGGGCCACTGTTGCAGGTCTGTTATGTGCAAAGCCTATGTGGCCTCAGTGTCGGTCCGAGGCGACGCTGAACGAGGGAGTAAATGGTGGTACGCTCTTCGCAGCATGAAACCAATGGGGAAGACTATCCAGATCTACTGCCCGTCGGGAGAGCCACGCGGGGTGCGCATCGCTGAGATAACGACACGCATTGTGCAGGCGGTCGTGGTCCCTCGCGCAAAACTTGATGAAGCACTGGCAAGGCCCGAGATCTGCGGTGTTGGCCTCTACTTTTTGTTCGGGGAAGCATACGGGGGTGGTCCGCCTTTAGCGTACATCGGTGAGGCTGAGGACTGTGGGATCAGGCTGAAGTATCACAACAAGACGAAGGACTTTTGGAGTGTCGCTGTCGCCATGCTTTCCCGCACAGGAAGCTTGACCAAAGCTCACGGCAAGTTGCTGGAATGGCTGGCAATCGACAAAGCGGCACGTGCGGGGCGGTACCGGTTGGACAACGGGAACACTGGAGGCGAGCCCAACGTCCCAGAGTGGATGCATGCAGATGTCGCAGAGATCTTCGAAACCGCAGAGGTATTGCTAGGCACTCTCGGATACCCGATCTTCGAACCCGCGGTCAGCAAAGTCATGGAGGAAAGAGATCTGTTTTACTGCCGTCGCGGTGGTGCCGAAGCAAGGGGTGTGTACAACGAGGAAGGGTTTGTGGTCCTAAAGGGCTCAATCGCGCGCCGAGATCCCGAGCTCTCGTCCCACGACATCATCGAGCCTCGACGAGAGGAACTGATAACGTCGGGCGTGCTCAGCTCAGCAAAGGATGGCTATCGATTTGAGCGAGACTGGGCGTTCGGTACTCCCAGCGCCGCGGCGGCGATCGTGACCGGCGGCAGTGCAAATGGATGGGTCGAGTGGAAGAACAGCAAGGGCCAGACCCTTGACGAGGTATACCGAAAGGCCGCTAAGGCGTAAAGGTCAGCCACGAGGCGTCCAGTCGCTCCCCTCAACCAGAGCGATCGAGATTGCGAGAGCCTCGGCACCGTGACTCAGAGAGACACCATGGTGTTGGGATCAGCGCCCGAAGATCCAGCCGCGAGTGACGGCTACGGCTGAGCCTCTCGGAATTTGGAGTTCTTCGGGAATTCCGCGGTCTCTTCGAGCCACGGTCCCCAGCGGGTGGTCTCGCCTTCACAAACGGAAACCGGCCCGCTTTCGCGGGCTGGTCTTGAACTCCGTATCTGCAACCCTCACGAACCGATTCTCGCCGAATCGACACCTCGGAACCACTAGGAGCGTCGGTTTACATGCGACCGCGGCCGAGGGGCCGGAGTGCGTGCGTCCGGATCCCTCAAACGGGCTGGGGCATTGCCGTGGTCAGGCATCCTTTGGTGTCGGCCGGAGGGTTCTCAAGCCGTTTCCGACCACCAGCAGACTGGCACCCACATCGGCCACGACCGCCATCCACATCGTGGCCACCCCCCCCAACGCGAGGCCGAAGAACACGACCTTGATGCCAATGGCGAAGCCTATGTTCTGAGCGAGGATCGCCCCGGTCCGCCGGGAATGCAGCACGAACTCCGGCACGCCCCGCAGGTCATCCTGCATGAGGGCCACGTCGGCTGTCTCCAGCGCCGCGTCGGTGCCCGCAGCGCCCATGGCAAAGCCGATCGTGGACTTGGCAAGGGCCGGGGCGTCGTTCACGCCGTCGCCGACCATGCCGATCGCGTCCCCGTGCTCCTTCGTGAGGCGCTCGATCTCGGCCAGCTTGTCCTCCGGGAGCATCCCGCCGCGGGCCTCGTCGATACCGACCGCCTTGGCGATGGCCGAGGCGGTGGTCTGATTGTCGCCCGAGAGCATCAGCGTCTTGATTCCCAGTTCGTGGAGCGACCGGATCGCCTCGACGCTGCTCGCCCGGGGCGTATCCGCGACGGCGATGATGCCCAGCACCGCGCTGGCCGACGCGACCACGATCGCCGTCTTGCCTTGGGCCTCAAACTGGCCAAGCGTCGCCTCGACCTCGGGCGAGCATGCTCCCCGCTCCTCGGCGAGGCGGTGGTTGCCGACGAAGTACGCCGCGCCGTCGATGCGTCCTTCCACTCCGCGACCCGTGAGCGACTTGAACGCTTCGACGCTCGCACGCTCGCCGTTCCAGGCCGCGACCACGGCAATCGCCACCGGGTGCTGCGAAAGCGCATCGAGGCTCGCGGCGATCCGCAACACTTCATCCTTGCTCGCGCGGCCCACGGGCTGCACATCCGTCACGCGGGGCTTGCCCTCGGTGATGGTCCCGGTCTTGTCCAGGGCGACGACCTTGAGTTTTCGGCCATTCTCCAGATGCACGCCGCCCTTGATGAGGATCCCGCGTCGCGCGGCCGCCGTCAGCCCGCTCACGACCGTCACGGGCGTCGAGATCACCAGCGCGCAGGGGCAGGCGATGACGAGCAGCACCAGCGCCTTGTAGAGCCAGGGGTAGAACGTCTGGCCAAACGCCAGCCACGGGACGACCGCGACCAGCACCGCGACCACGCACACGATGGGCGTGTAGACGCGCGCGAAGCTGTCCACAAACCGCTGCGTCGGTGCCCGGCTCCCCTGCGCCTCCTGGACGGTCCTGATGATCTTGGCGAGCGTGGTCTGGTCCTTGCCGCCGGTGGTCTTGAACTCCAGCACACCCGACTCGTTGATCGTCCCGGCGAAGACCTTGTCGCCCGGCTTCTTGTCCGCGGGCACGCTCTCGCCCGTGACCGGGGCCTGGTTCACGCTCGACTCGCCCGCGACCACCACGCCGTCGAGCGCGAGCCGCTCGCCGGGCTTCACTTGCACGACAGCGCCGACGGCAACCTCGCTCGCGGGCGTGACCTTCCAGGCACCATCGGGCTGCTTCACGCTCGCCTCATCAGGGGCCATCGCCATCAGGCCCATGACGGCGTTGCGGGCGCGGTCGAGGGCCTTGGCCTCGATCAACTCCGCGAGCGCGAAGAGGAAGGTGACCAGCGCGATCTCCGGCCACGCCCCGATGAACGCCCCGCCGATGACCGCCACCGTCATCAGGAAGTTGATGTTGAGCGTGAAGGTCTTGAGCGCGATCCAGCCCTTTTTGAGCGTGGGCAGGCCGCCGAGCAGGATCGACACGACCGCCATCGCGATGATGACGGGCGAGGTCTCCTTGACGCCGGTGAAGTAGAGCGTCTCGGCACCCGCCGCCAGCACGCCCGAGAGAGCGAAAAGTGCATGCCGTCGCCACCAGGGGGTCGACTCACGCGGGGTCGCACGCGACACTTCGCCTCCCGAGGCGCAGCTCTCGCAGGACTCACCGGTCGGCGGCTGCGAAGGGGCGGGCGCGGAGGGCGTCATGCCTATATCGGCGAGCGCGGCGACGATCGACGCGTCGTCGGCATGGTCGTGGACAACCCAGAGCCGCCGTCCGAACAGATCGAACCGCAGCTCTTGCACGCCGGGTACCGAGCCAAGGCGACGACGGATCAGGCTCTCCTCGGCCGGACAGTCCATCGCCGGGATGAGGAATGTGCTGGTCCGCATGGGTCACTTCGATCCGCTCGCGCCATGGGGTTGCGGATCGTACTTCACACGCACGACCGACCCCGCTGGCGGCAAGCCCGGAAACCGCACGGCATAGGTCGCGTGGTTTTCCGACGACGACCTTGGCCCGCGGTACTGACCCCGGGGACCGACCGGCATCGGAGCCTGCGGCATCCGGTAGTTAACCGACGCGTCGTACACGACTGCTCCGTCGGGGCCAACCACCTGAATATCGACGTGTCCTCCTTTGCGCACCTCGGAGGAGTCCATCTGCCCCTTCACGACGAGTTCGCCCTCCTGCTCGTACACCTCCGGCGGATGGGCAAGCGATGCGGTTAGCGTGGGCTGAAGGGACAGATACCCGGTCTTGACGAGGTCTGTGCGGTTGCTGGCACAGCCGGAGAGGATGGAGACGATGACGAGAAGCGGGATCAGTTGACGCATGTTGAGCTCCTGATTCGAGGAATGCCCGGGCCTGGGCGGTGGCCCCGGACCGGGCGTGATGTCGCCTGGCATTCGAGGTCACTTGCTTTTCGCGGGCTTGGCGTGGTCGTGCCCGTCGCCTTCCTTGTGGTCGTGGTCGTCGCGGCCCTTGGCCTTGCACTCCTTGCACTCGCCGTGGGCGACGACGCGAAGGGACGTGCCCTCGCGGACCCACAGATGCGCGCCGTCCTCGCCGTCGGCGGTGACGAAATACTGAGGCTCCGACTTCACAGGCTGGCTCGCGCCCTGGCCCATCATGACCGCGGCGAGGGCGGTGAGGCCAACGCCCGCGGCGAGGCCGAAGAGCATGGGTTTGGAACGGGGATTGGACT
>DATGXW010000146.1:0-2245 GCA_035298585.1 Phycisphaerales bacterium
AAGAGGACCGCGAAGGTGTCGCGCAGGGGGAGCAGGTCCGCGCCCGCCTGCTGGCTCACCGCCGACTGCGCCACGACCATGCCGGCCAGGAAGGCCCCAAGCGCGGGTGAAGCCCCGAAGAAGGCGTGTGCGCCCGTGGCCACGGCGATCGACATCACCAGCACCGTGAGCGTGAACAGCTCGCGCGAGCGGGTCTTGGCGATCTGCACGAGCATCCAGGGGACGATGCGCGATCCGGCGACGAGGAGGATCCCCACCATGATGCTCAGCTTGAAGAGCGCCGTGACCAGGGGCATGACCCACCCCCAGCTTCCCTCAACCGGGATCAGTTCTCCGGTCTTGGAATCCAGGGGCGCGATCGCCGGGATCAGCACCAGCACGATGACCGTGATGATGTCCTCGACGATGAGCCACCCGACGGCCGCGTGTCCCGCGGGGGAGTTGAGCCGGTTGCTGTCGATGAGCACGCGCAGGAGGACAACCGTGCTCGCGACCGCCATCGCGACGCCCAGCACGAGCCCGGCCGATATCTTCCATCCCAGGAAATAGAAGATGATCGCGCCAAGGACCGTGGCGACCAGGCTCTGCCCGATCGCGCCGGGGATGGCGACATTGCGGACCGCGACCAGGTCCTTGAGGTGGAAGTGCAGTCCCACGCCGAACATGAGCAGGATCACGCCAAGCTCGGCGAGCTGGGGCGCGAGCGTGGCATCGCCGACAAAGCCCGGCGTGTACGGGCCGATGAGCACTCCCGCCAGCAGATACCCGACGATGGGCGAAAGCCGGAGCTTCTGGGCGATCAGGCCCAGAAGCCAGGCGCCCGCGAACGCGGCCGCCAGCGTCTTGATCAGTGAGAACTCGTCCATGAGATGGATCTCCGACGCGTGGCGGGGCCCATCTCCCGGCATGCGACGCCAATTTTTCGGGCACTACGCGGCGCGATCCACCCGAGGTCGGAGTTTTCTTGGCTTATTGCCGGGTTTTTGGGAAAATGATCAGGGCCGGCGCGGATAGTCGCCGTCGTCCCACACCCCGATGTCGACGATCCGCGTCGCGTCGACCGGCGCCGCGTGGCCGTCGAGATAGACCGCGTTGATCGTCGTGCCGTGCCGCCGGGGCGCGATGCGCTGCTTGTAAAGCGCGTTGGTCTGACCCGTCAGACCGTTGATCTGTGAGGCGTGCTGCGTGTCGTAATACAACGCGATCTCGCGCTCATCGTTCGACGAGGCGTACCACGTGCTCGCCTGGATGTTGGTCGGATCATCCGCAAAGCACGCCAGGTACATGATGCTCGTCGGGAACTGATAGCGCGAGAACCTCGTGGGCGGCTTGCCCTGGCCTTCAAAGATCGTGCCCGGCTTCTGAAAGCTCAGCCCGTTGTTCACGTAGTGGATGTTGTGCCGGTCCCTGGGACGCGCTGGATCCTGGTAGTACTTCGCGTAGAGGTAGCGGTCGCCCACGCCCCCATCGTTCTGGTCCGAGCGCGTGCGCGGATCGCAGAAGGGGCGAAGGTTAAAGGCCCACGACGGGTTGAGAGGCTTTCCGGGCTTCTCGCTGCTGCCGCACTCACGGGGCGTGAGCTCCTTGTTCGCGTCCGAGTACATGTTGAGCGCCAGGCCGATCTGCCGCTGGTTGGAAAGACAGACGCCGCTGCGAGCGGCCCCGCGAGCCTTTCCCAGGGCCGGAAGCAGGATGCCGATGAGCACCGCGATGATCGCGATGACCACCAGGAGTTCGATGAGCGTGAAGCCTCGCATGGGAGACGGTTGCTCCGACATGATGGGATCTCGCGTTCTGGCAGATCGACCGGCTTGCCGAACGGCGCCGGGGGAGGCAAGAGCACACCACTTTAATGGAACATGTCCCGGCTTCCAAGTGGGTTTCAACCGATTCGACGGTCACAGATGACGACCACCCTAGCCCCCAAAGGCCTGCCAGGGGAACCCGGATGGGGCCACTTCCGCGCGGTTCTGGAGGTACGAGACCAGCCATTCAAGTGCGTCGACCAGGCGCGGGCCCGGACGGCTGAACATCTGGTTGCCATCCACGATCGCCACGCGGTGTTCCCGCACTGCACGCAGTTCACTGAACCACGCCTGTTCCAGAAGCCGCTCGGTCATCGCGTGGGCCTCTTGCAGTCTGACGCCGCAAGGAGCGACAATGACAACATCCGGATCAGACGCCGCCAGGATCTCGGGAGGGATTCGGATGCTCTTGCCGGCGACGCGGGCCGCCTGCTGCGAAC
>DATGXW010000147.1:0-4267 GCA_035298585.1 Phycisphaerales bacterium
GTATGAGGGGCCCAAGGGGTGCTACCCCGCCGGCGCGGTGACGGGCCGGCCGCTCTTTGAGATGTTCGCCGACCAGCTCGCGGCCGCGGGCCGCAAGTTCGGGAGGCCCGTCCCCTGGTACATCATGACCAGCCCGCTGAATCACGACGCGACGCTGGCCTTCTTCCGCACCAATTCGTACTTCGGCCTGCGTCCCGAGGATGTCATGTTCTTCCCGCAGGGCGTGATGCCGTCGCTCGACATCAGGACCGGCAAGGTGCTCATGGCCTCCAAGGGTGAGGTGGCCACCAACCCCGACGGCCACGGCGGCGCGATCAAGGCGATCTGCGTCTCGGGCGCGCTCTCCGACATGAAGCGACGGGGGATCGAGCACCTGAGCTACTTCCAGGTCGACAACCCGACGGTCAAGGTGGTGGACCCGGTCTTCATCGGCCTGCACGCCGCCGCCCCCGATTCAAGCGGGCAGATGTCGAGCAAGATGACCGCCAAGGCGTACCCCGAGGAGAAGGTGGGCGTCTTCTGCAAGGTCGCGGGGAAGACCGAGGTCGTGGAGTATTCCGACCTGCCGATGGAGCTTCAGCAGCAGCGACTGGTCGACGGCTCGCTCCGATTCATCGCCGGTTCGATCGCGATCCACATCATCTCGGTGGCGTTCATCGAGAAGCTCGGGACCGACCCGGGCTTCACCCTTCCCTACCACCGTGCCGAAAAGAAGATTCCCTGCATCGACCCCGCGACCGGAAATCCGATCACCCCGACTGCCAACAACGGGGTGAAGCTCGAGCGGTTCGTCTTTGATGCACTCGCGATGTGCGACGCCTCCGACGGACGCGGCTCGATCGTCTACGAGACCGACCGTGTCGAGGAATTCGCGCCCATCAAGAACGCCTCGGGCGTCGACAGCCCCGAGACCAGCCGCCAGCTCCAGACCGAGCGGGCCGCACGCTGGCTCGAACGCGCGGGCGTCAAGGTTCCCCGTGGTTCTGACGGCAAGCCCGCGTGCATCCTCGAGATCAAGGCGACGACCGCCCTGGAGCCCGAGGACCTGGCGGGCAAGCCGCTGCCGACGAACATCAACGCCGGCGCGTCGGTGGTACTCTAATCCCGGGTCTTCACTCGTACACCGTTCGCCGCGGGGCACGCAAGGCCGCGCGGCCCGGGTTCGCTTGCACTCCCTTCCCCCCGGATCTCCCTGGAGCACTTCTTGCAATCTCGCCTGCAGCCCCGTTCCAGCCAGTTTCGACGCTTTGCACGCGAGTTCCTCGCACGCCCGGGCGTGGTGGGGGCGGTGGCGCCGAGCTCTCAGGGCCTTGCCAAACGCATGCTCGAAGACCTGCACCTTGACCGTGTGCAGTCGGTTGTCGAATTCGGCCCCGGCACCGGTGCGGTGACCCGCGAGATCATCACACGCCTCGGCCCCGAGACGCGCTTCTTTGCCATCGAGCGCAGCCCCGACATGGCCCAGGCGATGCGCGAACGGTTCCCCCAGGTCACGCTGTACGAAGACTCCGCCGGCAACGTCGAGTCGCTCTGCCGAAAGGAAGGGATCGAGCCGGGCACCGTCGACTGCATCGTCAGCGGGCTTCCCTTCGCGGCATTTCCCCCCGCGCTGCAGGTTGAGATCATCGACGCCGCGGTGCGGGTCCTCAAGCCCGGCGGCCGCTTCGTGACGTTCGCCTACTACGTGGCGCACCTCAAGGACGCGGGCCGTCGGTTCCGCAAGCTGCTTGATGAGAAGTTCGGGCACGTAAGCAAGAGCCGGGGTGTGCTTCTGAACGTCCCGCCGGCCTTTGTCTACCGCTGCCGGAAATCCGGCTGAGTATGCCGCACTGTGGATGTGCGCATGTGAACGGTCCGGCAGTGGCCGAGATCAATCGTGCTCAAAAGAGTTCGCCGCTCTCAGCCGGTGCCCGGAACGTCAGCCCCAGGTGATCACAGGCGGCCCTGGTGAGCGCACGTCCGCGGCGGGTGCGGGCCAGGAAGCCGATCTGCAGGAGGTAGGGCTCGACGACATCCTCGAGCGTGCCCGCGTCCTCGTTCATCGTCGCCGCGACCGTTTCAAGGCCGACCGGGCCGCAGGCATACACGTTCCCGATCGTGCGGAGGTAGCTTCGGTCGAGTTCGTCGAGCCCCAGTTTGTCGACGCCTTCGAGCAAGAGTGCATCGTCGACGACCTGCTGGGTCACCGCGCCCTTGGCCTTCACGTGCGAGTAGTCGCGGACCCGGCGCAGGAGCCGGTTGGCGATGCGCGGCGTCCCCCGCGAGCGCTCGGCGATGCGGTTGAGCGCCGCGTCCGGGGGATCCGGCATCCCGAGCAGCGAGCTGCTCCGCCGCAGGATCGTGGCCAGTTCGGCCATGGTGTAGTACTGCAGATGGAATGTCTGGCCGAAGCGCGAACGCAAGGGTGAACTCAGGAGCCCCGCACGCGTCGTCGCGCCGATGAGCGTGAACGGCTTGCACTTGATCTGGATCGTGCGTGCATTGAGGCCCGTATCGACGGTGATGTCAATCCGGAAATCCTCCATCGCCGGGTAGACAAACTCCTCGACGGCGATGGGCAGGCGGTGGATCTCGTCGATGAAAAGCACATCACCGACCTGGAGCCGCTGCAGCGCTGCGACCAGGTCGGTTCCCTTGGAGAGCGCCGGCCCGCTCGTTACGGTGATCCGCGATCCCATCTCGCGCGAGATGACGTGTGCGAGCGTCGTCTTGCCCAGGCCCGGCGGGCCGTGCAGGAGGATGTGCTCCATCGGCTCCTTGCGAGCACGCGCTGCCTCGACCGCGATCGAGAGACGCTCGACCAGCTCGCGCTGACCGATGTACTGCTCGATCCGCTCGGGGCGGAGTGCATAATTCGCCTGATCCTCCTCGGGCATCCGCGCTTCTGGGGAGATGAGTCGTTCAGTAGCCATGCTGATGCAGTCGAACGACACCATTGCACTCGGCAATGCGTCCGATCACGCGCTGCCCGCCGCAACAGTGCCCATTGCCTGATGCCTGATGCCTGATGCCTGATGCCTGATGCCTCTTGCCTCGATGCCTTCTTACCCAAACGCCTTCTTGTAATCCGCCAGGAACTTCTCGATCCCGATGTCCGTCAGCGGGTGCTTCATGCTGTCCATGATGACCTTGCCCGGAACGGTGCCGACATCCGCGCCGGCGAGTGCACACCGGAGCATGTGTTCATTGTGCCGGATCGATGCGGCGAGGATCTTGGTCTTGAAGCCGTAGTTGTCGTAGATCTGGCGGATCTGGTGGATCAGGTCCATGCCTTCCTGGCCGATGTCGTCAAGGCGCCCGATGAAGGGGCTGACGAGGTACGCGCCGGCCTTGGCGACCATCATCGCCTGGAGCGGCTGGAAGCACAGGGTCATGTTGGTCTTGATGCCCTCATCGCTGAAGGCCTTGCACGCCTTGAGGCCGTCGATCGTGCAGGGGAGCTTGACCACGATGTTGGGTGCGATCTTGGCGTGCTCCTTGCCCTCCTTGATCATCCCGGCGAAATCCAGGGCGATCACCTCCGCCGAGACAGGCCCCTTGACGATCTGGCAGATCTCCGCCAGTCGCTTGGCGTAGGGGACCTTCTCCTTGGCGATCAGCGAGGGATTGGTCGTCACGCCGTCGAGGACCCCAAGGTCCGCGGCCTGCTTGATCTCGTCGATGTTGGCGGTGTCGATGTAAAGTTCCAAGGGAGGCTCCAGAGAAGGTTCCGTCGGCCATGTGCACGCCGGGGAACACCGGCACAGCCGCACAGCCGCAAATATGCACAGACTACTTCGAGTATCGTCACCGCTTCGGTCGTGTCGGCTTTGCTCTCGACCGTGCAACCATCACGCTGAAGATGCTCGAAAGCTCTCGGGACTCGTGCACGAGTTCCGACAGCCTGCTCGATGGTATCCAGCCTCGCTCGGTGACAAGCTCGAGCCAGAATCGGGATTCGGAAAGTTCCTTAAGGACGATGCTCAGACAATGGCAAAAGTCCTTTCGCGTCATCGCCTCGTCGGCCTCTCGGGTGTTTGCCCCGACCGATGTCCCGCAACCCACAATTTGGTGAACGATGCGATTGGTCATCCACGGATTCGATTTGTTCTCGGCTACCACCTCGGCCACGTCGAGCATTCTGTGCGAGAACATCTTCGTTCGATCGAGAAGATCCGCGCCAAGCCGTGCCATGTTCCTTCCCCCGTGTAAACTCCGCTGTGCCGCTGTGCCGCTGTGCCGCTGTGCCGCTGTGCCGCTGTGCCGCTGTGCCGCTGTGCCGCTGTGC
>DATGXW010000148.1:0-6482 GCA_035298585.1 Phycisphaerales bacterium
ATGGCAAACTCCTTGCGCGTCCGCTTGGTCGGAGCGCGGCGCACAGGAAGTGTGACACGCGATCAACGCGTCGTATTGAACGAATCAAACACGACCCGTGAGCAGCGAGCGCAGCACGCCGGGCGTGGTACCGGTTTCTGCGACGAACGCCCGGGTCATATGCGACTGGTCCGCAAACCCGCATCCACTGGCGACGCCGGCAAGTGAGCCGTTCTGATCGAACTGGTCGATCGCCCGCCGCACACGCGCCCGCCGGAAGTTCGCCGCCGTCCCCCGCCCGTTCGCGGCCCGAAAAAGGCGGCACAGATGCACCGGATGCACCCCCACCGCGTCCGCCGCCTCGCCCGCGCTCCCCCCACGCGCCCCGACCGCCAGCGCCGTCGCGAGCCGACCATCCGATCGCCCCACCCGCTCCCGCCCCATCGCCGCGCCGCAACTCCCCCACCACCGCTCCATCCACGCGTCATCGCGCGCGATGTCACGCTCGAGCGCCCGCCGCCACAACGCAATCAGCGCCGCCGTGAGCTCCGCATCGTCCTCGTGCCCCACCCGCGCGAACGCCCCAAGCTTCACGCGCAACTGCGACTCGATCCGCGACGGCAACTCCAGCGAAACCGTCTGGCAACAACTCGAGCCGCACAGGGTCTCGTGCACCACCCCCGCAGGCTTCACAATCACACTCAACCCCGGCCCCGCACGCCCCGCGCCATCGATCCGCTCCGCAAAAACCCCGCGCACCACCAGCGACACCGACGCCGTCGCATGCGAATGCGGCGGCATCAGCGTCCCCGGCGCATACCGCGTCACCGACAATCGCATCCCTGCGAACGCCCCGCGCGACCACTCCGTCAACAACCGCTTCTCAAGGAACACGCAAGAGCCTCCGGCGACACCCCCCGCTTCTTCGGAGATGCCCCAGACAGCGTTCGCCGTCCGATTCTCGACGCTCAGCCCTGCGCCGCCTTCCACCCATACTCCACATACCGATTCTCAAACGTCCCATCGCTGTACAAATCCACCAGCGTGTACCCCTCGCGGCACTCCTTATGCGGCCCCTTCCACCACGCCGCACACGCCGCCCCGTTGCAGCAGTACGCAACCCCGTTGTACTCCACCCGATCGATCAGATGCATGTGCCCGCTGAGGCACACCTTCACCTGCGGGTTCTCGAGAAACAGCTTCTTGATCCGCCCGTAGTCGATGCACATGAGCGCCGGATGCACAAGCCGCTCGCGTTTGTCGTTCAGGTCGCGATCCAGCACCGTCGCGCTGAAGATCGGGATGTGCGACAGGATCAACGTCGGGTGCATGCGGTTGAGGCTCAGGTCGCCCTTCAGCCACTCGAACTGCTCATCATCGAGCCCCGCGTAGTACCCGTTCGGCTCGGGCCGCACCGTGTCGAGCACCACGATGTGCCAGCCCCCGCCGTTCCCGACTTCATCAAACGAGTAATACGCCCCCTTCGGCACAGCGCCCTGCACCCCCAGCGTGTCGAGCGCGAGCTGCTTGCCCCACCCCGGTTCCTCGCCCGTTGTCTTGCTCCTGTTCTTGTTCCATCCCCAGATGTCGTGGTTGCCCAGGCAGTAACGCACCTTGCCCTTCCAGCTATCGCCCATCACCTTCTGCCACAGCGCCCATAACTCCTTCGACCGCTCCAAACTCTGGTCCATCGAGTCGAACACGATGTCCCCGCCGTGCATGACGAGATCCACATCCTTCTGCCCGCGGATGTGCTCAAAGCACGCGGCCACGCCCTCGGGCGCCCGCAAGTCCTGCATGATGTGCGTGTCCGTCACGTGCGCGATGCGGATCACCCGCGTGCGCCCGCCGCCCGCGCCGCCGCCCGGCGCCGCCACGCTCTGCCCCAAGCCCCGCGCCAACCCCCGCGGCACCACCAGCCCCGCCGCCGCCAACGCACCAAGCCCGAGCACACCACGACGCGAGAATCCATCAACAGCCATGCGGCACCTCCGCCGCACAGCATACCGCCGGGCGCGGCACAACACCACGCCCGGCGGCACTCTCGGTCGTCTGCAACGAATCTGCGCGCTAGTGGCGACGCCTCGCGGCCGCCATCAATCCAGCGGTCACGACAACCAACGGAGTCGGAGCCGCGGGAATCGGCAGGAAAACCTGGAACTCGCCGCCGTCGTACGGATGGGCCCGGTTCACATACACAGTCTTCTCGACCGAGAAGTAGTATCGGCCCGGATGCAGCTCGCCCGACCAGATGTACCAATCGTCCACAAGCGTGGCGGTCCCCACCACGTTGGGAGTTCCGACCGCATCCAGAGCCGCAAGCAGAGGCGAGATGCTCTCGCTCGATGCACGGATCGTGAACGGCATCTTCTCGTCCGTTTCAAACGAAGCGCCGAATGACACAGTGCCCCCCGCCTCCGCGTACCACGGATAATGCGTGTCCACCCCGGCGCCGACGTACCCCACCACATAGATTGTCTCGGTGTTGGCCCATCCTCCGATCCCGGCCGAAGCGCCGCTTGTCAGGCCCCCACCGACGCTTCTTGCATTTCCTGACGCTGTTGTCGCGGGGTTCCAAGCCCAATTCCAGTTTGTCGATCCCGGCCAGCTCGGCGACGTGGGATCACGCGACCAGCACGATGCTGACCCGCCCGCGCTCACGTTGAACAACGCGCCAGAAGAGGCCGCGGCCGCCAAAGTCGAGAGCCCGATTGCGAAGTATCTCCCTTTCATGGGACCCTCCTTTCGTGGTGACCTCATTGTCACAAGCACGCGTCACCATCCCCGCCGCAACGCTCTCACGGGGCGGCGGAAGTCGCCCGATCGATCGGCCCTCACCGCCGCCGCGTTCTCAACGCCATCACTCCGCCCAGCGCCACAAGCACGCTTCCTCCCGGCGTCGGAATGTTGAACCGAAACGTGCCGTACCCCTGCACAGGATCCTCGATCCGTACATGGGCATCGATCTTCCAGAACCCCTGGCCCATGAACACGCGCCTCGACGTGTCACCTTCGATGTGGTACGCGAGGTTGTACTTCGACCCCCCGCTGAGTACATACACATCGATCACGCCGCGGCCCACCGTCTCCAGGTCCACCCATGCCGACACCGTCATCGCGTAATCGGCCCGCAGGTACGATTCCGCAGACGCCTGTCGCCCCGGCATCGACCAGGCTTCCGCCGAGCCCGCGGCCCGGATCTGATGGAATTGCCGCGGCGGGGAGTCCGGTCCGGCGAACGATTCGGAAATCACCCCGCTCCGGGCGTCCGCGCCGTTTACGACCACAAAGTTCTGGAACCCGTCGGAGGGTGCGGTGCTGCTCCAGAGGTAACTCTGAAACTCCGGCGGCGAGCCGCCGTCGTATCGCGCGTTGCCGTGGATGCCCATCTGCATCGACGAGAGCTGCACCGCGCCCAGCGCCGCGGGACCATCAAGCAAGATCGCGGCAGCAGCCCACAACCCGGCGCCCACCCTTCCAACCCGACTCTGCATCCAGCGTGCCATGAAGCACCAGCCTTTCCGGTGATCGAGTCTCGTCCTTCCGCGTCGCAGGCTGACTAACCCTCCCGCGGCAATCTCTCGCCGCGGGAACGCGACCACCACCAATCCACCTCTCCTCCCACTCCTCCCACACACCCCGCACCCACAGATCACCGAGGCTCGGCGTGCGTGCAGGAACCGCCGCCGAAACTCAGGCTGCTTAGCGCTTCGCATCAACGCCGCCGTCGCGCCCCCCACAACGCCGCCAACGCCAGCGGCCACACGCCCCCCGAGCCCGGGACCGTAAACGTGTACGTGCCCGCGGCGTCGACCGACCCCGGCTCCCCGAGCGGCCACACCTCTGAGCCGTGCTGCAGAGCCGTCACCGACACATTGGCCCGCGCCTCAAGCGAGTACCGCCCCGCCGGCAGGAACCCGATGATCTCGTTGTTCCCCTCACAGTCGGCGACAACCAGGTCGCCCGGGCCCATCAACGTGATACGCCCCACCCCCGTCGTCTTGAACGAGATGCCGAAGGTGTAGTCGGATTCAAACACCAGATTCACATGCGACCCCGCATTCGCGGACGCACCGTCCGGTGCATTTACGCCGACCGACGCGTATCCGCTCCCGTAGAACGTGCGGCAGACCCACGGCCACTCGTGCGTGTGCGCGGGATCCGCCGTCGAACTCGTGACGACCCCGGCCCACGCCGCCGCACCCGACACGGCCGCGCTTCCGTCATACGACACATACAGGTCGCCGACCCGCGACATGAACTCGTCCGACCACGGGAACACAAAGCTGTTCGCGCGGCCCCCGGCCCCGCCCTCACCACCCACCGTGATGGCGCCCCTCGCCGCGCCGCAGACCAAGAACGCCAACGCGCCGCACCAAACCAACTTGTCACGTGCGCTCACCATGTCACACCGCCCTTCGTGCTCTCCCTCTCTCTTCGCCTCTCCCTCACCCGGCGGCGGCATCAGCCGCCTTCAACCCTCCCGCGGCGATCTCTCGCCGCGGGAACGCATCCACCACCGCCTCTCACTCCTCCACCTCTCTCCCGCCATCTCTCTTCCGACTCTCTCCCCCAGCGCCCCCACACGAGTCACCTTCTCCGCCACGCCGTCGCCAGCACCATCGCTCCCGCGCCAAGCAGCGAGATCGCGCCGGGGGCCGGGATCGCGAACCGAAACAAGCCGTCGCCCGTGGCGGCATTCTCAATGTTCACCGTTCCGCTGATGCTCCAAAAGCCGTGGTCGAGATACATCCGCACCACCTGATCACCGCTGAGCTGACGGGCCAGATTGCCGCGGTCGTCGCGAAGCTCGAGCAGCCCCAGCCCTCGCGTCTGCAGCTCGACCCAGGCCGGAACCGTCATCGCGAATGTGGACCGGAGGTTCACGCTGCAACGCACCTCCATCCCCGCCGCGCGCGACACCACAGCAGCCCCGCCCTCGCCGAAGATCACGCCGTACTGCATCGGTGCGTCATACGTGCTGGCGACCCCCCGCATCGAGACGCCGCTGCCCATGTCCACGACGTCGGAACGGATCGATCCGCCCATCTCGATCGGCAGCCGATCCGCGGTCTCCGAGTACGACCGGTAGACCCACGGCACAACCCTCCGATCCCAGCACTCGCCCCACACCGACGCGTTCACCGACGACACCTGCACCGCTCCCGACGCCGCCTGCGCGATCATCCCGAGCGACGCGGCCACCACCCCGCACCGCATGCTGCTCAACGTGCCCATGTTGTTCCTTTCCCCGCGGCGTCATGCCCCGCAACGCGGCTTCAACCCCGTGCACGCCAGGCAAACCCGGCGTTGCACACGAGTCGGCTCTTCGCCGCGCAACTTCACCACGCGCGAGACGCAGAGTCAAGCCACGCGAGCGCGATTCAATCAGATGAGACGGCGTCGCACGCAATCGTGCGGAGAACCGAGCGTGTCTCCCACGCACAGTGCATTCGCCTTGCTCACACGCCGCAATCAACCTGCGAGCGAGCTACGAACGCCCCTTCTTGAACGTAAAGCTCTTGCCCTCGTACTCCACCTTCACCCCATCCCCATCCCCGAACTCGCCCGCGAGGATCCGCGACGCCAGCGCATTCTCCACCCGCTGCTGGATCGCACGCTTCAAAGGCCGAGCACCGAACGCCGGGTCCCAGCCCTCCTCCGCCAACTGCTTCTTCGCGCCGTCCGTCAGCGCCAGCGTCATGCCGCGCGCCGCCAGCCGCTCGCGCAGCTTCGCCAACTGAATCTCCACGATGTTCCCGATCGCCTCCTTGCCCAAGGGCCGGAACACGATCGTCTCGTCGATCCGGTTCAGAAGTTCTGGCCGCATGAGACCGCCGCCGCCCGCGCCCATCATCGCCATCTTCTGCATCGCCTCCGCGACCTTCGGCGACAACCCCGCGGCCTTCGCAAACTCGTCCGCCGCCAGGCCCGCAGGCCCACGCCGCAGCATCTCCCGCATCATCGCCTCGATCTCCCAGTCCTCCGCACCCTGCTGCGTCAGCTCCTGAATCTGGGCCGAGCCGAAGTTGCTCGTCATCACCACGATCGTGTTCTTGAAATCGACAGTGCGGCCTTGCCCGTCCGTCAAGCGCCCATCATCCAGCACCTGCAGCAAGATGTTGAACACATCCGGGTGCGCCTTCTCGATCTCATCCAGCAACACCACGCAGTACGGCCGACGCCGCACCGTCTCGGTCAACTGCCCGCCCTCGTCGTAGCCGACATATCCCGGCGGCGCACCAACCAACCGAGCCACGGCGTGCTTCTCGCCGTACTCGCTCATGTCGATGCGCACCATCGCTTCGTCGGTATCAAACAAGAACGACGCCAGCGCCTTGCATGTTTCTGTTTTGCCCACGCCCGTCGGTCCGAGGAACAAGAACGACCCGATCGGCCGCTTGGGATCGCCCAGCCCCGCGCGGGAACGCCGCACCGCGTCCGACACAGCCTTCAGCGCGTGATCCTGCCCCACCACCCGCTTGGCCAACTGCTCTTCCATC
>DATGXW010000149.1:0-2433 GCA_035298585.1 Phycisphaerales bacterium
CCCCCGCCGCGCCACACTCGGAAGTGCAGCGCTGGCCCCGGGCTCCCCGCGTCCCATCAGCGCTTGACCCGCCGCGATCCGCCCCGCATTCACGCGCTCCGCCGCCTCGCGCGCGCCCACGCGCTCTCCCGCAAGACCACCCGCACCTTGACCGCCCACCTTCATCTCGGGCACGGCGACGTCCGCCTTCTGTGCAAGCTCGCGCCCCAGTTCTGTCAGCATCCCACCCGCACCCGTGCTGGGCATCCCTTCTCCCAACCCGGCGCCTGCGCCTGTCTCACCCTGTACATGACCGCGCTCGACCTCACGCACCGCAACTCCACCCCCAGCCCTGGGAATCGCCGCACCCAGCGCAACTTCACCCTCCACTCGCGGTAGGCCCGCGACACCCACGGCGACACGCTCTTGAACGCTGCCCAGCGATCCCGCTTCCCCAACCCTCGGCACCAACCCCTCGCGCACCCCCGCATCCAGCCCAGCCATCCGCCCCGGAGTCACCGGTTCCAAGCTCCGTGGAGCTTCCACGATCGCTGGCGATGTCGGCATCGTGTTCCCATCCACCGCCGCCGCATTCGCCCCACCGACGCCCGCCGCGCTCACTTCTTCCCGCGCACTCTTCCCACCAACCCTCGGCAGCACACTCGACACCTCGCCCCCGCCCCCGCCCCCCTGCATCGCCTGCATGGCAAGCCCAGAAGCCGCCAAGGGCCCCGACGTTCCCACCGACTCCCGCACCGCCACCGGCCCCGCCGGCGTTCCTTCCATGTCCATCGCTCCAAGCGCAGGCCCATCCCCGCCGCCGGCTTCAACCCGCGCTTCAGGAGCTGGAACCATCTCCACACCCTGCCCCGCAACACCCTGCATCTCCGCCCGCTCTTCCGATGCCGCAACCGCCTCCCGCGCACTCGGCAGCGACATCTCCGGTTGCTCCGCGCCTCCCACCTCAACCCGCGGCATCTCGCGCACGCCTCCGTTCGTGCCCGCCGCCTCGGCGGACTCAAACATCGAGAGCACCGGCATCACCATCGCATCGGGCATGATGCTCGCCATCGATGCCTCTACCCGCCCCTCGATCCCAGCCGCCTCTGAGTCGGGCATCACGTCCCGCACCAGCCCGTCAGGAATCACAACAGCCGAGGATGTAATCTGCCCGATCACCCCCCCGCCCGACTCGCCCCCCATGCTGTCAAGCCCGCTCGCGCTGCTCAGGATCACCCGCGTCCCACCACCCTGCTCCCCCTTGACCAGGTCGATCACGCCCTGCCCGACCTCCCACGCCGCAAGCCCCGTCGCGATCAAGGCGTGCACCATGCACGACACGATCAGGCACTGTGCAAGCAGGCTCAGCCTCGCAAAGCGCCGCCGCCACGCCTCGCTCCGGATCAATCTCGCAAGCAGCCACCCCAGGAGCACCGACGCCACCAGGAGTGCAAGCCACGGCCACACGCGATTCCAGAACTCAAGCAACCCCGCCGCCAGCGGCCGGGCCTCAAAGTACACCTCGCGCGAGCTTGATTGCCACAGCCGGTACACCCGCCCATCCGCGCCGGCCCCACGCACATCATCCGCCCCATCCGCCGCGCCGCCCTCAGCGCCCCACGCGCGGTTCGAACTGAAATACAGCCGGAATCCATCCGTGCTCAACCCCGGGTCAAGTTCATTGGCGCCCGAATTGACCGACGATCCCAGGTTCTCCGGCCTCCATCGCGCCTCATCCCCCAGCCGCACGCGATAGATGTCATACCCCCCAAGCCCGCCAGCGCGGTCCGATGCAAAGTACAGAAAGTCACCGGCCGGGCTCACCGCCGGCGACCCCTCATCGGCCGCCGTATTCACGCCCGCCACCCCCCGCGCCTCCCCCGCCGCGCCATCCACGATCGACGATGCATACACGTCATAATCGTGCCGGTCACGCCGCTCGCGGATCGTCGCCCGCCACGCATCATCCGCCGGCATCGTCTCACCAGGACGCACTCGATTCGATGCAAAGTACAGCGTCTTCCCATCGGGCGTCAGCGCGGGCGCGTACTCGTTGAACCGCGTATTCACCCCCGCGCCCAGGTTCTCCGCCGCCCCCCACGCCTCGCCATCCTTCTTGACCACCCACAGGTCATACCCGCCCAGACCACCCGCTCGATCCGAATAAAAATACAGATGATCTCCGCCCGCCGAGAACTCCGGCCCCAGCTCATCCGCCTCGCTCTGGATCGACGCGATCGCCGTCGCTTCCCCCCAGACCCACTCGATCACGCCGCCCGCACCTTCTACCGCCTTCAACCGCGAGAAGTAGATATCCGCGTTCTCCCCCGGCTTCCGCCGGACGAACACCATCTCCGTCCCGTCCGCGCTGAACCTCGGCTCATACTCATCACCCACAGGCTCGACGCCCGCACCCTCACCGCCCACGCGCTCCATCTCCACCCGGTGTGCAGC
>DATGXW010000150.1:0-44232 GCA_035298585.1 Phycisphaerales bacterium
AGCCTCTGGTTGACGAATGTGTAGCCGCTGTCAAGAAAATCCACGATGCTCGCGTTGTTCCGCAGGATGCTCGCAAAGAACATCGTCGCCTCGGTCTGCATGGCGCGAGCCAGTTGCGTGCTGTACGCGGGGAACTTCTTCGTGTCCATCGCAAGACCGTCGAGCATGCGGAGTTGCAGCCACTGACCCGCGAAATGCTCCACGAACGCGTCGCTCCTGGCGTCGGCCAGCATTCGTTCGACCTGCCGGCCCAGGACCTCATCCTTTAGCAGCGAGCCGTCCAGCGCGGCGGACATCAGTTCCTGGTCGGGCATGCTGCTCCACAGGAAGTACGAAAGCCTGCTGGCAAGCTCCACCCCGCTGAGCCGGTAGATCTGACGCGGATCGTCCGACGCGGGGTTCTCCAGCGAGCGGTAAAGGAAGTTGGGCGACACGAGCGTCGCGATCAACCCTTGCCTGACGGCACCCTCAAACCCGTAGCCGGCTGCCCGTTCAGAGGCATAGAACGAGAGCAGCGCCTCCGACTCTTCCATGCTGATCGGCCGGCGGAACGCCCGGCCCGCAAACCGCGAAAGGATGTCCCTCGCACGCTCGCCCTCATCAGCGATCGACGCCGATCCGCCGAAGATCTCGCGCCATGCAGGCGGGCGCTCGATCGTCGCTTCATCGAGCGGTCCTGCGATCGTCACCCATTCCACCGCGAGGTTCCGATCGGCCACATTCTCCTTCCAATAGTCATTGGTGAAGTGCGCTGCGATCGACCGCTTGCCGGCCTTGAGCCTGAGTCGGTGGCTGACCTCCTGCGGCGCGGACTCGACGCCCGAAATATCAAAGCCCTGGACTTCCTTCCCATCCACGCGCAGACTCAGCCTGGCCCGCTCATCGCCGCCGGGCGTCTCCCATGCGCTGAGCGTGATCACGTATTCGCCCGTCACCGGGACATCCAGCGCGGCCTTCATACCCCCGTTGGAGTAGAAGAAGAAGCCGCCCTGCGGCATCGGTCGACCGTTCTCACCACCCCGAAACCTGCCCAAGGAGCGCGGCGATGAACCCACCGCAAACTCCGGCCCCAGTGCATGCTCGACCGCACGCTCCGCCGCATCCAGGTATTGCTCGAGCGCCAGCGGCGACATCGTCAGGACGTCGGCGATGTTGTCAAAGCCGTACCCCGAGTCATCCTTCGGTAAACGCGACGACACATCCAGTTCGCTCGTCGCGATGCCGAGCAGGTCGCGCATCGTGTTGCGATACTCGGCTCGGTTGAGACGATGGATCGTGAACCATCCTGGGTCGAGCGCTGAGTCCGGTGGAACATACGCCGCCATCGACTCCAGCCACTGCGAAAGAATCAGCCGCTCATGATCGGTAGGCTGCTCCGCCTTCGCGGGCGGCATCTCACGGGTCGTCACAAGCTCGTGTGCAATCTCCAGATCATCCGCCATGCCAAGTGCGGCCCGCACATCGCGAAGTGATTCAAATTCGACCCCGCCCTTGGACGTTGAGCCCGAGTGACAGTCCAGGCAGTACCTGGCAAGCAAGGGCTGAATATCAGCGTTCAGCCGCCGTTCCAGGTCCATCGCTGCGGCGTCGCTCTTCAGCGCGTCATCAGTCCCAGGATCTGCCTCGACGCGCGAATCACTTGAACCCCGACTCGCAAGCGCGTGGAGAATCGCCGGAGTGACCTCACCGAATGTGATCGCCCCCTCGCCGCCGGATTTCTCCGAAGTCAGCGCAGCACCCGTCGGTTGTGATGCAATCCAGAGGAGGACGGTGACCAGGCCCACGATGCACACCCAACGCGGCTCTAGCCCAACTGGGGGGCCAACTTGAGGCCCAACTTGAGGTCCAACCGGAAGACGACGCATCCGCGCGTGTGCACATCCTTCATGCACACCCGAATATCTCCGGGATGATCGAAACAGCATCGCCTGCATCGTGAACTACGCGAAGAAACCGAACCGAAACCCTCGCGAAATGGTCCGCCCGAACGCATCAATCCAAACCGCATCCTACCAGATGGTGCACAACTCCGTCAACGCTCGCCACGCCCATTCCAGTTCTCTCACGTCCCGTACAGCAGGAATGTCGCACGCGTTCTGGCTGCTCGCACGTTGCGATGCAATGAAACGAGCCGGCGGCGGATCGCCACCGGCACGTTTGATGTACGCGATTCTCGGGCTCAGACGCCAGCCGCAAGCCCCGCATCGAGCTGCTTGTACCCGGCTTCCATTCCCATCGCCATGCCCGAGGCCAAGGCGCCATCACGGGCTTCTTTGCTCTCATACTGCAGCGTCATCGTCATGTGCGTCCTCCCCCCGCGTTCCTCAAGCTCCAGCGTCGCGAGCAGATCACAGATCGGACCACACTGGGCCATCTCCATCCGCTCGGTGTGCACAATCCGCTGGTGGACCACGACCTCCTTCACCACCCCGTGAATCACCATCGCGGGGTCGGCCTCCGCCGTCTTCCATGCCCAGCGCAGCTTCCCGCCCGCGTGTGCATCAAGCTCGCAATCAGTCATCTCCCAGCCCGGCGGCGCAAACAGCCACCTCTTGAGCTTCACGGGATCAGTCATGGCATCCCATACAAGCCTTCGCGGCGCGTTGAATTCCCGCGTCACCACGATCGAAGTATCCGTCGGCGTTGAAACCTTCAATCCTGCTGAACTCATTCCAATGCTCCTTGTCGTTGAACGCGCCCACACCGCTCCGTACGCAGAAGCGGCATGCACACCTGACACACCACCCGCAACACACCACCCCCCACCACCCGCACGGACCGCACCGCCGCACCGACCGCGCTAAGCCTTGCCGCCACGCTTTGGCCGCTTCCTGACTTCTTCTGCTTTCGCCTCTTCCAGGAGCTCATCGAGCACCTGGCATCTCGCCTCCCACAGCTCCCTGAACTGCTCAGTCCAGAGCGTGATTTCCTTGAGCGGCCCAGCCTCAAGCCTGCAGATGTGCTGCCGCCCCGACACCCGCCGCCGGACGAGCTTCGCCCGCTCGAGCACACGGACATGCTTCGACGCCGCCGGAAACGTCATCCTGAGCGGCTCGGCCAATTCACTCAGGTTCCGCTCCCCCACCGCCAGCCGCCGGACGATCGCCCGCCGCGCTGGATGTGCAAGCGCCTGAAACACCCGATCAAGAGCACGCGACGTTTCTGCAACCATATGGTTTAGTATACCAAGTGGTTTATCGTTGTCAATCGCGCTTTCACGCGATTGGAGGACATGAGGCTGCGCGAGGCTGGCGGCAATGCCGAAACACGAGCCGAAGACGCCACGCTGATCCTGCGCGGCGTCCTGGAAGTGAACAAGGATGGCCGCGTGGTCACGAAGGCCGCGCCGAACGTCGTGCCTGGGCAGTCCGCCGAACAGTTCGTCATGGGCCAGTTGAAAGCCATGCGAACCCACTACTGGCCCGGCAACACCAGCGGCGGGGCGTGTGGGGGTTCGCACAGCGCGCCGTCCGGCCCGGACGTGCCGGCCTTCCGCACGGGGAACGTCACGAAGATGATGGCGACAATCGCGGCGCACGGCGAACGCGCGATCATGGATGCGTGCAGTCGTCAGGGCATCACCGTGCCGTCGTGGATCGGGGACGGGCGATAAAACAGCAACATCATGGATGCCGTCCCCGCGTATGAGCGGGTTCGTACCGCGCTGGCGGAACTGGTGTTGGATCATGGCGCAGGTTCGCCCAGCGGGATGATGCTCCCTCTGGACCGTGACCTGCTGGCCGAACTGAACGGCCTTTGGACTGATCGAAGCCAACTCCCGCAATGCACGCCCCACGAACTGGCCGGAGCAATGGCGGGCGGATGGAACGCGAGGGCACCCCACCGGAGATCGTGGATCGGTTCAGGGCGAAGTTCTGGGATCGGCACGGGACACCGAAGCGGTGAGGGGCTACACAGCACGGGCTGAGTGGGAATAATCACTTCATGCCGCTGACACCCCCGCCGGAAGTAACCGCAGTCCTAGCCGAGTTCGACGCCCGAACTGACACGTTCGAGGTGATGGACGTTCAACATGCCGTGGACAAGGCAATTCCTGACTGGAAGACGCTTGCGCCCGAGGTTCAGCACGCAGCATGGGCGGAGTGGGCGGCATTCGACTTCAGCACACACGAGACAAACGGCGGCCCGTGGCAGACGTACTTCCAGCCGATGATGACGGTGGGAGAAGGCGACGGGATGCTGTGCCGCCCTGACTTGCGGCGTGCTGATGCGTCGGTCATCGAATACTGGTCCACTCGCGCCCGTGACGCGAAGCATCCGGTGCTGAAGGCGAGATACGCCGACTTGGTGTGGGACACCACGAACTTCGTGACGAAGGGAAAGCCGGGGATTGAGTTCGCCCGGCTTGCCATCGACAACTACGTTGCCGCCGCGAAGTTGGACGATGGATCGTCCTGGGGCGACACGCACGAGAGTGTCGGGCGCGCGCTCACGCTTGCGTTGAGCGTAAAGGACAAGGTGCGCATCGGGCAGGCCGTGGACGCGACCATCGACTATGTTGACCGCACAGCCAGCGATGAAAAGCTCGGCACCTACTGCTACCTGTTCGACAACCTGCTGCCGCCGGAGAAGGGGCCGGAACTGTCCGAAGACTTGGAGCGCAGCATCGTTGAACGCATGGAAAAGAAGTTTGCCGAGATGACCACGCCCGGCGGTCAGTGGGACGTTGACCCTCACAGCCCGCAGAGCATCGGCCTTCGGCTCGCAGCCTACTACCAGCGCAACAACAGACCCGAGGATCGGGTTCGTATCCTCCGGGCGGTTGGACAGGCATTCGAGCGCCGGGCAAAGATGGGTGATGCGATGACCGGCGTGATGTTCCTGGAGACGGCGCGCGAAACCTATGCCCAAGCCGGGCTGAAGGAGGATGCCGAGCGGGTCCAGTTCGACGCGCAGAAGATGGCTCCCGATGCGGTCAAGCAGCTTGTGCCAATGACCGTGAAGCACGAGGTGAAGAAGAAGGACGTGGACAAGTTCTGTGCGATACTCACCGAAGGCGGCAGCATGGAGGTGGCGCTGTCACGGCTGGCGGTAAACTTCATTCCCGATCAGCAGGACTTGGCAGACGAGGTAGCGGATCGCGCCAAGAAGTTCCCTCTGCAAGCGATGTTCACGACCAAGATCATCGACGAAAGCCATATCAAGGCTGACATCGGGGACGAATCGGGCGATCCGGACGGGAAGATGGTCCATGAGACATCACGGCAAATCCAGTTCCATGCCCCGTGGATCAGTTGGGGGTTCGATCACATATTCGCCAGCGGACTGACCGCTGCGCACGTCGTGGACTTCGTTCGCCTTTCGCCCCTGTTTACCGAGGATCGAATCCCGCTGATCCGGCGCGCGGTCGAGGCGCACATCCTGGGCGACTTCATCCAGTCCATTCACGTTCTCGTGCCGCAGATTGAGCGGGCAGTGGTCAACATCGCCCACCATGCAGGCAAGCCCACGGTGAAGCCCTTCCAGAGCGGGAAGGGGGTCATGCAGTCAAAGAACCTCCAAGATGCCCTGGAGCGCGACGCGGACGTAAAGCGGATTCTGGGCGAGAACCTGCGGATGTACCTGCTGTCCACACTAGCCCACAACAAGGGTATGAACATCCGCAACGAGGTGTGCCACGGTCTATGGACCACGGACGAGTTCACGAAGACCGCCAGCGAACGGGTGCTTCACGTCCTGCTGTCGGTGTCGATGCTCCGGGCCAAGCCAAAACCCGAAACCGATTCTGACCCGATGCCGAGGCCATCCGCCTGAGCCGTCCGTTACCGGGCCTTCGCTTTCTCCCGCTATTCTCCCGCGACCCGTTCTCCCCTGACTTTTCGCCACGCCCCAGAAACGAAAAAAGCCCTGCAAAACAGGGCTTTCTCACAAAGCGGGCGACCGGGATCGAACCGGCGACATTCAGCTTGGGAAGCTGACGTTCTACCGCTGAACTACGCCCGCGGCATGCCTGCGGATAGCTCCCGCAGACCTTCAACCGTAGCCGCTCTCTCCCGGCGAGTCGAGGCGGGTTGTCCGGACCTGGCGATGGTGGACCGGATACCCCTGACCAGCCGCGGATCGGGCACACGATGGCCATGGACCGCTCACGGGCCCGCCTGTCTCGCAGGCCGTATGTGCACGGTTCCCCCGCCTGAGTCCGCTGATCGCCCCAACAAGCAAGACACGTTTCTCCGCGCTTCTTTGCACATTTCCCAATCTGCACATGCGTAGATCTGCCCACCCGTCCACCGGTCCGACGGTCCATCGGTCCGTCAGTCCGTCAGTCAGTCAGTCCGTCGGTCCGTCGGTCCGTCAGTCCATCAATCCGCCCCGGAGTTCCACACACCCCCCACGGCATATCTCCTCACCCCCGTGTGCAACCCGTTTCGTCCCGGTCGCTCACTGCCCCTCCACCATCACCCCCCCCGCGTTCAATCCGCTCGCCGCACGCAAACCGCATGTGCCGCACGCAACCTGACGATCGAGCACGATTCCGCACATCCCGTTCAAGACGCATCCCTGCCTGGTCGATGCTGCGGAGTTCAAGAAGGTGTTCGCCGTTCGTTGGTTGTCGGAGCATGCACATGGATTCGACCGACCCGCATCAGTCACCCGCCAGCCCAGGTCCGGCACCCCACCCCGGGGTCCGCCCGAGCCGGTACGGGCATGCCGCGGCCGAGCCGATCTGGGAGCGGCCCACGCATGCAGCGAATACCCCTTCCACCGCGGACGGCACGATTCCCGCCTCCTCGATCCCTCTCTCGCATCATTCCGCAGCTTCAAACCATCCTGCTTCATCCTCTGCGTCGGGTGTGGCCCGCGATCCCAACCCAGATCCATGTGCAGATAGACAATCATCTTCCTCCCACCCCCAGGGTCCGATCGCGACGGCCCAGGCGCTCTCCAATCTTCAACTTGTCGCACTCGCCGAGGGACGTGAACGTGCGCGCAAAGTCCGTCGAGCCGCAAGCTTTGCCGCCTTCAGCGGGTGGTCCATGGCGCTCTTTGCCGGTATCACGCTCCTGAGCGCGCTGTTCGGCAGCATCAGCGCCCTGGTCATGGGCGCGGGATTGGCGTACGTGGCCTTCCGCGAGATCAAGGGTTCCAAGCTCCTCCGCGGCCTTGACAACACGGCCATCCAGTTACTCTCGCGCAACCAACTCGCGCTCGCGGTCGTGATCGTCGCGTATTCGGGCTGGTCCCTCATCGCATCACTCAGGACCGATCCCCTCGCCGCCATGGGCGGATCGACCGGTGACCCGGGCGTCGATGCACTGACACGCCAGATCTCCTCCGCCGTCAGTTGGGGCGTCTACGGCACCATGTGCATACTGGGCATCCTCATCCCCGCCCTCACCGCTTGGTACTACAAGAGCCGCGGACGTGCACTGACCCAGTTCAAGGCTCACACCCCTCCCTGGGTTGTCCAGGCACTCGCCGCCGAGAATTGACCTCCGGCTCTCAAGGCGGCATCGGCCAGCCTGCGCTCCAATGATGGACGGTGACCGCACATCCTGTGCGAGAACCCTTCCCTCTGTGCCAGGCCCACCGTGACCGACTCCACACCTTCCCCTTCTCCCGCTCCGCACGAAAATCCTCGCCCTGCCGCGCCCCCCCAGTCGGGCGGTCCCTTCGCCCCGCTCAAACGCGCCGCCTTCCGCTCACTCTGGATCGCGGCGCTTGCTTCCAACATCGGCACGTGGATCCATGAAGTCGGCGCTGGCTGGGCGATGACCGAGCTCGGCCCCTCCTCGCTCATGGTCTCCCTGGTCCAGGCCTCGACAACGCTACCGATGTTCCTGCTCTCACTCCCCGCCGGCGCGTTCGCGGATGTCATCAATCGCCGCAAGCTCATGATCTCGATGCAGGCGGGGATGTTCATCATCGCGATCATCCTCGCGCTGGCCGCGTGGCAGGGCTTCCTCACCGCGGGGCTCCTCATCGCAGCGACCCTGGGGCTTGGGATCGGCGCGGCGATGATCAACCCCGCCTGGCAGGCCGCGATGAGCGACCTGGTTCCGTATGAAGAGCTCCCCTCGGCATCGGCACTCAACAGCGTCTCCCTCAACCTCTCCCGTGCGGTCGGCCCCGCGCTGGGCGGAGTGCTCGTCGCGCAGGCGGGCCCCTACGCCGCCTTTGCGCTCAATGCACTCTCATTTGTCGGCATCCTCTGGGCGCTCTGGCGATGGAAGTATGAACCCACGCGCATGGCCGCCCCGGGCGAACGGTTCATCGGGGCGATGAAGGCGGGCGTCCGCTACATCCGACACTCGCCCCACATGCACGCACAACTGGTCAGGACAGCGTGCTTCTCTCTCTTTGGCAGCAGCCTGTGGGCGCTCATGCCGGTCGTCGCCAGGAAACACCTCAAGGTTGAGGCCTCTTCCTACGGCCTCATGCTGGCCTCCCTGGGAGCCGGCGCGGTGATCGGCACGCTGATCCTTCCGCGCATCCGTGCTCGCCTGGGCCCCAACACGATCGTGGTCGGAGCCACGCTCGTCTCGGCAGCCGCCATCGTCGGCATCGGGCTTTCGACGGCCCTCTGGCTCACCGCCATCGCGATCGGCGTCGCCGGCATGGCATGGGTCACGATGGTTGTCTGCCTCAATGTCGCGGCGATGACAGGCTCACCACCGTGGGTCCGGGCTCGTGCACTGGCCTGCTATTTCACGGTCTTCTTCGGCGGGATGGCGATCGGCAGTGCACTCTGGGGCGCACTGGCGGATGCAGCCGGCATCCCGCAGTCGCTCTTCATCGCGGCGTGCGGCCTGGTCGTCGGGCTTGCGACCATGGGGAAGTACCGCCTGAAGACACCCGCGCAGGAAGACCTCAAGCTCTCGCCGCACTGGGAAGATCCGGTCGTCAGCCGCGACATCAACGCCGAGGATGGCCCCGTCGTCGTCACGGTCGAATACCGAATCCATGCCGACAACGCCGACGCCTTTGTCGCCGCGATGGCGCCCGTCAGCCAGACGCGGTACCGCGACGGCGCATTCTCCTGGACGCTCAGCCGCTGCACCGAGAACCCCGAGCGCTGGCTCGAGGTCTTCATGGTCGAGTCATGGGCAGAGCACCTCCGCCAGCACCTGCGGGTGACCCTGGCCGACCGCAGGATCCAGGTCCATGCCAAGAGCTTCCAGATCGACGGCGCCAAACCCGTCGTCTCGCACTTCATCGCGGTCGGCATGAACGGGCTGAAGGGTTCGCGCACGCCCGCCGGACACCTCCATGTCCACGCACAGCCCGACCCGCGCGGCCACCATCACCCGCACTGACGCTCACCGAAACGAAGCCGCACCCACGCGCTCAGCAACGCCCGGAGCCTGAG
This sequence comes from Phycisphaerales bacterium, assembly GCA_035298585.1. Taxonomy (GTDB): domain Bacteria; phylum Planctomycetota; class Phycisphaerae; order Phycisphaerales; family UBA1924; genus JAEUJB01. The sequence continues at coordinate 9,332 of DATGXW010000150.1, forward strand.
GACGCAGGTCTCCCCGCGATGGGTCGGCGAGCTTGGGATCCTGTCCGTACACGCCCTCGATCTCCGGGCTCGGCAGCCGCGGCGTGCTGTGCTTTGCATCGGTCGCGCAGTACCAGAAGTTGCGTTCGAACACAAAGCTCGCTGGATCGGTGCCATCTCCGATATTGGGATGAAGCACACGCACATCATCCACCACGACAAGATTCGCAGAAAGCACGCCGCCCCTTGAAGGCACAAAGCCCTCCTGGCGAGTCTCCTGCAGGATCCGCAGCACCCATCGGCGCGGGTTATAGATGGTGTTTCGCTCGACGCGAGCACCGTCCACGCCGACAAACGCGACCGCCGCATCCGACCCGATGATTGTGCACCCCTCCACCGCGATCGCCCTGGCCTCAAACCCGCGCGGCTCAGGACGGAAGAACGAAAGCCCCGTGCTCCCGCCGATGTTCAAGGCACGCTGACCCGCTTCCTCGAAATGGCAGCGCCGAACCACAACCGTGTGCGTGCCCCCCTTGAGCTGGATGCCGCTGGCGCCCTTGCCGGCCTCATGTCGCAGTGTGCAGCTTTCGATCACGCCCTCCGCACACCCCACAAGGTCGATCCCCGACCCGCCGCCCCCCCACCTCTCGATCGTGCATTCCAACACCTTGAAATCCCGCAATCCCGAGAGCTTGATCCCGTCGCAGTTTCCATCCGGGCCGATGTCTTGAACGACCAGCGACCTGAGCTCAATCCCCCGCGCCGGCTCGCGCAGATTTCCGCCATCATCCACGTTGAGGCCATTACCCGTCGCGCTCTTGAGAATCATGTGCTCGATCGATACCCACTCGCACATGGAAAGGTGAATGCACTCGGCCTCCCCGTCGATCACCGGCGGGTCGGCGGGGTCCGCCCCGGCGATGACGATCGGTTTCCCCTGTGCACCCTTGATCGCCTCCAGCCACAAGGTGCCGCTGTACGTGCCCGCCGCGAGCGTGACCCGGTCGCCCGGTGCTGCGGACCGCACCGCGTGCCGCAGTGCCTCCAGAGAGTCGACCGGTTGCAGCATGACCAGGAACGAGAGGAGCAGCGTCACGGGCATGCGGGATTGTTGCACAGAAAAAGCCGCGAGCTCGAACAATCGAGCTCGCGCGAGTGATCCGAGTTGACGTGGCCTGGCAGCCCCCCTTGGAACGGACCGCGGGGCCGCGGTACACGATTATTTGCCGGTGATCTCCTTCACGAGCCCCTTGGCGCCGTAGACGTCGCGCAAGGCCGTGATGATCGCCCGTGAATCAACCGAGACGGCACGGTTCGCCGTGCCGTCGTAGATGAAGGCCCCGGGGAGCGACTGGATGTTCCCGTCGAAGATAAGCCCGATCACCTCGCCCTTGACGTTGATCACCGGGCTGCCCGAGTTCCCGCCGATGATGTCGGCGGAACAGACAAAGTTAAAGGGGGTCGAAAGGTCGAGCGTGTCCTTGGCGTCGATCCAGCTCTGGGGAAGGTCGAAGCCGTACATGCCGGCCCGGTCGCGTGCACGCTCGTAGAGGCCGCCGAAGTTGGTGTAGGGCGGAACAAACTTGCCCTCCTCCATGTACCCGGCGATCGGACCGAACGAGAGGCGGAGCGTGAACGTCGCGTCCGGATAGGTCTTTTCACCCTCCATCGCGAACTTCGCCGCCGCGATCTTGGCGTAGCTCGCACGCTCGACGGCTTCGACTTCATCCTCGTACTTCTTGCGGATCGCCCTCGCTTCAGGGTCGAGCGCGATCGCAAGCTGGATCATCGGATCCTTGGAGCCAAAGACCGCGTCCTTGCCCGATTCGAGGAGCTTCCTGCGTGCGGCGGGGTCCTTGAGCGTCGACTGAAGCACCAGGTCCTCCGCGCGTGCACGCGGGGACTTGCCGTCGAGCGCAAGCCGGACGATCGGATCGTCCGAGCCGAGCTTCTCGGCCATGTACGAGAGCGAGGCCTCGGTCGTGAAGATCTCAAGCGCGTCGTAGATGGGGGCCGGAGAATAAAGCCCGGTGTAGAGCGACTGGAGCTGCGAATCGCGGTACTCGCGCAGACGCTCGGCATTGGGCTTCTGGAGCTCGACCACCGCCCGCACGATGTTGCGGGCGTTCTGGAACAGGTGCGACGAGAGGCCGGCATTGAGGATGCGGTGCCGCAGCGCCCAGGACTTGCGGGCCTCCTGGGCCCTGGCGATAGTGTCCCACGCATCGCCCCACTTGGCCCGGCGATCGGGGTTCGCCGAGACAAACTCGCGGAGCGCCTTCTCCGCCGAGGCCTTCTTCTCCATGTTGGCGGGGTCGAGCAGCCCCGCGAGCTGACCCGTCAGCGCCTTGCGGCTGTTGGCGATGCCGAAAAGGTCGTCCTTGCCGATCCGCTCGTTCTCAGCGCTGCGCCCGTTGAAGTTCTGGTACTTCACCTCAAGCCGCCAGAGCTGGTCGAGCCTCATCGGCAGCTCGACATCCCGCATGAAACGCAGGTGGTCGACCGTGTTGAGCCGGTTCGTCCGCCCGGGGTGGCCAGCAACCACGGCAAGCTCGCCCTCCTTGCTCCCCTCCGACCACTTCAGGAAGTGCTCGCTCTTGAGCGGCTTGCCGTTCTCATAGATCCGGAAGAACGTGCAGTCGAGGTTGAAACGCGGATACTCGAAGTTGTCCGTATCCCCGCCGAAGAACGCGATTGACTGCTCGGGGGCCATCACCAGCCGGACATCCGTGTACCGCTTGTAGCAGTACAGGTGGTACTTGCCGCCCTGGTAGAGCGTGACCACCTCCGCGTGCATGCCCGTCTTGTCCATCGCGGACTTGGAGATCTCCGCGATCGCCTTCTGCCGCATGTCGTTGGCCTTGGCCGCCGGCAGGTCCGCGCTGATCCCCGCGTTCACCGCGTCGGTGACGTCCTCGATGGTCCACAGGATGTTGAGCTCAAGATCCGGGCAGGGAAGTTCCTCTTCTCGCGAGCCCGCGAGAAAGCCGGTCACGAGCAGGTCCCGCTCCTTGGTGCTCAGCTTGGCGAGCATGTCCGAACCGACGTGGTGGTTGGTCATCACCAGCCCATCGGAAGAGATGAGCGAGCCCGAGCCGCCCGTCGAGAAGCGGACCGCCGACTTCTGCACATGCTCCAGCCACTCGGCCGACGGCTCAAAGCCGTACGTGCTGCGGAGGTATTCGCGCGGCGGGCTGGTCAGGAGCCACATCCCCTCGTCGGCCCGCGCGGCGACCGTGCCGAACGCCACGACCGCAATCCCCGCCGCGATTCGAACAGCAGTGCACGCCTTCATCCAGGTAGAACGCATGTCAGGATCCTTCTGCAAATTGCCTTCACGGCTTACGGGGCGCCGCCCACGGCCAGCGTCCCATTCGCCGATTCCACCGAAGTATGTCCGGCCGCCGTGTGCGTCCGGTGTCGTCCCCCCCCGCTCTCACGCTGGCGCTTCAGAAGTTCTTGGTAGATCTCCTGCACCTCAGCGATGTGATCCGGATAGCTCCGCAGTTGCGAGACCTGGTGCACCTGCGCGGGGCTTGGAATCGCCACGCGCCCGGTCACCAGGTCCGTGATCCTGCCCGCAAGCGCCCCCGATTCGCCCCCCGGGAACATCAAGCCGTTCCCCAGCGGATTCTCAGAATCCGCGCCGGGCTCGACGATCCACTCCGGCGGCCCGCCCAGCCTCGACGCAATGACGAACTTCCCCCCGTGCAGGAACTCGAGCAGCACCAGGGGCGAATTCTCAAACCACACGAAGGGCATCACGCCGACATCGAATTCCCGCATGCCCCCGATCAGGTGCAGAGGGTCGTACGCACTCCAGAAGGAAACCTCCGGGTACTTCAGGAGGCGCTTGCGGAAAAGCCAATCCCACCCGGCCGCGTGAATCAGGAAGTGGCAGCGCTGGCGAACCTCACGCGGCAACTGGTGGATCGCCCGGACCAGCACCTCCAGCCCCTTGTTGTTCCGCGTCGTTCCCCAGAACCCAAGACGCAGAGGCCGGTCAGACCGCGGCGTCCACGGCGTGGCGTGATAGAACGGTGACCGGCGGACGGTACGGTTGATCTGATCAAAGTGCGTCTGGCCCAGCCGGACGTGCCGCCCCCGCTCGGGCTCCATCCCCATCGCGACCATCGCATCGAGCACAAACCGGCTCGGCGGCGTGACCAATGACGAGTTGTTGAGGGCCTCGATCCCCCTCGCCCGCCGCTTGCCGTAATCGTTGACAACCTTGAGGTGAACGTCCGACCGCAGGAACCGCTCGTTCTGATCCAGCGGCGACCTGCCCAGGTCGGCGATCTTCTCATCGGGCCTGAGCGAGTAGTCGTGCAGGACCTCTCCGCTGTGCGTCGCCGCATCATCCACCGCAAACCCGCGCGAAAGCTCCGCATCGACCGGCGCGCCCTCGAGTTCGGGTATGCCCGGCGCGGCGTACGTCACCGCCTCACCACCCTTGGCCTTCCCCCGCCCGATCATCCGTCCGATCGCAGGCTTCACGTGGAAATACAGCGAACGCAGCGTGTACGCCCAGTAGGGACCCAGCAGGTTGACCGTCGAGGCCTCAACGCCCCGGACCTTCTTCAGCCGTGAGGCGTTGACGGGCGGGAGGCATCCCACGCACGCGCGCCCGCCGTCATAGTCCATGCACACGTCCTTCTCATGCCGGAGAAGGTCGACCTGCGGACACCCATACCAGTAGTTGTGCGGCGTCACCACGACCGGCCGTCCCGATTCGCGGATCGCCCCCGGGAGATCAAGCCCGTAACCCTCCAGGGAATGGATGTGCACCACCTGTGCACGGATCGCATCAAGCCACGCGAGCACCAGCCTGGTCTGCGCTGGGCTGCCCATCTCCGAAACCATGTTGCTGAAGTTGCTCGACGCCGGAGAGAGGTTCGGGCTGTTGATCAGGTTGTAGCAGGCGATCCCGCGCCAGCGCTCCAGGGGTCGCACCCGCATCCCCGGACGCACCGAGTAGTCCATCCCCGACCTGAGGTACGAGACCTGGTGCCCGCTCAGCGCAAGGCCCACCGCGAGCTCCGAGCAGTTCAGGTTGTACCCCGAACCTTCGCGCGCCTGTGCGGAAAGCCTCGCCCAGCCCAGAATGGCGATGCGCAGCGGGTCGCCGCTCCTGGTCCAGCCGGGAGGCGGCGGTGGATTCGACGGTTCAAGCAGTCGTGTGATCACGTCCGGGCGTCGCAGAGAAGTTGCTCCGACGCCCACCGGCGGGTTCCACACACCTGATCCAAGCGATCAGCCGTACCGGGTCGTCGAGACATGGGTCTTGAGTTTAGTCTTGAAGATTGTGCACCGCACCGCCGTCGCCGTCCACCGCCACAGGAATCCCGCAAGGTTCCGGATCCCCGCCCGCTCGATCTGGGCCTTGGTCGGCTGCCGGCGGTCGATGTGAACGTTGTAGACGCCCCGCAGCAGCGGAAAATCGCACGCCTGGTCAAAGACCACCACCGCCGTCGGACCCCTGAAAAGCCACCCAAGCTGCCGACGCAGCTTGGAACGAAGCCGCGTCGAATACACCACGCGACGCGGCAACCCCGGCTGTGCACCCACGTCCCGGACATCATTCCGCACGATGTACACCCACTCGGGCACGTCGCCGACCCGGTTCTGCGCTGTCAGCCAGTCCTCGACCTGAACGCGAAGCTCGTCGGCCCACTGAATGCACCCCTCGTGAGGGCACATCACCGCGATGGTCGCACCGCGGCGCAGCACGCGGACACGGTCCATCCCCGGGATGGTCTCCTCGGCCTTAGGGCCATCATCCAGAAGCTTCCCCCACGTGCCGTTCATCATGTCGGCCAGAGACCGACGCATGATCTCCGCCTGGAAAAGCTTGCGATGCGTTCCAGCCGCCAGTGCATGCTTCATCGTCGAGAGCATCCACCGCCAGGTCACCGCCCGAAGCTCCTCCACCGGCAGGACCTTCTGAAGCATCCACAGGACATTCCGCTGTGCGTAGTAGGCCCGCGTCGGCGTCAGCTTGTGATGCCACGGCGTGTGAAAGACCACCGCGTCAAGGTTCAGGACAACCCTGTACCCCGCCCGCGCCATCCGCAGGCACCAGTCCGCATCGTCGCAGTAGATGAAGTACCGGTAATCCCAGAACCCGACCTTCTGCACCGCGCTCCACCGTGCCAGCATGCTGCACGCCGAGACCACGTCCACCTCGCGCAGACCGCTGTAACCCTTCCCGCCGCGCACCGCCCCGACCTGACCGATCCAGGCGCGGTGCGAAGCCGCCAGCGGATGCTCGATCGGAGGTTCATCGCACATCCGGCCCGCGCGCCGGTCGAGATACACCGTCGTCTCGATCGTCGTCACGCGGTCGTTGTAATCGACCGTCCTCGACCCCACCAGGCCGATGGTGGGATCCGATTCACCGACCTTGGCAAGATTCTCCAGCGCGTCCGGCGGCAGATCGACATCGTCATCCACCAGCCACACGTACCCCAGGGTCTCCCCCGTCGCCGACGTGGAGAGGAACTGGTCCACATAGGCAAAGCCGGTGTTGAACCCCCCGCACCCGCCGTGATTGTGGTGATTCTGGACGATCGTGAAAGAGCCGAACCCCGCGGTGTTGGGAGACAGGCTGCGACCCTCACGCCCCGGCTTCTGGAAATTCGGCTCGTGCGCCTTGTCCGTCGGGTTCTGGACGACCTTCTCGGGTCCCCACTTCTGACGCAGGTACTCAAGCGTCCCGTCGGTCGAGCAGTTGTCGACCACCACCACGTCCATCCGATCGATCGGGAACGTCTGCCGGGAGAGCGCTCCCAGCACCTGGCTCACCGGCTCCTTGCGGTTCCAGGTGATGATGATCACGGCGACCCGCGGCGCTGCCAGCGCGCGGAAGGAGCGATGTCCCGCGGCCGACCCGGCCGACGCATCAACCACCACTTCCACGGGAGTCGCAGGACGCAGGGCGGTGCTTTCAGATGGAACGCTCACGCACTCTTCCTCTCGATCACGCTCGGACCGGACCTTCATCCCTGGACTCGCCCGCCACGCCGCACCGGCTCAACCAACGCGACCTGCATCAGACCGTCCGTGTCATGCACACCCGCCGCCTTGGAACCCCAGCCCAGCCCGCGATCGCTGCATCACGCCCCGGTCGCCTGGTGCCGATCCAGCCCCTCCAAACCACCGCCGTACAACGCTTCCATTTCCGCCGCGTGGTCGGAGATGTCCTTGGGAGGCCGAACGTTGCGCCGAAGCTCAAACAGCCGCCCCGGATCTCTCACGATCTCGCCGATCCGGCGGGCCAGATCGTAGCGATCGTTGCCGCGGAAAAGCAGCCCGTTGAACCCATCCTTTACAAAGTCCGGGATGCCGCCCAGTTCAGCCCCCAGCACCGGCAGTCCGCACGCCATCATCTCAAAGACCGTCTGCGGCGCATTGTCCCACCACACGCTTGGCACGATCCCGATGTCCTTCCCGCCCAGGATCCACGGGACGTCGTAGTACGAGTACCTCGGATAAACCATCAGGCCGCCCAGCCGCGGCTCCATCCGCCGAAACCGCCATTCCTCCATCTCGACGCCCAGCCCGTAGATATAGAGGTGCAGCCGCCGGAGCTGCTCCGCCTCAAGCAGTTCCAGTGCATCCGCGAACATCGGCAAGCCCTTGTACCAGTTGTTGAAGCCGATGAAGACCATCCGCACCGGCCGCTGGCACGCCGGGTCAAAGGGCGGCGGATCAAAGATCACATCCTTGTGAATCCGGACGACGCGGTTCAGCCGGGTTCCGATGTGATTGGTACGAATCCTCTCCGGTCGAACACCCAGAGCCTCGAACTTGGCCCGTACAAAGTTCGACACCGCCAGCACGCCATCGCACCCATTGAGCATCTCGATCATCGCACGACGCCGTTTGCCATACGCATTGAGCGGTTCGGCCGAGGGGGGCTCGGGTGTCGGAGTGTTCTCCAGCCTCGCCCACTCGGGGTCCCCCGGCCCCAGCTTCCGGTGCACTTTCCGCTCACCCAGGATCGCGCTGGTCTGTCCCCGCTCATCCGTACCTTCCACCGGCAGCGCCGTGTGCACCGTCTCATCCCCCGCCACCACCGATCCCGGCAGAGATGGCTCGTACCACGTCGGGCCGGGCGCCACAATCGCCGGCGCCGTGTGCACCACCGGCTGCGCGGGCGGCTGCGAAGACACCAATGCACGCAATTCCGATTTGATCCCCCGCAGCAGCGGCATCCGATCCGGAGGAGGGGGAGGTGGGGAGGGCGGGGTCGGTACCTCATACCGCAAGTGAGTCTGCGGCAGCGTGTGTGCATATTCGGCCGCCCGTCGGGCCTTCTCCGGCTCGATCGGCGGCGTCTCGATGCACGATGCACACGCGTGCCCGTTGCGGTAGTCCCTGCACGGCCGCCGGTGCCCTTGCATCAGGTACACCTGCGGACACACCGTGTGATAGTTATGGATGCTGTAAAAGACCCGGGTGGGCACACCCTCCGCATTCGTCACCCGGGCCGCGCGAACCGTGCCGGCACTGAAGCCTTCGACGTTGTGAAAATGCACCACATCGGGCCGCAGCTTGTGCATCAGGTCCCTGAACGCCCCGTCCAGTTCCGGAGACTCAATCTCGCTCTCTGGATCCTGAAACTGATTGAAAGAGGGCGCAATGACCGGGGAATTGATGACCTCAAAGACCTTGACCCCCAGCCAGTCGGCATGCCGGCGAACCTCGCAGCGGCCGATCCCCGGTTCCGCCGCCGGAGCACCCGGGATCGTGATGCGCAGAGGCGTATACGTCACGCCCCCACTCACATACGAGACCTCGTGCCCCCGTTCCACCAGTTCAAGCGCCAGGGACTGGCAATAGCCGTTGACCCCGCCGCCCTTGACAGCGCCATCCCAGACCATCGCCCAGTTCACCAGCACAATTTTCATTCGTGGGGACCAGTATAACCGGGCGGTGAATACCCCCTCCCATCCGACAGGGAACTACTCCCGGAATCCGCCCCCACCAGCCGATTTCATACCTCCAGGGGTGGACACCGGGGCCCGGGCCTGTTTCAATGGTGAGACCAAAGCCGCAGGAGAACGCGCGACCCGTGTGGATTCAACGACTCAGACTCAAAGCACTCGCGTTGGTCGTCGCCATCGGCCTGGTGGCGATCGGCGCTATCTCCGTCTTCGCCATCCCCGCCATCCCCGCCCTGAGCGTGGCGGTCGCCGTGGTCGCCGTCGCCCTGAACCAGATCGGTCACCGCCTCGCACACCCCACCTGCTATGGATGCGGGAGCGACATCTCGGGCAACACGCCCGGCGTCTACGGCGTGGTCTGCCCCAAGTGCGGCACCATCAACCAGACACTTCCCCCCAAGCACGCCAAGCCTGGTGATGAACCCGCCCCCGGCGGAGATGAACCCAGGAACGCCTGATTCGCGCGGGCGCACACCCCGCGGGCGTTCAGACCGTGTGCAACCCCCTCAGTACGTCGCAGAACCCTTCGGCCAGCACTGGATCCGCGTGTGCACCGCCGGATGTGCCAAGTCCGCACACCTCCGCTACCACGGCGCTTCTTCTATTCCACGCACCCGAATGGACCGGAACAGTGCAGGCACCAGCCGCAGAATCGCTGGCACATCCCCCCCCTCCGGCATTGACGTGATCGCCAGCGGCACCGGCGCTCACCGCATGCAGCCTTGATCGGGAGTCTCAACTCCCAAGCCTTCGCAGGCATCGCTCGGCTTCAAACCGAACGACATCCTCTTCCGATGCATCGCCGGCGATCGCAAGCAGCCGCTCTTTGAGCTGTACGCACGCGTCATCTCCAGCCGATCTTTCCTTCACCACCTTCATCATCAAAAGCATCGCATTGCGCTTCAGCATCGAGAGCCGGGCCCTTTTCATCGCCGAGCCGCTCAGCACACGGCTTCGATCCTCCCGACGCCATCCCAGCAGCTCCAAGAGCCCCAGCGATTGCACGCGCGGCGCATACGCCTCATGTGCCCGTCCCACATCGACCCCGCCCCCCCTGGGCGAATTGTGCGGGCACACTTCCTGGCACACATCACACCCAAACACCCAGCCGCCAAGCTTGTCTGCAAGTTCCTCCGCCACATCCCCCCGGTGCTCGATCGTCAAATAGGAAATGCAGCGGCTCGCATCCACGCTGCGCTCGGTGATCGCTCCTGTCGGACATGCCTCGATGCACCGTGTGCAGCTCCCGCAGTGGTCCATCACGACCTCCTGCCCGCGTGGAACAGGAATCTTCAGCGTCGTCGCGATTCCCCCCAGGAACACCCAGCTCCCAAGCGTCGGATGAATCAGCAGCGTGTGCTTGCCGATCCACCCCAGCCCCGCTCGCGCTGCGTGCTCGCGCTCGAGCACCGGCGCGGTGTCCACGAACGCACGAAATGTCTCGCCCGCAAAGTTATCCCGCAGCCGATCCGCGAGCGTGTGCAGACGATCCTTCATCTCGATGTGGTAATCCCTCCCCTGTGCATACCGAGCCACCCGTCCTTCACCGGACGCCGGAGTGGACTCATGCCCACCGCGCGCGTGGTACTGGTCCGCGACCATGATGAACGACTGCACACCAGGCACAAAGAGCGCTGGATCCTTGCGGATCTCCGCGTGCTGAGCGAGATAGCCCATGCTCCCCGCTTTGCCCGCATGCAGCCACGCATCCAACTCCGCCGCATAGTCGGTCGCGTGAGCATCGCACACCCCCGCCCGGGCAAAGCCGAGCTTCAGGCACATCGCAACCACGCGCTCACCCAGCCCGGGCGGTTCGCCTGATTCTGACAAAGTTCGCGCAGCCGCCGTCGACATGATCTCGGAGAATCTCCCAAGACCTCCCGCGGCCATTTGAATCGCCTGTGCACCAACCCGCACACGCTCGAAAAGGTCAGGCCGAGGCAAACATCCGGCTCGCCGCCCCCTGGCGAGCCTCGGCGATCCACCGGCTCATCGTTGCAAAGGACTCGCGGATCATTTCCGACGGTGCGCCCACCACGCCATCGCCATCCCCGGAGTTGCCCTGCGACAGCCACGCACGGTCATACTCGTACACCACCCATCCGCCAAAGCGGGCGTTCAAGAGCGCCTTCACGCTCTCGCGGCACTGCATGTCGCCCTGCCCCACCGGGCACGCCAGTGACCCGCGGAAGTCCTTGACCTTCGCCATCAGAAGACGGTCGCCCAGCACATTCACCCCGTGTGCAGCATCCTCACCGGCCTCTACCGCCACAGACATGTTGTAACACGCCCCAAGGAGCGGGCTTGCCACCTGATCGATGATCCCCGCGATCGATGTCGCGGTGCCGTACGACCCGCCGTTCTCCAGCACCACCTTGACCGCTCGGTGGCGTGCATGATCGCACACCTTCACAAGCCGCTCCACAACCATCGCGTCGGTCGAGGCCTGCGTCGCTCCATCCGGTCGCTCAAAGCCAAAGACGCGAACGAACGACGCCCCCAGCTCCGACGCCAGGTCGATCGCAAACTTGGCCTCGCGGACGCTCTTCTCCACGTCCCCGATCAGGCGACCCACGATCGGAGGCGAAACCGGCGCATCGAACCGGCAGGATGTCCCCAGCGAGCAGATCCGGGTCCCCGCATCCGCGAACATCCGAACCACCTTCCCCGGATCGCTCATCGCCGGATCGCAGGCAAAATGGGTCGAGTTGGATCCGAAGGTCCGCAGTTCCACGCCCTGTGCACCGATCGATTCAGCCATCGCCGCCACATCGCGAAGCGGCTTCTCGGGACAGGCGACCGTGCTGAAAGCGAGTTTGATCATTGTTTGGTATCCAGGGCCGGACCGTGACCGCACATCATACAAACCGTATCGCGTGATGGTCAAAGCCCCACCCACCTTAACCCCACCGGTGTAACCAGTATTGTCAGAATTTCCGGTTTCATGGAGAACCAAACTTCACGTGGCCGATTCAATCAGTGGAGGGATCGTTCGGAAGGGCCGAGGACACTGTGTCCGCTGCGTGACGGTGTTCGGCCTCTGGACGGAGTCGAGTTGCGAGCCATGGCAGGAACCGCTATGATTCAAACTGACATGAGTCCCAGAACACGCCTACAGGTCCGCCCGAACGCGAAGGCTGCGTACCGCCTCGCGGTCTTCAGCGGAATGGTCGCGGCCACGCTCCTGCTCGCAGGATGCGGCTCCTCGATGCGTGACGACTACCAGCGGGCACGCGGTGTCGTGATCGAGGCCAAGCCGGGTGATGGCAATCTCGTCGCCAGTGCACTCTGGACGGGCGAGACCTTCGCCTCCGAGACGCGTGACTCGCGCATTGCCTCGGTCGAAACCGGCTCCGCCGGCGCCGCCGAGTAACTCGGGCGTATCCAATCTCTTGCACCCTTTGACCCTCCCACCACGGAGGGTTTTTTCATGTCCAGGCTGACTACTCCATTCGGACCGTCTGATAACACGCCACGCCCGTGTGCATCGCGGCCTGCATCCCTCCCCGTCTCTCCGTCTCTATCCCAGCGGGTATTCCAGTCTGTATCCCAGTCTGTATCATGCCCGCGAGGCGACCGTTCGAGTCCCTCTCGGAAGCTGTATGAAGGACACCAAGATCACCGCCGCCTGGGGGCTGCTGGCCGTCGCCGCCTTGGCCGCCGTTCCCGCCGCCCTGGTATCGGTACCCAAGGCCCCGACGCACATTGGCGATGAGCAAGTCGCCGCGAGTGAAGAAAAGGTCCCGGTGCTGACGCCCGCAGATTCTCGCGGGGCGTTCCAGATCCAGGATGGCTTCTCGATCGACCTTGTCGCCGCTGAACCCGTGATCGAAGCCCCCGTCGGCGGCGCGTTCGATGAACATGGACGGCTCTGGGTCATCGAGATGCGGACCTACATGCCCAACGTCGAGGGCACGGGGGAACTCGAAGGACGCAACCGGATCCTCATCCTCGAAGACAGGGATGGGGACGGGACGCGCGAGGGCGTGACCGTCTTTGCCGACAACTTGGTCCTGCCCCGGGGCGTGGCGCCCTGTTATGGCGGGGCACTGGTCATCGAGCCGCCCCACCTGGTCTTCATGCGCGATACCGACGGCGATGGCCGGGCGGATGAACGCACGGTGCTGCTCGATGGCTTTGGAGGACGTGACAGCCCCGAGCACGCGGGCAACGGTCTGCTCTTTGGGATTGACGGCTGGTGGGAACTCTCCCAGCACGGCGTCCGCGTCCACTTTGACGGCAAGACGCTCACGACGCAGCGGACCCCGGGACACGGCCAATGGGGCATCACCCGCGATGACCAGGGTCGGCTTTACTACACGCCCAACTCCAATCCGCTGCTTGTCGACCTTTTCCCCAAGCAGTACGCCGGTCGGCCGGGAGCACCCGGCGGCTTTGCGGGCCTGGGTGAGTCCATCGGCCGCGATGGGGAGACGTGGCCCGCGATCCCCACCCCCACCGTCAACCGCGGCTACCGCGAAGGCACGTTGAGGAAAGACGGCACGCTCGCCTCGGTCACGGCGGCGTGCGGCCCCGTTCTCGTCCGCACCGACAGCCTGGGGAGCGACTACCGCGGGAACGTCTTCATCTGTGAACCCGCGGGCCAGCTTGTCAAGCGGCTGGTGATCTCCGCCCGGGAAGATTCGCTCGACGCGGCCAACGTCGTCCGCAACGGGGAATTTCTCCGGTCGACCGACGAGCGATTCCGCCCCGTCAACTCGCTCATCGGCCCCGACGGCTCGCTCTACATCTTCGACATGTACCGGGGCCTGATCCAGCACCGGATGTTCCTGACGCCGCACCTCAAGGAGATCACGCTCAAGCGGGGGATGGAGACGCCCATCAACTGCGGGAGAATCTGGCGCATCACCCGACGCGACTCGCCCGCGCAGCGTCCCGAGAAGTACCCCGCGCAGATGACCGACCTCGAACTGGTCGGCGCGCTGCGTTCACGCGAAGGGTGGTGGCGGGACACCGCCCGGAGGCTCCTCATCGAGCGCCGCGCGGTCGCGTGTGCAGATTCGCTCCGCACACTGGCCTTGGACAGCACGGCCGACGAGCCCGCTCGCGCCGCATCTCTGTGGACCCTCTACGAACTCGGCCAGCTCACCGCCGACGATCTGGACCGCACGTACTCCGACGCCGCGCCGACCCTCGCGGTGCACGTGCTCCGGCTCGCTGAACTTCAGCCTCAAAGCGGGGTCTTTGAAAAGCTCATCGGCCTGGGGCTGGTTTCATCCAAGGAGCCGATCCGAGTCCAGACTGCCTTGTCGGCATACGCACTTCCCGAAGAGATGCGGATCCCTGTCGCAGCGAACATGTACGCACGCATGGGAGATCGCCGGCTTGTGCGTTCAGCGCTGCGGGCGACGATTCCCGGGATCGAACTGAACGTCCTTGGAGCGCTCGTTGAGAACACCTCCTGGCCCGCGAACGGCTCGGACCGCGCGGTGCTGCGCGAGCTTGCCGACATCATCATGAACAAGGGCGACAAGGCCAGGAGCGAGCTCGCGCAGCTCGCCGCGGCGCTCGCGCGATCGGGTGATCCGCGCGGCCTGGAGCTCGTCGAGCGGTTCAAGTCGCGATTGAGGCTTGATTCAGAGGATCCCGGCACGCTCAGGCTGGCGGCCGCGCCCCGTGCATGGCAGGAAGCCGTCGATGCACAGGTCGCCGGCGCGGAGCTGATGCGCCGATGCCTTGACCGCTTTGAGTGGCCCGGGCACACCGTGCCGACGCACAAGCGGGTCGTGCGGGAACTCACGAGCGCGGAGTGGGACCTCTTCAACCAGGGCAAGAAGATCTACGCCACCACGTGCGTTTCCTGCCACCAGGTTGAAGGCCAGGGCTCTGCGGGCCTTGCGCCGCCGCTGGCGGGATCCCCGATCGTCAACGGCCCCGGCGGAAGAATGACGCGCGTTTTGCTGCACGGTCTCGAAGGCGGGTACATGCCCGGTGGAGGATCGTGGGGCGTGATGCCGATCCCGGCCATCCAGGAATCGGGGCAACTGGCGGCCGTCATGACCTACGTCAGGCGGTCGTGGGGCAACACCGGCGATCCCGTCTTGCCCGCGAGCGTCGCGGCGGTTCGAAGCAGGACGCGCGATCGGGCCAAGCCCTGGACGCGTGATGAACTCAACGGAGTCAGAGAATGAAGCGGATCCGGACCGGCGTGTATGCACTTTCGTCGATGTGCACACTGGCGTCGATGTGCACACTGGCGGCGATGTCACTCTCCCTCGCGGGGTGCAAGTCGCACGGCCCCGCCGAGGAGTCGCCCACGGATCGGGCCGCTTTTGTACCGATCTTTGACGGCAGATCGCTCGGGGGCTGGGTCCAGCGCGGCGGCGCGGCGGTGTACACCGTGCAGGATGGCGCGATCGTCGGCGAGACTCGCCCCAATCAGCGCAACGCGTTCCTGTGCACGACGCGCGACTACGCCGACTTTGAACTCACGTTTGAATTCAAGGTGGATGATGCACTCAACTCGGGGGTGCAGTTCCGCTCGCTGAGCAAACCTGAGTACAAGAACGGCGTCGTCCACGGATACCAGTTCGAGATCGACCCATCGCCCCGCGCCTATACGGGCGGCATCTACGACGAGGCGCGCCGCGGTGACTGGGTCCAGAATCTCGCGGACAAGCCAGAGGCCCGGGCCGCGTTCAAGAAGGGGGAGTGGAACACGGGCCGCATCCTGTGCGTCGGCGACCATCTTCAGACCTGGGTCAACGGCGTGCCCGCCGCGGACGTCCATGACTCCTTGACCGCCGCGGGGTTCATCGGACTCCAGGTCCACGATGTCGGCTCGCGGCAAGACCCGCTGCGGGTCATGTGGCGCAATCTCAAGATCCGAGAGATCAAGATCCGAGAGATCAAGAACTGAGAGATCCAAAGCCGGAGCTCAAGAACCCGGCGCCAATCGCTCACCCGGGCGCGTTCCCCACTTTGCTTGACGCGATTTCGATCTCGTTCCATGTCGTTGATCCCGCGATCACACGGACCGCGTGGTCACCCCAGCCCGCTGATTGTCCACCCATCGCTCCTGTTCTTGGTAGGCTTTCACCATGAGAATCACCGCGCCACTCTTCATCGCCGCACTCACCGCCACTTCCGGGCTTGCCGAGGTCAAGACCGCCGCGATCTTCGGGTCGGGGATGGTTCTTCAGCAGAAGTCGCAGACGCCCGTCTGGGGGTGGGCCTCGCCCGGAGAGGAAATCCAGGTCGTTGCGTCATGGCTCCCGGCCCCCCTCTCGACCACGGCCGATCCGAACGGCCGCTGGATGGTCAAGCTCAAGACGCCCGCGGCGGTCGAACTGAAGTCGCCCGGCACACTCGAGGTCCGCGGCGCCAACACGCTGCGCTTTGACAACATCGCGATCGGCGAGGTCTGGCTCTGCTCGGGCCAGTCGAACATGGAGTGGACCGTCGGGATCTCGATGAACGCCAAGGAAGAAGTCGCCGCCGCCAACCATCCGAGCATCCGGTACTTCACCGTCGCCAACGAGGTCGCCATCGCCCCACGCGAGGACTGCCGGGGCGAGTTCGGCGGCTGGCGCGTGATGTCTCCCGCCACCGCGGCCGACTGCACCGCCGTCGGGTACTACTTTGCCCGCGAGCTTCAGAAGCAGATGGGCGTTCCCGTCGGCATCATCGCGTCGGACTGGGGCGGCACCCCCGTCGAATCGTGGGCCAGCAACGAGGTCCTCGCCAGGACGGGCGAGTACAAGGAGTACCGGGACCTGCTTGCCTCTCTCGATCCCGATCCCGCCAAACGCCAGGCAGCGCTCGACGGGCTGGGAGAGAAGTGGTGGAAGAGCGTGGACGAGAACCCAAAGTCGCCCGGAAAGGACTGGACAAGTGGATCGTTCGACGACTCGGCCTGGCAGACGATGAACATGCCCGGAGCCTGGCAGGGAGATCTTGCCCAGTTCGACGGCTTTGTCTATTTCCGAACGGTGATCGACGTTCCCGCCGACGCCGCGTCCGGCGCTGCGGTGCTCGAGCTTCCCCCCATCGATGATCGCGATGATGCGTGGATCAACGGCGTCCACGTGGGTTCGCTGCACGCGCCCAACGCCTGGAACAACCCTCGCAAGTACCAGGTTCCCGCCGGCACGCTCAAGCCCGGGAAGAACGTGATCTCCCTGCGGATCCGCGATGATCGCGGCAACGGCGGCGCGGTGGGTGATGCCAGCGCGATGAACCTGCGCATCGGCGGCAAGGCCATCCCCCTCGCCGGGCAATGGAAGTACAAGGTTGGCCCCTCCGTCGCCGAGTCACCCTACCCGCCCCTGGCCGACGGCATCAATGCCTGGACTCCTTCGAGCCTCTACAACGCGATGATCCACCCCCTCCGCAACTACACGATCGCCGGAGCCTTGTGGTACCAGGGCGAATCCAACCGCGGACGCGGTGCACAGTACCTCAAGGTCTTCCCCGCGATGATCGAAGGGTGGCGGTCGGATTGGAAGCTCGGCGAGTTTCCCTTCTACCTCGTCCAGCTCGCCCCGTTCAACTACGGCAATGATCCCGGCCTCACCAGCGAGATCCGCGAGGTCCAGCACCTGACGACCACGATGGTTCCCCACACCGCCATGGTGTGCACCATGGACATCGGCAACCCCGCCGACATCCACCCCCTCAACAAGCAGGAAGTCGGCCGCCGCCTCGCGCTCAACGCACTCAACAAGCACTACGGGAAGGATGGCATCATCTGCAGCGGCCCGACCTACAAGTCGATGAAGGTGGATGGCGACGCGATCGTCGTCGAGTTTGACCTGCACGGCGGCAAGGAGATCACCGTCAAGGGGGATGCGCTGCTGCACTTCCAGATCGCGGGCGCTGACAAGGTCTTCCACCGCGCGACCGCGACGATCCAGGGGAACACCGTCCGCGTCAGCCGCGATGGCCTGAAGGCCCCGGTGGCGGTCCGATACGGCTGGGAGGGCGCCTGCGAGACCAACGTCTTTGGCGCGGACAACCTCCCGATGGAGCCCTTCCGTACCGACGACTGGGCGATGCCGGTCAACGGCTGGCCCGCGCCCAAGGAGTGATCACGACCAGATCCCGCGTTCACGCCGAGCCACCGGGCATGAAAACCGGTGGCTTTTTTACGTGCATGTTCTGGACATTCGACTTCGCGGCGGTTTGCTTCATGCCCCGAAGGCACGCTCCGCCACATCGATGGCCCGGGCCAGCGCCGCGGCCTTGTTCACCGTCTCCATGTACTCGGGTTCGTGCTTCGAATCGGCGACGATCCCGCCCGCGGCCTGGAGGTGGTACGTCCAGACGCCATCCTTGTGAAGCCGTGTCGGCACGACCATCGTCCGCAGCGTCAGCGCGATATCCATCTGCCCGTCAAGCCCCACATACCCCATCCCGCCGCCGTACGGACCACGCCGGATCGGTTCGAGTTCATCGATCACCTGCATCGCGCGGATCTTGGGGGCCCCCGAGATCGTCCCCACCGGGAGCGCTGCACGCAGGGCATCCCAGCAGTCAAGCCCCGGGCGAAGCTCACCGGTCACCGTCGAACTGATGTGCATCACGTGGCTATACCGCTCAATCTCCATCACCGACGGGAGCTGGATAGTCCCCGGCTGCGCCACCAGCCCCACGTCGTTGCGCCCCAGGTCGACCAGCATGATGTGCTCGGCCCGCTCCTTCTCATCGGCCAGGAGTTCGCGCTCGAGCGCCACATCCTCGGCGTGGGTCGCCCCGCGTTTGCGCGTCCCGGCCAGCGGACGGTTGGTGACCGTAAACGCAGCACCCGAGCCCCCCGCGGGATTCGTCGCCCGGACGCGGCACAGGATCTCCGGGCTGCTGGCGATCAGGATGCACCCGGGCGCCTGCATGTACACCATGTACGGGCTTGGGTTGACTGCACGCAAAGCCCGGTAGACATCGAAGGGATCGCACGCGCTCTTTCGCTCAAATCGCTGGCCGAGCACGACCTGGAAGATGTCACCCGCGCGGATGTACTCGAGCGCCCGGTCAAGCATGGCGGCGTGCTGCTCGCGGGTCATGTTGGATGGGAGCGGCCGGGGAGGCGTCCGATCGCTCTCCATAAGGCCCGAGGCCAGCGGCTTGGAGTGGCGCTCGACCTGGGAGAGAAGGTCAGAAAGCGATGCACACGCGGCGTCGTAGACCCGGCCGGGGTCATCGTTCTGCCCGACGATGGCGAGCTTGACGAGGTAAACGACCTTCTCGACGTGGTCGAAGACGACGATCGCATCGTAAAAACCAAAGTGCAGATCAGGAAGCTCGCGGTCATCCCTGGGCGCGGCGGCGAAGGGCAGCTTCTCGGGTTCGGCGTAGCGAACGGTGTCGTACCCGGTGAAACCGACCCAACCGCCCAGGAAGCACAAGGGCAGACCGCGTCGATCATCGGGCGTGACCAGGACATGGCCGCGAGTCTTTTCGCGTATGACCGCGAGCGGATCGTGCACGACCGTTGAGGATGATGGGGAACCTTCGCGGCGGTGGTCGGTGATCGTGACCGTGAACCCCGTCGCGGCGATCTCAACCGCCGGGCGTGCGCTGAGCATCGAGTACCGACCCTGGCGTTCTCCGCCCTCGACCGATTCGAGGAGGAACGAGGGCGCGGTGCGCTGGTCGGGCGCGACGAGCCTGCGATAGGCGAGCACGGGCGTGAGCTGGTCCGAAAGAACACGCAGGGCGATGGGGATGCAGATCGTCCTGCCCGCGTGTGCACGCCGGGAAAGATCAACGTGATTGAGAAAATCGTCGCGGGTGATGCTGGGCATTCAGGGGACGAGTGTAGGAGCAGCGGACGATCCCTCGCCCTGAGCTCCTCACCCACGTACCTCCGCTGCGCTCAGCAGCGCCTTGGCCATCTCGTGGTTCAACGCGTGCCCCGCACGGGTCGCGACGATGTCGGCCTGGATGGGCCTGCCGACGAGTACGAGATCACCGATCAGGTCCAGGAGCTTGTGCCGGGCGGGTTCATCATCAAAGTGAAGCTCGTTGTCGACGGGCTTGCCGCTGCGGTCAAGCACCAGCATGTCCTCCGGCGTGACGTGCCGGAAGAGCCCCGCCTGCCGCAGCGCTTGCGCCTCGTGAATGAGGCAATAGGTCCGCGCGGGGGCGATCTCATCGCGGTAGGCCTCGGGCGTGCCATCCCATACCGCCGACTGAGGGCGGATCCCCTCCGCGCCCTGCACACCCGAGTAATCGAGCTCGTAGGTGAACGTGCAGCCCGGTTTCGTCCGCGGCGTCGCGGTGATGGTCGCGTTGCCGCTCCTCACGGTCACCGGCGCGGTGATGGTCAGCGGCGCGACTTCGATCTCCATTCCCAGCGTGCCGACGTCGTCGATCGCGTCGACATAGTCCGCGGATGAACCGTCAAACATCGGAAACTCGGGGCCCTCAAGCTCGATGTCGCAGTCGGTGATGCGGAGCCCCGCGAGCGCGGAAAGAACGTGCTCGGTCGTGATCGCGACCGCTCCGCCCACGCCCAGCACGGTGTTGCGTCCGGGCAGGTTGGGCATGGGCTGCAGGTTCTTGGCGTGAACCTCGAACCACGCACGCGCGGCCTCCGGAACCCCGGCGTCCGTGCGCCGCATGCGAAAGCCCGTGGGGCCGGTCGCCGGGAGCAGCGTGACCTTCGCGGGCTTGGCGGTAAAAAGACCGACCCCGGCGCATTCAACCGGCCCATCGAGCGTAAGACGTTCCATCATGTGCCGACAGCTCCTTCACCCCGCCACGATGTTAACCATGCGGCCGGGGATGATGATGACCTTCTTGACGCTGAGCGTCCCGATCGACTCCCTGACCTTCTCGTCCGACAGCGCGGCGGCCTCGATCGACCCGGGGTCCATCTTGGCGGGGAGACTGAGCTTGGACCGCAGCTTGCCGTTGACCTGCACGGGCATCTCGATGGTGTCGTCCGCCGCCTGCGCCGGGTCACCCACGGGCATCGGCTCGTGCAGGATCGAACGCTGTTCGCCCTGACCCTTGCGGACGACGCGGTGGTAAAGCTCCTCGGCGATGTGCGGCGTGATCGGCGAGAGCATCAGGATCATCGCCCTGGCGACCTCCATCGGCACCGCCGGGAGGGATGCAAGCGCGTTGTTGAACTCGATCAGCTTTGAGATCGCGGTGTTGAATCCCAGCGACTCCATGTCCTTGCGGACGCCGATCAAAGTCTTGTGCAGCATCCGCCGAGTCGCGTCATCCGCCGGCGCGTCAACCACGCGCGACATGCCGGTCTGCTCATCGATCAGGTTCCGCCACACCCGCTGCAGGAACCGGTAGCTGCCCACGATATCGCGCGTGTTCCACGGCTTGCTCGCCTCCAGCGGGCCCATCGACATCTCGTACAGCCGGAGCGTGTCGCACCCGTACTCCGCGCAGATGTCATCGGGCGTCACCGCGTTCTTGAGCGACTTACCCATCTTGCCGTACTCACGCTTCACCGGCCTGCCGTCGTAGGTGAAGACGCCGTCCTTCTCCTGCACATGCGCGGCCTCGACGTACACCCCGCGCTCATCCGTAAAGGCCGCGGCCTGGATGTAACCCTGGTTGAAGAGCTTCTGGAAGGGCTCGACGGTCGAGAGATGCCCGAGGTCAAAGAGCACTTTGTGCCAGAACCGCGCGTACAGCAGGTGCAGCACCGCGTGCTCCACACCCCCCACGTAGAGATCCACGCCCCCGAACTGCGGCGGGCTCCTGTCGCCCCCCATCCAGTAGCGATCGACATCGGGCCCGATGAACGCCTTGTCGTTGGCGGGGTCGAGGTACCGAAGGTAATACCAGCACGACCCCGCCCAGTTGGGCATCGTGTTGGTCTCGCGGGTGAATTCCTGCGCACCGCTCCCAAGATCGAGGGTCACCTTCGTCCAGTCGCGTGCACGCGCCAGCGGCGGACGCGGCGGCGCATTGGGGTCGTCGCTCGACTCTGGCTGGAAGTTCTCAAGCTCGGGAAGGAGCACGGGCAGCATCGACTCGGGAAGCCCGTGTGCTCGTCCATCCTTGTCGTACACAATCGGGAAGGGTTCGCCCCAGTAGCGCTGCCTGCTGAAGAGCCAGTCGCGCAGCTTGTAGGTCACCGCCCCGCGGCCATTGCCGGAAGCTTCCAGCCAGCGGATCGTGGCAGCCTTGGCCTCGCTGGTGGTCAAGCCGTCGATCGAGAAGTTCTTGCCCGAGGAATTCACCGCGATGCCAGGTCCGGTGAATGGCTCGCCCGCGCTCTTGTGGTACTGGCCTCCCATGAACCGGTGGCGAAGGTCCTGGAAGTTGCCGACCGAAAGATCGTCGATCGCCTCGAGCCAGATCGCACGGGTGCTCCCCCGCTGCTCACCCATTGTCGACTCGTGCCTCTGCCTACTCCGTGCGCTCACATCGCCCGCCGGAACGTGCCGGCGCTGCTCGACCATCTCGAGCGCGTGCACGAAGGAGGCCGTCGCGTCGCTGGTCACGATACCCAGCATGTCCGCCAGGTCTTCCCGCCATGCAGGAGCCACCTCACCGGTGCTGTACGCAAACTCGGCGAAATACTTCATCGCCGCGAACGTCCGCGAATACACGACGTCCCTGATCGGCAGCTCCAGCTCGGTCGCAAACTCAAAGTCGCGGGTGTCGTGTGCAGGCACCGCCATGATCGCGCCCGTGCCGTACCCCGTCAGCACATAGTCGGCGATGAACACCGGGATGGACTCGCCGTTGGTCGGGTTGACCGCCGTCGCGCCGATGAAAACGCCCGTCTTCTCCTTCGCCTCGGTGCGCTGGACATCCGTCTTGGCCTGTGCATACGCCCGGTACGCGGTGATCGCGTCGCGCGGCGTCGCAAAGCCGCCCGCCGGAGCCCCCGCGAACGTGCCACGCCACGCCGCCGGGCAGGACTTGCCGCCGACCTTCCAATCGCTCCCCGCGATCGAATCCACCAGGGGGTGCTCGGGAGACAGCACCATGTAGGTGGCGCCAAAGAGGGTGTCGGGACGCGTGGTGAAGACTCGCAGCACTTCGCCCGAGCCCTCCACACGGAAATCCACGAACGCGCCCTCGCTCCGCCCGATCCAGTTCCGCTGCATCAGCTTGATCGGTTCGGGCCAGTCAAGCCCGTCAAGGTCGCGGAGCAGCCGCTCGGCGTACGCCGTGATCCGCATGATCCACTGCTTGAGCGGACGCTTGTAGACCGGAAAATTCCCCCGCTCCGACCGGCCATCGGCCGTTACTTCCTCGTTTGCCAGCACCGTCCCCAGCATCGGGCACCAGTTCACAGGCACTTCCGCGCTGAACGCCAGCCGGTGTGCATCGATCTCGTCCGCACGCTCCCCGGCGGACATCGCCGACCACGCCTTGCCGCTGGCGGTCTTCTTCTCGCCCGACTCAAAGAGCTTGACGAGGTCGGAGATCGGCCTGGCCTTCCCTTTGACGCCCGGCCGCCTTGAAGCATCAACACCCGGAGCGGAGACGCCCGGAGCTTCGAGGCCCGGGGCTTCAGGGTCGTACCACGAGTTATAGATCTGGAGGAAGATCCACTGCGTCCAGCGGTAAAAATCCGGGTCCGTCGTGCTCACGCCGCGCTTGGGATCGTGCCCGAGCCCCAGGCGACGGAGCTGGGCCTTCATCGTCGCGATGTTGTTGTACGTCGTGATCCGCGGGTGCTGGCCGGTCTGCACCGCGTACTGCTCGGCGGGGAGGCCAAAGGCGTCAAAGCCCATCGTGTGCAGCACATTGTGCCCGGTCATCCGCAGATACCGGGCATAGATATCCGTCGCGATGTACCCCAGGGGGTGCCCCACGTGCAGGCCCACGCCGCTGGGGTAGGGAAACATGTCGAGCACGAACTTCTTCGGCCGGGCCGAGTCAAAGGCGGCGTCGCCGGGGTTGGGCGTCATGAACGTTCCGCGTGCATCCCACCGGTCCTGCCACGCCGACTCGATCGCGCTCGCCAGTGCGGCCGTATACCGGAACGGAAACTCCGAATCACCGCCCGTTCCCGGGGCCTTGCTCGACATCGAAGACATCGCACATTCTCCAACAATCAACCCAAACGACGCACGGGGCTCACGCATCGCGCCCGGCGCCGCACTCTTCCTGCTTCTGACCAGTGAACAGAGGCCAACCGCCCGCGACCCCGCCAAAAGGTCAACATCGTACGCGCACGGCCCCGGAAACACGGGAGAACCCCGCCCGGGAGCACCACCACGCCTCCACAGCCCGCTCGGGCGTATCAGGCGTTCTTCTTTTCAGCCAGTAGTCGCTTGGCCTCACCGGCCAGCGCAAACGAGCCCGTCACGCAGATCAGATCATCTCGCCCCACCGCGCGAGCCGCGATGTTGATCGCCTCTTTCAGGCTCGGGGCGGTCTGCGACATCTTGTGGCTCACCTCGTTGAACTTCTTCTGGAGATCGCGAGGATCCGCCGAGCGTGCGTGGTTGTCGGTGCGGATGAAGATCACCTTGTCCGCGCCCGTCGCGATCTTGGAGAGCATCGCCGGGATGTCCTTGTCCGATGTACACCCGAAAATCACGACCAGGGAGTCGTACTTGAGATGAACCCCCAGGGCCTTGATCAGCCCGCCGACCGACTCGGGCGTGTGTGCACCATCCACGATGATCCGGGGATTGGGCCACACCAGCTCCATCCGCCCCGGGTTGCGGGTCCGCGCAAGCCCCTGCGCAACCTCCCGGTCTGGGAGCCGGAACCCCCGCTCGCGCAGCCGGTCGATCACCGCCAGCGCCAGCCCGCAGTTGATCGCCTGGTGCTCGCCCCGCAGGGGCACCGGGAGATGCTCGAAGTTCGAACGTGCGGTCGAAAGGACAACCCGCGCGTGCGGCCCAAGCTCGGGGCTCGCCTCGAACCGGTAGGAAAAATCGATCGTCTCGCCAAGCACATCCAGCCTCGCACCCGCCTCGCTGGCGACCTCGCGCATCGCGTCGATCACCGTCGGGCGGATCTGCCCGCACGTGATCGCCGGCACATCGGGCTTGAAGATCCCCGCCTTCTCGCGTGCGATCTTCTCGTGCGTATCCCCCAGGAGCTGCGTGTGCTCGAGCTGTATCGACGTCACCACGCTCACGTCGGGGATGATGACGTTGGTCGCATCGACCCGTCCGCCCACGCCCACCTCAACAACGGCGATGTCGACCGCCTGCTCGACAAAGTGCACAAGGGCCGCCGCCGTCAGGTGCTCAAAGTACGTCACCGCCCCGTGCACAGGCTCGACCGACTTGGCGACTTCCGCGATCCGCGCCACGATCGAGACCAGGGAATCCTCTGAAATCTGGCGGTGGTTGATCTGGATCCGCTCGCGGACGTCGATGAGATGGGGGCTTGTGAAAAGCCCGACGGTCAACCCGCACCCCTCGAGGGCGGACGAGACCATCTCGCACACGCTCCCCTTGCCCTTGCTGCCCGCGACGTGAACGCACCGGAGCTGCTTGTGAGGACTTTCGAGTCCCTCCAGCACCGCGTGCATCCGGTCCAAATTGAAGATCGCCGGATCGGGCCCGTGCATCCGCATCCGCTCGACGTTGATCAGTTCAGACAGGTACCCCAGGCAGCCCTCGTAGGTCGCCAGATCACGGGCCGCCGGTGTGCATGCGGCACCCTCGGCCGTGCGCACGCGCACGGGCTTGTTCCGACGGGGAGAAGAGACACCTGGCGCGGGTGGTCTGTTCATAGCCGATTCGCACTGTAGCCCGACCCCTCCCGGACGCGCGCAACCGACAGGCTCGCCCGGCGCCTCTCGCGTCGCTCCGGCGGCACCCAGTGATACGCGGGCCGGCTCCCGCGGTTCACGTACAACTTCAATCCCGCTTGCGACTTGAGGCCGGTACGCACGCCGTGGCGATGCGGTCCATCTGCCAGGCCCCGATCGCGGCCAGCGGAAGGATGAGCAGCCCGAGCACAAGAATGAGCTCCGGCGTCGACGTTCCCGCGATGGTGGATGGATTCACCAGGTGCCAGGCCAGGAGCATCCCGCCCAGCACCGACGACAGAGCGACCAAGATAACGGCCCCTCGACGGGCCGAGCGAACGTATCGATCCACGGTGTGCCCCTCTTCCGCCAACTGCACCCGGGGTGGAGAACGCACGCCCCTCAAACCAGCCAACCCGACCCAAGAGGACGCAAGCGTACACCGGATGGGCCCCTTTCGCCAAGTCCTCGTTCCCCGATACTTGCCAGGCTCGGTTTGTATCGGAGGCTTGCAGCGGGTATCGTCCCGATCCTGTGACGGACTGGAAGATGCCAATCAGCACCCGCGCTCAATCCCGGAACCTCGGCGTCGCGCTCTCGGCGGCGCTCTCGCTCTTCCTCGCGGCGGGCTCGCTCGCGCAGCCGGCGATCCCCCCCGAAGAGGATGCCCCGCCGCTGGAGGATCCCCTTCCGCCGCAAGGCCCTCAGACGCCCCCGCCCGAGGAGCTCCAGGTCTACGAGGGTCGGCTGATCCGCGAGATCGTCATCCAGCGCCCCGCCGGGCCCGACAAGCCCGGCCAGTTCCTCCCGCTCGACGAGCCCGACCGTCTCGACGTCGAGAACTCGTTCAGGTCCAAGACCGGCGCGCAGTACGTCCAGCAGACGATCATGGCCGACATCGAGCGGCTCAACCGCCGCGGCCGCTACCGCCAGGTGGACCTCCGCGTCGCGCTCCAGTCAGACGGCTCGGTCTCGCTCATCGTCACCGTCACGCTCCAGCCGATCGTCAAGGACGTCCAGTCGGTCGGCAACAACGAACTCTCCGACGAGGACATCGCCAAGGAAGTCGAGATCCTGATCGGCACGCCCGTCGACCGCTACCAGCTCGACCGCGCCTGCCGCCGCATCAAGGACATGTACAAGGACAAGGGCTACTACCTCGCCGACTGCACGATCGACGAGAAGGAGCTCGAAGAGCAGGGCATCGTCCTGTTCAAGGTGCGCGAGGGCGAGCGCATCAAGGTGATGGAGATCCGCTTCGAGGGGAACAACTCCTTCACACCCCGCGAGCTGCGCTCCCAGCTCAAGACCAAGGAGGCCTGGCCGATCTTCCGCCGCGGTCCCCTCGACGACGACATGCTCGACACCGACGTCTCGTCGCTGATCGACTTCTACCGCGACCGCGGATACCTCGACGTCCGCGTCGACCGCATCGTCCGCCCGGCGCCCAACGGCCGCGAGGCCATGGTCACGTTCATCATCGACGAGGGCCGCGTCTACACGCTCCGCTCGGTCCGCGTCTTCTACCCCAACCTCGCCCGCGTCTTCAAGACCATCGAGGAAGCCAACGCCGACGCACGCCAGGGCGAGACCATCCTCCAGCTCGGACCCGGCGAATTCGCCGTCTACCCCGACGGCCGGTTCTCGGTCGAACAGCTCCGCGGCATGATGCTCATCAAGCCCGGGGACGTCTACAGCCAGGACAAGATGCGCAAGAGCTACGACGCCATCCGCGAGGCGTACGGCAAGCTCGGGTACGTGTACGACGACCGCGACCGCGGCACCATGACCGTCAACGTCGACGGCTCGCGCGAGCTGCGCGACCCCGACAGCCCGCAGGTCGACCTGATCCTCCGCATCGTCGAGGGCAAGCAGTACAAGACCGGCGTCGTCGAGATCGTCGACAACGAACTGACCAAGCAGGAGGTCATCCGCCGCCAGCTCGACATCCGACCCGACCGCCCCCTCGATTCGACCGCGATCGACGAGAGCAAGAAGCGGCTCGAACGGCTCCGGCTCTTCCAGCCCGGCAGCGTCAAGATCACGATCCAGGCCCCCGACCCCGACGACCCCGAGTACCGCGACGTTCTGGCCGAAGTGAAGGAGACCAACACGGGCTCGTTCACCTTCGGCGTCAGCGTCGGGTCCGACAACGGCGTCGGCGGACGCATCGCGCTCGAACAGCGCAACTTCGACATCGCCGACTGGCCTGATTCCTTCGGCGAGTTCGCCTCGGGCCGAGCCTTCCGCGGCGCGGGCCAGACCTTCAAGGCCGAGGCGCTCCCCGGCGACCGCGTCCAGGTCTACTCCATCTCGCTCTCAGAGCCCTACCTCTTCGAGACCGACTACTCCGGCTCGGCCTCGATCTTCTACCGCGACCGCGAGTACGACGAGTACGATGAAGAACGCTACGGCACCCGCCTGAGCGTCGGCCGAAAGTTCGGCACGCGCTGGCAGGGCGCGATCCCGATCCGCATCGAGTCGATCAACCTCAGCAACATCGAGGCCGGCAGCCCCGAGGACTACTGGGAGGTCGCCGACCAGCACATCCTCACCAGCGCCGGCGTCTCGCTCGTGCGCACCAGCACCGACGACTATTACCGCCCCACCTCGGGCTCGCGCATCGAACTCGCGGCCGAGCAGGCCGGCGTCCTGGGCGGCGACTTCTCCTTCACCTCGCTGCGTGCAGAGCACCAGCTCTTCCTCACCGTCAGCGAGGGGTTCCTGGGCGAGAAGACCGTGCTCTCCTTCAAGACCGCCATGGGCTACATCCCCCAGGGCCCAGAAGAAGCGCCCGTCTACGAACGGTTCTACCTGGGCGGCCAGTCGTTCCGCGGCTTCAACTACCGCACCGTCTCGCCCAAGGGCCTGCGCAACGACACCAAGGAACTGACCAACGAGCCCGTCGGCGGCACCTGGTCCTTCTTCTTCGGCCCCGAGATCAGCCAGCCACTCTTCTCCGAAATGCTCGCCGCCGTGGCCTTCATCGACTCGGGCACCGTCACCAACGACGTGGGCTTCGATGATTACCGCGTCTCGGTGGGCTTTGGCCTGCGCTTGTTCATCCCCGGCCTCAGCCCCGCACCACTGGCCTTTGACTTCGGCTTCCCGCTGGTCAAGCAGTACGGCGACCGCGAGCGCGTGTTTACGTTTGCGGTGGATATCCCGTTCTGACGCGGTGGTCGCGCGGAAGGCTCTGGCCAGCGTTTCACCCCCCGAACTTGCCTTCTGCCCAGTGGCCTTCCCCGCGGCGTGATCTTCAAGCCGGCCCATTGGGACGAGTTTTTCACGTGCCGACGCCAACAACCTCCGCCCCCCTGGGGCGGTCTCGGGGTGCCGGCGGTCGTACGCCAGCAGCGACCTAGCATGGTCCAGGCACACGCCAGTGAAACGTCACGGGCCCAATCCATACCTTTCGAGCCGGAAAGAAGCCATGAAATCCACCGCGCTGTTGTGCACGATCATCGCCACGCTGGGCCTGATGACTTCTGCCGCGATGTTGACCGCCGGGCCGCTTGACCCCCCGGCAGGTGCGGTCGCGCCCACGTACAAGACTCTGCAGGAGGTCGAGCCGCGCATCGCGCTCTCACAGGCAAGCGCCCCGGGCGATGCTTCCAACCAGTACCGGATCTCCCAGCCGGGGTCCTATTACCTGACCGGCAACATCACCGGCCAGTCGGGCAAGACGTGCATCTACATCGCAAGCCCGCGCGTCACCCTCGACCTCAACGGCTTTGCCGTCCAGGGCGTCAGCGGCGCTTCCATCGGCATCCGCGCCAACTCCAATCACGGCATCGCCATCCGCAACGGGAGCGTCCACGACTTCGCGACCGGCATCGACGCCCAGGAGACCAACGGCTCCCGGCTCGACAATCTGTGCGTCTCGTCCAGCACCACCGGCTTTCGGATCGGCCTCACCGCCGTCGTGACGGACTGCACATCCGTGGACAACACGACCGGCTTCACGGTCTTCTCGACCTCTTCGCTCACGCGCTGTTCATCCCGGGGCGGGTCGCGCGGCTTTGATGTCGGCGAGGGCTGCACACTCACCGACTGCAATACCTGGACCTCCGGGACCGGCTTCTACCTGCAGGGTGAGTCCATCCTGGAACGGTGCACCTCGCGAGAGAACAGCAGCCACGGGTTCAACATCCAGGAGTCGTGCGTCCTGTCCGACTGCACCGCCTACGAGAACGGCGGCATCGGCTTCTTCGCCACCGCACGCTCCCGCCTCACCCGCTGCATCGCCCGCGCCAACGCGTACGGATTCAGCATGGTCGAGGGCAACACGCTGGTCGAGTGCACATCGGCCAGCAACACCACCGACGGCCTGTACATGGACGGCAACGCCAACACGGTTGAACGCTCCACGTTCCACGAGAACGGCCGCTTCGGCATCAACCTCTTCAGCGGCGTCGGCAATTCGCTCGACGGAAATCTCTTGAGCTACAACGGGGACACCGGCCTGCGAGTCAACGCCTCGGACAACCTCGCCGTGCGAAACCGCGCCCGCGGGAACGCCGTCGCCAACTACAGCTTCACCGGCGGCTCCGACTACGGCGTCATCCTCTCCAACCCCGGCGCTGGTTTCAGCAGTTCGAGCGCCTGGGCGAACTTTGCGTATTGAGGCGGGAAGTTCACCGATCGGCCGGCAAATCGCACTCCGTCGGCGGTGTGCTCATCCAGCCACCACGATCAGCTTCCGGTCCCGATGCCCTTGGACTTCGCGTTACACTCGTCCCCCCGTACACTTCATCCATGTGCACCCCGTCGCCGCCAGAGCCCAAGGCGGTGGCGTGTGTCGGGCGTGCAGTGGCCGATGGACGGGCATAACGATGAAGTGGCCCGCGATCAGCCGCGCGGAGATGAGAATGTGGAGCGACGATGGAACAAGTTTGCGTGACAATACCGCAAACCCGGAGCCAAGCGCACCACGATCTCAAAGCAGATCGTGGCGGCACGGGTGTTCTTGGATTGGGCGGGAAGGTGATGCCACCTGCCGAAACCTTGTACAGTGCGTTCAAAAACAACTGCGAACACTTTGCATACTGGTGCAAGACTGGCCAGCACTACAGCCCGCAGGCAAACGGGCTTCGTCAAATCGTGACTGTCGGAACGGCAGTCGGTGTGGTAGCGCTGGTGGTCGCAGCATTAAATGATAAGAATTGAGGCTCCGTGCAGCCGGTCAGTTTTTCAGAGAGCATGTCACGTATGGGGCTTTGGGTGCTCCCGGTGGGGCCGCCTGTCGAGTCAGCGTTTTGGTGGAGGCTCTATGTACATCAGTCGGATCGTGGTGCGTAACTTCCGCAACTTGAAGTTCCTCGATGTGTCCCTCCAGGACGGCGTAACGACTATCGTGGGCGAGAACAATGCGGGAAAGTCGAATCTCCTCCACGCGATCCGTCTCGTGTTGGATGCGGATCTGCCCGCGTACCAAAGACAGCTCCTGGAAACAGACATCACTGAATCCGAGTCTGCGGGACACCCTCTACAGGTCTTGGTTTCCCTGGAGTTCGCTGGATTTGAAGAGAGCATCGAGGCGTCAGCGTTCGCGGCATTCATGAAAGTGGACGAAGACCTCGCCCGACTCACGTACCGTTTCCGGCCGAGCGCGGATGCGAGAGCAAAGCTTGAATCGGAAGAACTCAGCGAAGAGGATCTGACTTTGGATCACTATCGCTGGGAGATCACGGGCGGCGGAGATTTTGACCCTTGCGAGGTAGAATGGGATACGCCGTGCGGTACCAACATCAAATACTCCGACCTCTCGGACTACTTGGTGGTATTCATGCACGCGCTGCGCGACGTCAATGCAGACCTCAAGGCGCGTACTTCGCCCCTGCGCCGTCTAATCCGCGCACTGAACATTCCGAAGGATCAGAAGGAACGGTTGGTCAAGATTCTGAGAGACGCAAACGACGACATCGCTTCAACTGAAATCGTTGAAGAGATCGGAACCCAACTCGATAAGCGTTTCATGAAAACTGTCGGAAAAGCATTCGCTATTGATCTTGAATTGGGCATGGTGCCTCCAAGCTTCGGCTCGCTAGAGCGCAACCTGACGTTTTTGATGACGCATGCGACACATAGCGAGTTTGAGCCCGGACAAAACGGATTGGGCCTGAACAACGCGCTGTACATTGCCATTCTACTTGAGTACTTCGACAAGCGACAGGAGAACGCAGAGGCCGCCGCCGGGCTTCTTTTACTGGAGGAACCAGAATCGCATCTTCACCCTCAACTGCAACGTGCGCTTTACGGCACGCTCAAAGCACACGAGGTGCAGGTCATTATCAGCTCGCATAGCACGCACATCACAGCTGCCGGGGACATTGATGACTTTGTCGTGCTCACAGTGGGCGATGACGGAATGATTCACGCGCATGTTCCACGGGATAACGAGCAGTTGACTGATCCCGAGCGGGCTGACCTGAATCGATATCTTGACGCGACAAAGTCCACTCTGCTTTTTGCTCGCAAGGTGATTCTTGTGGAAGGACCAGCTGAGTTGTTCCTAATTCCTCCACTTGCACGCAAGGTTTTAGGCTTGAGGCTTGATCGATTGGGGATTGCAGTGGTGCCGATCTTTGGCACTCACTTCGTAGCTTTTGCAAAGCTCTTTGGGCCAGAGGCCATTCGCAAACGCTGCGCAATTATTACCGATCGCGATGGCGAGGACGATGACGGTGAAGCGCCACGCGATTTGGGGAACGTTGAGAATGAGTACGTCAAGGTTTTCGCTGGTGCATCGACGTTTGAACGTGAGTTGGCGATCCCTGGCATGGCCGAGCCGCTCCGCTCGGCCGCTACCGAGCTGGGAGGGAGGAATCTCTTGGCAGCATTGAGAGCCGCTAACTGGGATCAGATCGGTGAAGCAACTTTGCGTTTGGCTGAGGATCGCTCCAAGGGACGATTCGGTCAAGTGCTCTCAAAGTACGCAGCCTCCGCGACTGAGATGCCGCAGTACATTGTTGAGGCATTGGAATGGATCACCGAAGAGCCCGAGACCGACGATGAAACTGACTGATGCTCAATGCGATGCGTGTGCGGAGATCGAACGGCACGCGCTGGTGGTGGCCTGTCCCGGGAGTGGCAAGACCCGAACAATTATCGCACGCCTGGTTCGAGCCATCGAACGAGTTCGCTGCACGCCTCGCCGAATCGCATGCATCACCTACACCAATGCAGCGGCGAGCGAGATTGAAAGTCGGTTGCGGCAACTTCTCAGCGGGGAGGACTCCGAGTACTGTGAGGTCGGCACTATTCATGCGTTTTGCCTCAGGTCTGTTCTACGCGTGTACGCGTCAAAGATACCTGGCTATGAGCGAGATTTTCAGATCGCACCGCCCACCTCAGACGAGTTCGTGGAATGTGCTGAGCAGGCGATTGCAGATTGTGGTTTAGGGGGTTCGGTAAGAGCTCAGGACTTTGAGCAAGTGCGAAGAGGCCCTAAGGGTCAGGCTTTCATTCCGAGCAGCACAGCGTTGACGGAAGAGTGTGTCGCGGCGTTCTGGGAGATCATGCGAACTCGTCTGCTGGTCGACTTTCCCAGCATCACGTACTTGGCATATCAGGTGCTGCGGGAGAACCCGCATCTTGCACGCACAGTCTCGGCGCGCTTTCGTGAGATCGTGATTGACGAGATGCAGGACACCGACTCGCTGCAGGTTGCCCTGCTTACGGTGTTGGCCGACGCTGGCCGTAGCCGCTTCTTCATGGTTGGTGACCCCGAGCAGTCGATCTACAGCTTCGCTGGTGCCGAACCTCGTCGGATGTTCGAGTTCGCACAATATTTAGATGCTCGGTCAGACTTTGAATTGCTGGAGAACTGGCGCAGCAGCGCCCCGATCACACGGCTTGCTGACGCCATTCGTCCACGCACGCAACCGATGCGAGCGGTCGGCGAAGCCAGTACAGAAACGGCGCTCCCGGAACTTGTGGTCGCGTCGTCGTCCATAGCAGCCGTGACCGGCGCATTCTTGCCCGCCTTGCATCGCATGAATATTGAAGTTGGACGGGCTGCAGTACTTGCGCCAGCGTGGTACCTCTTGTTTCCAATCGCGAAAGAACTTCGCCGCTTAGGCGTCCCGGTATCTGGCCCGGGGTCGCGCCCGTATCAACGGCGGGGCCGTCTGATGACGGGGCTACTCGAAAACCTTTGTGCGTGCATGATCGAGTGCAGGCCAGATCTTCTTCGACGTGTGCAGTTTGAATTATTTGATCTGATTCAACAGACAGAAGGCAAGGCATGTTTTGACGTGTGGCAGCGAGCGGGCAGGCTTGCGGTGGCAGAAATGATGTTCAGTGGTCGAGCATTGCGGGCGAGTCATCCGGGGGCTATCGCATGGATTGAAGCGGCATCTGGTCGGTTTGCCGAAATCATGGAGGCACGTGGGTTGATCGGTGCGGTGGGAGCAGAGCGGATGCGTCAAGCTGGTGAGGAGATCACTGCGGACATTCGTAGCAATCGAGACGTGCAGCCAGATCAGTTGACCGTCGACGACCTGGGAACGTTCGCAAATCCCGATGGCAGCGTCAAGCTACTGACGTTCCATGCCGCCAAGGGCCGTGAATTTGACGCAGTATGCGTTGTGGAACTTCAAGAAGGACAAATGCCGCATCCAAGAGGAGACCTTGCGGAATCTCGCCGCGTCCTTTATGTTGCGGTAACTCGTCCCCACCGATTTCTCATGCTCGCATCACGTCTCGGTGCAACGCAATGCCGTTTTCTCCGCGAAACAGCGGTGCGAGCGACGCTCAACGTTCGACCGTAGTACTGCGGATTTCTTATCCTGAGGATCGGGCTGTGGGACAGCACATACGACTCAAACCCACTTCTGGGGCCTGCGCCGGGGCCTATGCATGTGCCACCACCGACCGACTATTCGGTTGTCAAAGAGGTGCCCGACTGACCCGAACACGGGTTCAGCGGCGGGCCATTCGGCATAGAACTTCTGGCCTGCCCCCAATTCCTGTACCAAGTGCTACGAGAGTCTGGGGGTAATTGCGCTTCTCCCCGATCCTGTGCCAATCGCAGGGTGAGCTTTTTTGCTTCATCCGGCCGGGCATTCCTGAGCTTTGAACGCAGCGAACTCCCTGGGGCTCAGGTTGCCCAGGGCGCTGTGGGGTCGTTCTTCATTGTAGTGGCGACGCCAGGCCTCGACCTTCTCCCGCGCGTCCTCGATCGACATGAACCAGTTCTCGTTCAGGCACTCCGCGCGCAGCCGCCCGTTGAACGCTTCGATCAGCCCGTTATCCGTGGGCTTTCCACGCCGGCTGAAGTCCAGACGCACCTTGTTCACATACGCCCA
>DATGXW010000151.1:0-3663 GCA_035298585.1 Phycisphaerales bacterium
GCCCTCCGGTCGCTCCCGCCGGACTACGAGAAGGTCGTTCGGCTGTACGATCTGGAGGGCAAGTCGATCACCGAGGTTGCCGAGGCGCTGGGACGGTCGGAGGGCGCGACGTGGATGCTGCGGGCGCGTGCACACGACCGCCTGCGGGACCACCTTGGCGGGCAGGACCGATTCTTTTCAACTCCGGCGTGAGTGGTGGGCAAATGCTCCGTTTCAAGAGACACGGGTCTCTTGGGGCGGGGGCGGTGGTACGCTGCGCGAGGAGGGCCTACGGCTTCCGGTCGCGCGTGCGGCCCCGCCCGTAGGGCCCGGACCTTCCGTGTGCACAACCGATCGACGCCCCCCATGTCCGATCTGCCCAGCCCCCATCCATCCTCCAACCCCACGCCCGTGCCCAGCCCCGGCGCGAGCCCGACGCCGGCATCGGGCCCCAGGACGCCGCGCACCGAGCGGGACCTGATCATCCAGGCGCTCGAGGCTGCACACACGCCCGCGTCGGGCACGGGCGGCTTTGCGGGCGATCTTCCTCCGGCGGGGACGTTCCCGGGGTACGAGCTGATCCGGGAAGTCCATCGCGGCGGTCAGGGCGCGGTCTTCCTGGCGGTGCAGCTGGCCACCAAGCGGCGGGTGGCGATCAAGCTGATGCACGGGGGACCCTTCCGCGGCTCGACGGGGCGTGCACGCTTTGAGCGCGAAGTCCAGATCCTGGGCCAGCTCAACCACCCCAACATCGTGCGCATCCACGACAGCGGCACGACGACCGACGGCAGCAACTTCTACGTGATGGACTATGTCTCGGGCCGCTCGCTCGATGAGGTGATCTCGACCGAGCGGCGTCCGACGATCGAGGAGACGCTGCGGCTCTTTCTCAAGATCTGCGACGGCATCAACGCGGCCCACCTCAAGGGGATCATCCACCGCGACATCAAGCCGTCGAACATCCGCATCAGCACATCGGGCGAGCCGGTGGTCGTTGACTTCGGCCTCGCCAAGGTTGCGCTCCCGGGCGGAAGCTCCGACGCGAACCCGGCGATCATGTCGATGACCGGCCAGTTCATCGGCTCCTTGCCGTGGGCGAGCCCCGAGCAGGCCCAGGGCGTTCACGAGCACGTCGATGTGCGAACCGACGTCTACTCGCTGGGCGTTGTGCTCTACCAGCTCCTCACGGGCAAGTTCCCCTACGACGTGATCGGCAACATGCGGGATGTCCTGGACCGCATCCTGCGCGCCGAGCCCGCCCGGCCCAGCACCGTGCGCCGGCAGATCAACGACGAGGTCGAAACGATCGTCCTCAAGTGCCTCGCCAAGGAGCGCGAGCGGCGGTACCAGTCGGCCGGAGAGCTCGCGCGTGACATCGAGCGATACCTGGGCGGACAGCCGATCGAGGCCAAGCGCGACAGCGTTTTTTACGTGGTCACCAAGACCGCCCGCCGCTACTGGCCGATCGCGGCGGTCGCCTCCACGATCCTGGTGGCGAGCACGGTCTTTGCGATCGTGATGTCAGTCCTGTACAACCAGAAGGCGCTTGCCGAGAAGAACCTCTCTGAATCCCTCGCGGAGAGCCGGCGGCTCGAAGCCGTGGCCCGCACCGAGCGGCAGAGCGCTGAGCGCGCACGCGACGGGGAACGACAGGAGCGCGAGCGCGCCGAGGCGGCGCTCGAGGCCGCCCTGGCGCCCGCCCGCCAGATGCTGGTCGAGTTTGACCCCCAGCTCAAGAACCTGCTGGGCGCGACCAGGATCCGCCTCTCGTTCCTCGACGCCGGGAAGGAATACCTCCGCCGGCTCGAAGAGCGGGCGGGAAACGATCCGGCGATCGACCGGGAGCGGGCCCTGGTTCACGAGCGCCTGGGCGAGATGATGGCCGAGATCGGCGACAAGCGCATCGGAGAGACCGACGAAGGTCTTGCACATCTGGAGCGGGCGCTTGAACTGCGCGAGTCGCTCGCCAAGCGGACGCCCGGGGACCCGCTCGCCAGGGCCGACCTTGCCCGCTCGGTTCGTTCCAAGGCCGCCGCGCTGCGGCTGCAGCAGAATCCCGAGCCCGCCCGCGATGAGTACCGCCGCGCGATCTCGCTCTTTGATGAAGCGCTCGCGCAGCTTCCTCCCGGGTCGACCGACCGCCGCGCGATCGAGGAGCAGCGGATCAAGTGCTTCGAGGGGCTCGGGTCCTCGCTGGCCCGGATGGCCCTGCTTGCCCCGAGCGCCGACGCCGCGGCCGTGCTCCAGTCAGAATCAGAAGCAAGGTACGGGGACGCCGAGTCGTACTGGCTCCGAAGGCGCGACGCCGATCCGGGGGATGCCGACGCGGCACGCAACGCGCTGAGTGCACGCAACGCACAGGCCGAGCACCTGGTGACCGCGATCGCCGCCCGGCAGCGGCAGGAGAAGAAGTACGACCAGGCCCTCGCGACCCTCGACCGCGTGGATGGGCTGATGACCGTCGCCGTTGAACGGCTCAGCGCCCTGGGCAAGGACCGGCCGCAGGACCGCAAGCTCCAGCGCGACCTTTCGATCAGCCTCCACCTGGCGGGGTGGAGCCTGCAGGAACGCGCGGACTGCATAGCCAGGCGGGCCAGGGACCAGAAGCAGGATCCGCCCTCGGAATACCGGGCCATCCTGGAACGGGCCACCGAACGGTTCGAGCGTGCGTACGCGATCGCGGCCATCCTGGAATCGAGCGATGCCGATGATCTGGAGGCCAAGCGGGACGTCTTTACGCTGACCAACAAGCTCGGCAACATGCAGCGGGAGCTGGGACGCGTGGCCGATCCCTCGCTGCTCGAAAAAGCAAGGCAGACCTTTGCACGCTCGCTGGAAACCCGTCAGGCGGTGTACAACGCCGATCCGATCAACCGTCACCTGGGTGACCTGGTGGTTGGGATTGTGAAGATGGGTGATATTGAGAAGGAGTTGGCAGGTCGGGAACAAGATCCGGACCGGGCCGGGATTCTCTGGAGATCCGCCCTGGACCGATATTCGCTCGCCCTGCGGCACTGCGGCGCCCTTATCGAGCGCCAGGTCAGGCCCAAAGACTGGAACGTCGTGCCCCAGGTGGAGGAGGCCGCCCGGGCATGCCGGAGTGCACTTGGACTTGAAGCAAGCACGGAGCAGGACAAGTAACCCCCTTTGGACGTGCAAGTGGGGTAGGTTCGACGGGGTGTCTGTGGTAGTCTGGGATCGAGCAGAGGCGGTGTGCACACTCTCAAGCGGGTGTGCACGCTGAAAAGAGTCGTATCCGTCCGCCTGTTCGGAGAGGGAAGAGGCCATGAATTTGTTCTCTGTCGGGGTGTCGACCCGCGCACGCACATCCGTGTCCGTCGCCGCCGTGCTGGCCGCAAGCGGATTGGCCGCAAGCATCCTGCGTGCACAGCCCGCCTCGTGGGACCAGCCCGTGACCGGCTTCTGGAACACGGCGGGCAATTGGAACCCCGCGGTGGTGCCCAACGGCGCATCCTTTGACGTCACGATCAGCGCGATCGGCGGGCTCTACGACGTCAACCTCGACATCAACCCCACCATCGGATCGCTGACGGTCGACTCTCCCGACGCGACACTCCAGCTTCTTGGCAACTCGATCAACATCGTCGGCGCCTTCGACCTGAACAACGGCCTGATCCGGGGCAACGGCGCCACCGGCGGCTTGACCGTCGGCGGGCTCGCGCG
>DATGXW010000152.1:0-20405 GCA_035298585.1 Phycisphaerales bacterium
CACCGAGCGAAGTCCTCCCCGCCACCGGTTCAACCCAGGAGGTCAGGACGCAGATCGCACAGGGTGAAGAGGCGCAGAAGAAGGGTGACCTCGTCCGGGCACGCCAGATCCTGAGCAAGGCGCTCCAGAACCCCGCCACCGCACGATCGGATCAGGAGACGCTTCGCAATTCGCTCGCCAAGATCAACGAGGATCTCTTCTTCTCCAAGAAGGTCACCCCGGGCGATCCCTTGGTGGAGACCTACGCCATCCAGTCCGGGGATGCGATCGCACGCCTGCCCCGCAAACGCGAGTTGGCGATCGATTGGCGGCTGCTCAAGCGCGTCAACGGGCTGAGCGATGATGACCTGACCCGCCTCAGGGTCGGCCAGAAGCTCAAGCTGGTTCGCGGCCCCTTCCACGCCGTCGTCACCAAGTCGGAGTACCGCCTTGACCTGTTCGCCGGCTCACCCGACGAACCGGAAAACTGGATCTACATCCGCTCTTTCAAGGTCGGCCTGGGCGAAGGCAACGGCACACCGGTCGGGACCTTTGTCGTCAAGAGCCGCCAGGTGAACCCGCCGTGGACGAATCCGCGCACCGGAGAGAAATTCTCCGCCGACGATCCCAAGAACCCCATCGGCGAGTACTGGGTCGGCTGGGAAGGCGTCGGGCCGTCGGCCGCGTTCAAGGGCTTTGGCATCCACGGCACGATCGACCCCTCATCGGTCGGCCAGCAGAAGTCCATGGGCTGCGTCCGCCTGCTCAACGAGGACGTCGCGATGGTCTACGAGTTCCTGACCGAACGCATCAGCGTGATCCAGGTTCGCCCCTGACCCGGTGTAGCACACCGGCGGGAATTTGGGCATTGTCAGGCGTGGCCGCACGGGGCGCCGGTAGTCGGGCTCGGTCATTGGTGTTCTCGGACTGGGGGCGATCTCCCATTGAATCCGGCCTTCAATATTCGGTATGTTGAATTCCTACGTCG
This sequence comes from Phycisphaerales bacterium, assembly GCA_035298585.1. Taxonomy (GTDB): domain Bacteria; phylum Planctomycetota; class Phycisphaerae; order Phycisphaerales; family UBA1924; genus JAEUJB01. The sequence goes on from DATGXW010000152.1 coordinate 968, forward strand.
GGAATAGATTGTTTCGATCAAGGATTCACCTTGAATTTCCGACGGAGGTGGGACCGCACGATCTCCAGGCACTTGCCTTGGGGGCGTTTTCGGTCATCGCCCGAGAAGCGCTGGGCCGTCCTTGAGTTCTCGGACGGCGCGTTTACCGGGCTCCGACGGGTGTTTGCAGGGTGGGTTGGGCTTTCAAAAGCTGTTCTGTCACCGACCACGTGTATCGCGGCCGGGATCGTGCGTATCGAACAACCTTCTGTGGGAAGGTGCTCGTTCCTTCATTTTCGGAGATGAGTGTCATGTCGAACCGTTCTCGCATCGTCGCCCTCGCCATGGTCGCCGGCATCGCGTCCGTCGCCGTCGCCAACCCCGATCAGGTGGATGTCGCCGCCCCGGCCGTCAAGGGTCCGCACTACCTGATCAACATCAACGGCGGCACCACCACCCGCTCGCTCAAGACCGTCGAGGTCTACGACAACGTCGACTTCAACGGCGAAGGCACCCCCGCCTACGCCGGTTCGACCAACGCCAACTCGCCCTACCTCGGCGAGTGGATGACGATCGAACTCCCCCGCACCGGCTCGGGCACCCTGGGCAACTTCAGCCAGACGCTCGAAGAGTTCACGTTCGGCCTCTCGAGCGCCACCGGCGGCGTCTTCCACGATGTCGTCATCACCTTCTGGGATGACCCCCGCGCCTGGGGCATCGACAACATCGCCGGCACCGGCGGCTTCCAGGCCTCCTCGACCGCCGTCCTGGGCGCCTTCCGCGTCTCGCTCTCCGAAGAAACCCCCCTCTGGAGCACCTTCGGCTTCTACACCGTCACCGGCCTCTCGGCCCTCAGCACCCCCATCGTCCTGGCTGACAACTACGTCGGCGTGACGATCGACACCTACTTCCAGGGCACCAATACCCGCGACCTGGCCGTTTACAACATCTTCAACTTCGATCAGCAGGGCCCGCGCAAGGGCTGGAGCGAAGACCGCTTCGCCCGCGACGTTGACGCCAACGGCGTCATCACCGAGGCCGAGATGGCCCGCGTCTTCAGCGGCGTCTCGGACCCCGCCAACATGTTCTTCAACTTCGCCGTGATCTACTGCGACAGCGACTTCGACGGCTCGGGCTTCTCCGACACCGACGACTTCGACGCCATGGTCCAGGCCTTCCAGGCCGGCTGCTGAAAAGCCCGCAGCGATCCACACCCCCGCACTCCGGGGTGTGCACATCCTGGAACCACACGCGCCCCGGCTTCACCGCCGGGGCGTTCTTTTTTCATGGCTGCTTTGCGCTCTCCCCGGCGTTCAGTCGGCCCGCCGGCCCTCGACTGTCAGCGCCACCGCCCCGTAGCGCTCGGGCGTGATCACCGGCATCGTGATCCGCGCTGGTTCGGGCGTCATCCCCCGCCTGATCATCTCCCGCCGCAGCGCGCCAGGGAGGTTGAACTCCATGTCCTCTTCCACCAGCTCGCGCTGTTCGAGGGTGGCGCTGTACCGCTCGACGAGCGTCCTGCACAGGCCCGCCACCAGGTCCTCGGGAGCGCTCGCCCCCGCCGTCACCATCACGCGCTCGTTCCCCGTCGGGAACCATGCCGGGTTCAACTCCGACACATCATCGAGCAGGTACCCGGGCGTTCCCACGTTGCGTGCAATCTCCGTCAGCCGCACCGAGTTGCTCGAGTTGCGGCTCCCCACCACCAGCACGACGTCGCAATCGGGGGCAACCTTGCGCACCGCGTGCTGGCGGTTGGTCGTCGCGTAGCAGATGTCGCTCGAAGGCGGCTCCTTGATCTCGGGGAACGCACGCTTGAGTGCATCGATGATCACCCCCGCATCGTCGGTCGAGAGCGTCGTCTGCGTCAGATAGACCAGCCGCGCCGGGTCGTGGATCACAAGCTGGGGGATATCGTCCGGCGATTCGACAACCTGGATCGCGTCGGGCGCTTCGCCCGTCGTCCCGATCACTTCCTGGTGGTTGCGATGGCCCACCAGCAGAATCTGGAACCCCTGCCGCGCGTACCGGATCGCCTCCGAGTGCACCTTGGTCACCAGGGGACACGTCGCGTCGATCGCCACCAGCCCAAGCTCCGCGGCACGCTCACGGATCGCCGGGCTTATCCCGTGTGCAGAGAAGACCACGATCTTCCCCTTGGGCTCTGCGATCTCCTCAAGACCCTCGACAAAGACCACCCCGCGGTCGACGAACCTCCCCACCACGTGCTTGTTGTGCACGATCTCGTGATAGACGTAAATCGTCTCCTGAGGGAACAAACCCAGAACCTGATCCACGACGTCGATCGCCATGCGAACGCCAGCGCAGAACCCGCGAGGATGGACGAGGATCAGATGCACGTGGTATTAAAGGGAGGGATGGTCACCAGGCCCAAGTCCATCCTCACAAACCCCCGCGAACGGCGGACGATCGGATTCTGTTTGCATCAGACCCTCCGCGATCATCGCAATGTGGGGTGTTGGATTTCTGTCGGTCGTTTGCGTCCTCGCAGCGGCGGGTATAGGCTTTGTCTGTCTGAACTTGAGTTTTTCCGCTGGGTTTTTCACCTTCCGTTCAGATCACCGATATTGAGGGCCGCGCACCTATGGGTCGTATGCGAATCGATCAGCTCGCACTACCTGTAGCGGGCCTCGTCGTGCTGGTGGGGGCCAGCGCCACCTTCTGGCTGCCGCTCTTGACGGAGGGTCCGGCGACTTTTGAGTCCTCAGCCTACGCCGCGAGCGGGCCCGAAGAGCACACACCCGCCGCACCCAAGACGCCGCAGGATCTGATCCGGTTCGGGGCCAAGACCGTCAAGGAACGTCCCACGGGGACGATCCGCCTGGCGACCTACAACGTCGAAAACCTCTTTGATGACAAGGATGACCCGGCGTTGTCGGGTCCCAACGAGGACAAGAGTGAGACCAAGCCGCTGAGCCAGCTTGAGGGCGCGGCCGCGGCGATCAAAGCCTTGGACGCCGACGTCCTGGCGGTGCAGGAGATCGAATCGCTGGAAGCGCTGATGTGGTTCCGCGATGGCTGGCTGAAGGATCTTGGGTACACGTATGTCGCCTCGGTGGATGCGGGCGATGCACGGGGGATCGAGCAGGGTGTCCTGAGCCGGTACCCGATCAAGAACGTCGAGAACTGGCCGGGCCTGAAACTGTCGGGCGTTCATCCCGAGAAGGCGCCCGATGGTGAGCCCGGTTCACCCCTGGTCCTGCACCGTTCACCGCTGAAGGTCGATGTGATCCTCGGGGATGAGTCTGGCAAGCACGAGACTCTGACGCTCTTTGTGGTTCACCACAAGTCCGGGTTCAAGAGTGCGTACTGGCGTGAGGCCGAGGCCGCCAAGGTGATCGAACTGGTCAAGGCGCAGGAGACTGCACACCCCGATCGGCCGATCGCCGTCCTGGGCGACTTCAACGCGATGCCCGACCAGGCCTCCGTGCAGACGTATCTCTCGGGTGGGCTTGTGGATGCACTGGCGGGCCGGACCGAGGGCGACCCCGCGTGGATCACGCACGAGTCGGGTCGGATCATCGACCTGATCCTGTGCAACGAGGTCTTTTCACAGCACATCGTCCCCGGGTCAGCCTTTGTGATGGGCGTCCCCGCCCGCCCCGAGGGCTCGGACTGGCGCACGACCCCGCCGCCGGTCGGGTACGGCAGCGACCACTACCCGGTGGCGGTGGATCTGAAATTTGACGGGGTGATGCCGACATCTAAGCGCGATGTTCATGTTCGCAAGAGTGGTGGCTGATCTGACTTTCGACTACGCTTCGGACCTTTCACTTTCGGACGATTGCAGCGGTGTACAGCATGTGACGACAGGCCCGGTTCCGGGCAATGTTCGTCGGTCCGGCGAACGATTCGCCCGGGCCGCTCTCGCGGGGTTGTGTGCTCGATCCCCGGTCGGTCTCAGGAGGCATGATGGAGAAGCTTCAACCCAAGCACTACGCACTGATCACCGCCGCGGTGGTCGCACTCGGTGCGGGGCTGTACTTCTCGATGGGTGGACCCGAACCGCAGTTGAAGGACACGATGGTTCTCGTGGACGTCGCGAGCGGCCAACTCTACGAGTTCAACACGTCGAGCATGAGCGTGGTGATCCCGGCGATCAACCCAGAGTCGGGCAAGAACTCTCTGATGCCAGTCCGCAAGGAGGCGGACGGCAAATGGCGCATTCCCAAGAGATACCTTGATTCTCTCTCCGAGATCAATGAGCTCGGTTCAGGTGTCACGGACAAGAAGTCCGGCGAGGTGAGGGTGACCTCTGAAACTCCAAAGTTCGTGTCCGACAGCGAACGAAGCAAACGCTGAATCGCGGAGAACTGATCCATGCCGATGATCTCGACCCGCCACCGTCACCCTGCCTTCACGCTGATCGAACTGCTTGTGGTGATTTCAGTGATCGCGCTGCTTATTGGCATCCTGCTTCCATCCCTGGGTGCAGCCCGCGATACTGCACGCTCGATCGTTTGCCAATCTCGGCTCCGGTCACTGGGTCAGGGTCAGGCCTTCTACATGTCCTCCAACAAGGACTACTACGCGGGCCCGAACACATCCGGTGCAAAGGGACAGTCATTCACGCCGGACTACAACTTGGGCGCCAACGTCTACTACGTCGGTGACCAAGGGTCCACGACTCCCACCTCGACCCATGACTGGATCAGCCCGACCCTTGGCGACTCGATGAATCTCTCGGTCAATCGCGCGGGGCGCACGCAGCAGATCTTCAACGTGATGGCGTGTCCGTCGGCGAAGTACCGGAACAACCTGCTCTACGGCAGCGCAACTGATAAGTCGCATTTCACCAACCTCATTAACTCGACCGAAGGATTCAAGCAGGTCAGCTATCTGTCCCCCTCCGCATTCCACTACAAGCCCAACGAGCAGGTCGCCAAGTCGCAAAAGTACCGTGAGATCGGAAGCCCCAGCTCGATCGTTCTGAAATACAACGAGTTTCAAACTCCCGTTCGCATCAACCCCCGATTCCAGCCTCGCTTTGACCTGCTGGGGGCGCAAGCATCCTCGAAGATTCTTGCGGCCGATGGAACTCGGTACTTCGAGGCGGGGCAACTCGATTTCGACATCGCGCCGTCACCTGGAGTTTTCGGATCGTTCACCGACCCGGGAGCCATCTTCCACGGTTCGACCGCCTACGGCCGGAATTTTGCAGGTGCCCCTAACAACCTGCTCCTCTCGATCCGCCATCGCGGGGAAAAGCTCAACGCCGTCATGTTCGACGGGCACGCCGAGACACTTGCAAAGACCCGCTACTATGAAGACGCTTCACTCTGGTATCCGGGTGGAAGTGTTTTCAACGGTGGAGGCGCTGCCACGCCGGAATCCATGAAGAAGTACAAGGACGGCGACTTCATCAATTAAGTCGGACAAGTCGAGTTGATCATCTCTCGACCGGCCGCCTCGCCACCACATGAAACACATGCCAGTGCTTGGCGTTTCCCTCGGCATCAGCGCCATCCTTCTCATCCTCCACCAGCCGCTCGATCTCCAGCCCATCGAGCATGCGCTCCACATCGCCCCGCGCGTGATGTGATCGGCCCTCGATCGTCGCCCATGTGTCACGCACACCGAAGAATTGGCCGCTGAACCGGCCGCCGGGGATGAGCACACCGCGGATCCAGGACCAGACCGACGGGAAAGACCCCGGCGGCACAAAGGGTAGCACGAAGCTCGCGTTGACCAGATCCACGTGCATCGGCAGGCACACTGCATCATGCCCGGACGAGGCTTCTTTGCACGCACACCAGGAGGCCGCGGCCGCCTCCAGCGTCATCGCCGCAAAATGAAGCCTGGGGGCGTAGACAACAGAACCAGGCGAGACGCCCTCGCGACGAGATGATGCGGGTGATGCCGCGGACGCATCGGCGATCGGCTGGATGTACCCCGCCGCGGCCGGGTGTGGGTCGATGGCGACCACCGACCAGCCTCGGCGCAGCAGTTCGCGCGTGTCTCGTCCTTCACCGCATCCAAGGTCAAGGGCGAGGCGAACGCGGTGTGCATTCCCCGCATCCTCCCGCGCAAACGCCTCGATCGCGGCGACCAGCGTCTCACGCGGCGGCTTGCCGCTCACCGCGGTGTAGTACGTTGACCAGTCTCTTCCGCCATAACGGGTGGTGGACATGGACACAGGATACCCACGCACTCGCCGCACCCAAGTCTGCTGTCTGCTCTCTGCCGTCCGCCCTTTCCTACCCTGCGCGTGCATGTTCCCCGATCTTCGATCATTCCTCGATGCACTGGCCCGCGAGGGTGAACTCGCGCGCGTCGATGCACGGGTTTCGCCGGTGCTGGAGATCGCGCAGATCACCGACGTCGAGAGCAAGTCGCGTGCACCGTCGCTCCCGTCGCGGTCAGCCCAGCGCAACGATCCGCGCTTCTGTGACCGGGGCGGGCGTGCACTGGTCTTCACGAATGTCGAAGGTTCGGAGATGCCTGTCGCGATCAACGTGATGGGCAGTTACCGGCGGATGGAGATGGCGCTTGGGTGTGCAGCAAACGCACACGAATCCAGCGCGGGCTTTGACGCCATCGCCGCCCGCATCGCCGAGCTGGTGAAGCCGGAATTTCCACGGTCGCTGGGAGAAGCGATCCACAAGGCAAGAACGCTGTTACCGCTCATCGGCATCGGCCCGCGCCGACGCCGGGGGATGGGTTTGTGCCAGGAGGTTGTGCACACGGGCGATGCGATCGACCTGCGCACGCTTCCCCTGCTCCGCTGCTGGCCCGAGGATGGCGATCCGGCGGCGGTCGGGTATCCCGCGGGTCTGAACGACGGCGTGCCGGGTGTTGAATCAGGGCCCGAGTGGGAGAAGCACTTCCGGGGGCGGTACATCACGCTGGCGGGGATCCACACGATCCACGCGGATGATGCGGGGAATCCAAGGCCGGGGTCGCACAACATCGGGATGTACCGGGTTCAGCTCCTGGGCCGTCAGCGGGTGGCGATGCACTGGCACATTCACCACGATGGCGCGCGTCACTGGCGGAGCTGGAAGGCTCGCGGTGAGCCGATGCCCGTGGCGATCGTGCTGGGCGGCCCCAGCGTGCTTCCGTACGCCGCGACGTCGCCGCTGCCGCCGGGGATCAGCGAACTGCTGATGGCCGGCTTCCTGAGTTCGTATTCGGGGGGACGCGGGCTTGAGATGGTGATGGGCAGGACCGTCCCCATCTGGGTTCCGGCGAATGCGGAGATCGTGATCGAGGGATACGTGAGCCACGAGGCGGGCCCGATCGGATGGTTGCCGGGCGCGCAGAAGGATGTGTGCAGGGAGCAGTCCGCACCGCAGGACCAGATGGGGCCCGGGGCGGTGCTGGAGGGGCCGTTTGGCGATCACACCGGGTTCTACTCGATGCCCGACCGCTACCCGGTGGTGACGGTGACGGCGGTGACGCACCGGCGAAGCCCGATCTACCCGACGACGATCGTCGGATTGCCCCCGCAGGAGGATTACTACATCGGCAAGGCGACCGAGCGGATCTTCCTGCCGCTGCTCAAGACTATTGTGCACGACATCGAGGATTACGACCTTCCCATGTTCGGCGCGTTCCACAACGCGGCGATGGTGCAGATCAAGAAGAGCTACGGCCTGCAGGGGCGGCGGGTGATGCACTCGGTCTGGGGGGCGGGGCAGATGGCCTGGACCAAATCGATCTTCGTGGTCGAGAACGACGTCAATGTCCACGACACGACGGCGGTTCTGCGGGCGGCCGCGCGGTGGTGCACACCGGGCAGAGACACGGAGATGACGCGGGGCCCGCTGGACATTCTCGACCACGCCGCGCCCTCGGTGGGCGTGGGGACGAAGATGGGGTTTGACTGCACGCGCAAGCAGGCGGAAGAACTCGACACCGATGAGACGCCCGAGGAACGGCGGACGGCCGCCGACGCGGGCTCCGCACACGCTTCTGACATCCTCTCGCGTGTCCGCGCCTTGCCGGAAGTGATTCGCGCAGAACTCCCCGAGAGCTGCGGGCACGGGTGGCTCTTTGTCGCGATCACCAAGAGAGCGGCGGGTGATGGGATGCGAGCGACGCGCCGGGTGCTGGACGCACTGGGGGATATCCCGTGCGGGGCCTCGTACGTGGTTGTGGTCGCCGACACGGTGGACGTGGCCAGTGTGGATGAGGTGATGTTCCACTGGTGCTCGAACTGCGACGTCGGCCGCGACACGCATGAAGGGACGGACGCGAGGGGGAAGGTGATCCGGCTGGGCTTTGACGCGACGCCCAAGGCGCCAGGGGATGAACGCTGCGGCAAGGGCGTCAGGCCCTGGCCGCCGATCCTGCGGATGCGTGAGGACATTGTGGAGCGGGTGCGGGCACGGTGGAAGGAATACGGCCTGGGGAGCGCCTGAGGGCCGCGAGGGTGCAAAGATTGTTCCTTCCCCCGAAAGGCACCGATCCCTATGGCAGAACCCAATGCACGTGGTGAAGGCACCGTTGACCGCATGGTGAAGATCCCCTCGGGTGACACGTCGCAGACGCGTCTTGCGGAGGACCCCAAGGTCCTGGCGCAGCTCGACGAGATGATTGCACACGTCGGGGGGATTCCCGGTTCGTTCAAGGGCAAGCTGGTCCGCGACCTGATGGTGGCGGGCCTGAAGCTGCTCCCCGACGGCCGCGACACGGGCGAGCTGAAGCTGATGTCCTCGGCGGTGCGGGAGATGCGGTACGCGTACACGGTCTTTGCACGCTACGCCGAGACCCACAAGGTGACGATCTTTGGTTCTGCGCGGACCCCCGAGGATCACCCCGACTACAAGGCGTGCGTCGACTTCAGCAAGCTGATGGCCGAGAAGGGGTGGATGATCATCACGGGGGCGGGGGGCGGGATCATGCACGCGGGGCACGTCGGCCCGGGGCGCGACGCGAGCTTCGGGGTGGCGATCCGGCTGCCGTTTGAGACCAACGCCAACCAGGTGATCGCTGGTGATGAGAAGCTGATCCACTTCCGCTACTTCTTCACGCGCAAGCTGATGTTCATCTCGCAGGCCGAGGCGGTGGCGCTCTTCCCCGGCGGCTTTGGCACGATGGACGAGGCCTACGAGGCGATGACGCTGGTGCAGACGGGCAAGACGAGCATGGTGCCGATCGTCATGATCGAAGGCGCCGGCGGCTCCTACTGGAAGACGTGGGATGAGTGGACCCGGTCGCAGCTCCTGGGCAACGGGTGGATCAGCCCCGAGGACAACGGGCTTTACTACCTTGCCAAGGACCCGCGCGACGGGGTCGAACACATCATCAAGTTCTACCGCAACTACCACTCGTCGCGGTATGTCGATGACCAGTACGTGATCCGGCTCAAGCACCCGCTCAAGGATGAGGACATCGCGCGGCTCAGCCACGAGTTCGCCGCGATCATCAAGACCGGGTCGATCACCCAGCGGGGACCCTTCACCGAAGAGGATGAGTGGCCGCAGCTCCCGCGGCTGGCCTTCCATCACACGCGGAGCAAGTTCGGCCTGGTCCGGCGGCTGATCGACCGGATCAATGAGTGTGAACCCGCCGCGGCGTGGACACCCCCCACCGTCGGCTGATCGGACGAGCCTGGCAGCATGGAATCTCGCACATGGACATCTCGGCGCCCGGGCCGCGCCGCCGCGCTTGCGTGCATGGCGATGGCGGCCCTGCCGGGCGTGCTGATGATTCCGGGGCTGGGCGGCTGCGAGAGCGAGCCCCAGGCACAGGCCCCCGGTCCCCGCACGTTTCAGGACATCCAGCTCGGAGAGGTAAAGGCTCCCGAGCAGGGGATGGATGTTGAGTTCTGGGTGACCGATCTCTCTCCCGCCGCGCTGGGACGTGCACTCGCCCCGCTCAACAGCACACTGATCGCCGGCAAGACTTCCGAGGTCTGGCGCTCCAACGGCCTTCGGCTCTACCGCGTCCAGGCGGATGTCGGCCGCCGGGTCGCGGCCTCGCTGCCGATGCAGGGACAGGTCCGCCGCGAAGCGCTCCCGATGCTCGAACGCTGGACGCCTCTTGCAACCGGTCGGCGGTGGAGTCAGGGGCTTGATATCTGGCTCGATCAGCAGAACTGGGGCGTCGGGGAGCGCGAATCGCCCCTCCTGGTCAGCATGGGGAAGCTGAGCCTGACGCCCGGGGCGCTTCGAATGCTCGCGCGGAACTGGGTCGTGGCGAGCACGGTCGACCCCCTCGCGACCCCCAGCACCCCCAGCACCCCCACGACCTCCACGACCCCAGCCACCCCCACGCTTCCCGCGTCGATGCTGGTGCAGCTTGTCCCGCAGCATGCCGAGTCGCAGCGCTCGGGTCCCTCTGACCTCATCACCGGCCCATCGCTTTCGTCGCCCCGAGACGATGGGCAGGTCTTCGACCGGCTCTCAATCGAGCTTGTGTGCGAGCGCGGCGAGATGATCCTGATCGTCCCCGTGCATCCCCGGGAAGAACTGGTGGAGAAGTCCCAGACTGCACAAGGCGATCCAGCCCCCGATGGCGCCGGCCCGAGCACGATCCCGCAGGTGCCGCTCATCGAGCCCACGCTCACCAATCCCGAGCAAGGACCATCGCCGCAAGCATCGGCGGGCTTGCCGGGGGACGGGGAAAGCGGGCGCGGAAGCGCTGCGACCGGTCCGCTTCTTCCCGACCTGTTGACGCTCGGGGAGGCGATGCTGACCGATGCGACGGTGGGCCGGGGTGCACGTCGTCGCGTGATCATCGCGATCACCCCGCGCGTGCCCGAGCGGTTTGAACCCCTGGGTTCTACGAGCCTCAGCGGTGCTTCCAGCGGCACCGACGCCCGGCCGGGCGCGAACGTGGTCCGGTAATCGAGGACGTTTGCCGCACACCCGAAGACCCGCCCAAGCAGGACACGTGAACGTCCGATTGAAGTGGGACGATGCTGCGTGTAGACCTGGCCGGGGCGCTCCCCGGCATGAGACTGGCCATGCCGATCCACCACCCCAAGCGACCGGGTGGCGTGCTGCTTCGCACCGGGTACGAGCTCGACCAGCACAGCATCCTGCGGCTCCGCGAACTGGGTGTCCACGAGGCCTGGATCGAATGCCCCGGCGTCGAGTTCATGGCCGACTTTGTTTCTCCGGCGATCCACTCGGCCTGCCACGAGCTGGCCCAGTCGATCTCTGGCGCGCTGGTCCCCTCCGCGGCGGGCGCCGACCCCGCGATGGATTTTCGCTCCTACAAGCGTGCGATCGTCTCGCTGCTCGAAAAGCTCGGCGAGAACCGCTCGGCGGCGCTCTTCCTGGGCGAGATCGGCCGCAGCGGCAGCGTCTCGCTCCGACACGCGTGCAACGTGTCGCTGGTGAGCGTGCTCATCGGTCTCAAGCTCGACTTTTACCTCATCAGCGAGCGGCCCAAGCTCTCGGCGTACGAGGCCAAGGACGTCGCCAACCTGGGCGTCGGGGCGCTGCTCCACGACATCGGGATGATCGGCCTGCCGCGCGCGTCGATCGATGCCTGGCACGCCTCGTGCGATGAGCACGATCCGATCTTTCAGTCGCACGTGGCGCGGGGGCACGCACTGGTCCGCGACCACGTCGATCCCTCGGCCAGCGCGGTCGTCCTGCACCATCACCAGCGCTTCTCGGGAGAGGGTTTCCCCGAGCTGCCCGCGCCGGGTCCGGGGCGGGCGCTCCATGGTTCAGAGATCCACGTCTTTGCACGCATCGCGGCCGCGGCCGACCTGCTCGACCGTCTGCGTCACCCGCGTGAAGTCGGTGATGCGCCCGATGACAAGCCGCGCCGGCCGATGGTGGAAGCGCTCTGGATGCTGATGCAGGAGCCCTACCGGAGCTGGCTCGACCCCGTGGTCCTGCGTGCACTGCTGACGGTGGTTCCCCCCTACGCACCGGGAACGCGGGTCACGTTGAGCGACGGCTCTGAGGGTGTGGTCGTCGGCTGGAATCCCGCCGATCCGTGCCGGCCGATCGTCGCCGAGATGGTGGCGCCCCGGCGCACGGGAACGCCGTTCCCGCGCGCGACGAGTGTGCACATCGATCTTGCCAGCAACCGCGACATGTCGATCACCCGCTCGGAAGGGTTCGACGTGTGCGACTTCAACTTTGAACCACTGCCGATCACGACGGCCGAGCACATCGCCGCGGGTCGAGCCGGCGAATAGACCAGCTCCCACGGAGCACACCGACGCGACCGCGATGCGCACCTGGTTCCATCGGGTAACCGGCACCTATCCCTCGATCTTCCAGGATTTCCAGCTCGTGCGCGTTGCGGCACACATCGCCGCGGCATGGGCTTCTGCTCGCGCTGCTTGACATGCGGCGGCGGCGATAACGCACGTGAGCAGCTCGCCTCGCCTGAATCAGTGCCCTTCCTTGGTCGCCCGGAGCACTTCATCCACCGTGGTCAGGCCCTTGGTGACCTTCTTGAGCCCGTCCTGCTGGAGGGTGACCATGCCGCGTTCGATGCAGATGCGGGTGAACTCGGGTGCACTTGGGTTGCGGGCGATGATGTCGCGGAGCTGGTTGTCGACGGCGAGGAGCTCGTAGAGGCCCACGCGGCCCGAGTAGCCGATCTTTCGGCACTTCTCGCACCCCTTGGGGGCCCACACCAGGTCGGTGTCCATGCCCTGCATCTCGAGGTATTCGCGCATCGACTCGGAGGGCGGCTCCTGCGTCTTGCAGTGAGAGCAGAGCCGGCGGATCAGCCGCTGGGCCAGCACCGCGTTGACCGCGGCCGAGGCGAGGAAGGGCTCGACGCCGATGTTCACCAGCCGGGTGATCGAGCTTGGCGCATCGTTGGTGTGCAGCGTGCTCAGCACCAGGTGGCCCGTGAGCGCGGCCTGCACGGCGATCGTCGCCGTCTCGTGGTCACGGATCTCGCCCAGCATGATCACGTCGGGGTCCTGCCGCAGGAGGGCCTTCAAGGCCTTGGCGAACGTCATCCCGATCTTCTCGTGCATCTGCGTCTGCGTGATGCCGTCGAGGTGGTACTCGACGGGGTCCTCGACCGTCGAGATGTTCATCGACGACTTGTCGAGCTTGCGCAGCGAGGCGTACAGCGTCGTGGTCTTGCCCGAGCCGGTCGGGCCCGTGACCAGGACGATCCCGTGCGGGGCCTCGATCTGCTTCCTCCACACCTCCAGGATGTTCTCATCAAAGCCGAGCTGCTCGAGCTCGACGTTGATCGACTTGGTGTCGAGGATTCGCATGACCGTCTTCTCGCCGTACCCGTTGGGAAGGGTCGAGACGCGCAGGTCGAGCTTGCGGCCCTGGACCATGCACCGGATGCGGCCGTCCTGCGGGAGGCGGCGCTCGGAGATGTCCAGGTTGGCCATGATCTTGAGACGGCTGGTGATGGCGGCGCCCATCGAGCCGGGGGGGTTCATCATCTCAAAGAGCTCGCCGTCGATGCGGAAGCGGACGCGGACCTTCTTCTCCGCGGGCTCGACGTGGATGTCGCTGGCCCCTTCCTTCACCGCGGTGTGGATGATGTGGTTGACGTACTTGATGACCGGGGATTCCGCCGCCTCCTTCTCGAGGTTGAGCTCCTCGGCCTTCTTGGCCTCGACCTGGACATCCCCCTCGCCCACCTCGGCGAGCATCTCGGAGAGGTCGACGGCCTGCTCCTCTTCCTTGGGCCCGCCCACGATCTCCATCACCCCGCGCACGTCGTAGGCGGGCGTCATCACGAACTTGACGCCGCCGACCTTGAGCCGTTCCTTGATCTCGTCGACCAGGAACACCCGGCGCGGGTCGGGGGTCGCGATCACCACGCGCGTGCCTTCCAGGCGGATCGGCACCACCTGGTGTGCACGGCAGAAGTCGGGCGTGAGCCGCTGAAGCAGCGTCCCGTCAAAGCCGCCCGAGGCGGCAAGGTCGAGGCGGATGCGCTCAAAGGGGATGCGCGAGTGCAGCGCGACGCACTCGAGCACGCTCGCCTCGTCCGCGCCGTTCTCGATCAGGATGTCGGCCAGCCGCTTGTTGGGGGACTGCTTGCAGATCTGCTGGGCGGTCTGCAGCTTGTCGCCGGTGACGGCGTTTCGCGCGACCAGGATCTCTTCGAGGCTCATCCCCGCGACGTTCATCGGCGCGGCGGCGGCCGATTCGGACGCGGCGGGGATGACGGGCTTCTCGTCGGCCGGGTCGTACAGCGTGCGGGAGGCGGGGCCGACGAGCGATTCCCCGGCCGCGGGGCCGGTGCTCGCGGGGGGACTTGTGCTGTCGGACCCCTCTTCTTCAGAACGTCCGCGCGCCGAGACGGGGGGCTCGTTGTAGAGCTTCTGGTTGGCGGGGGCGGAGGGGAGCGGCGAATAGGTCTTGTCGGCGGGCGCGGCGGCGGGCTGGGCCGCGGGGGTTTCCGACGGGGTCTGGATCGGCTTGGACTGCTTGCGCTGGGCGCGCGTGGCGTCGTCGTCGTTGAGGCCCAGCTCGTTCAGGATGTCATCGATGTTGTGCTTGGCCACGTCCGGATCTTTCTTTCGCCCGCGTGCACGGTGTTCAGCGCGTCTTCTTGGTCGTCCGCTTGCCGACGGCCTTGGGCGTGGTCTGCCCGACGGTCAATTCGTAGAGCTGTTCATCGACCGCGACGGTGACGGTGCGGCCGTCGATGCCGGCGATGGTGAAGATCTCATCGACGACGTCGCCGATGCGGTAGGTCTTGTCGCCGATGCTGGCGAGGTACTTCCCGCCGCCGCCCACGATGCCGTTGAGCTTGAGGTTGTTGAGCGCAAGCTCGAGGTTCTGCTGGCGCTTGAGGCGCTCCTGCTCCTCGCGCTGGGCTCTTTCCTGCGAGTCGTCCTTAACCTCCTGGGAGGGCTGGACCGCCTTGGAGGAGAGGCTGAAGGGGTTCTTCTCCGGGCGTGCGTGGTCCTGCTGCGCGAGCTGCTGGCTCTTCTCGAGCTCGCTCATCACGGCGAAGAGGCGGTTGTTGTCCTTGCCGTCGGCGGTGTCGACGGGGACGAACGAGGCGTCGGTCTCGAAGGTCATGCCGGCCTTCATGCCGATCTGGCGCATCGTGAGCAGCGAGCCGCAGCCGACGGCCACCACGCCCGCGGCGACGAGCAGGTGCAGCGGGATGCGGCGCCTGCGCCGGGTGGGCATGGGAACAAAGTCGGCCTGCTTCTCGCTCGAGCGGAGCTCGGCGAGGAAGGAAGAACTCGGGGCGGACTCTGCCTGGGATGCGTCCTTGCCGGGGCTTGCGCTCACTTGGCACCTGCCTTCTTCTTGGGAGCGCCGGGGGCGGCGGCGATCGCGGCCGCGTTGGCGGCGGACTGCTGGTAGTAGATGCTCAGCGTGAACTCGGCCTTCATCTGGCCGTCGCCCTTGTCGTCGCGCTTGAGGACCATGTTGGAGATGCGGGTGATGCGGGGGAGCTTCTCGACGCGCGAGAGGAAGTCGTAGAACCCCTCCCAGTTGCCCGAGAGGGTCATGTCGAGGGGCTGCTCCATGTACATCGCCTCCTGCCGCGGCTTGACGTTCGCGACCGTGGGGGACTGGAGGCTGCACTGGATCGCGACGTCGGAGACCTGCCGGACGATGCTGTCGACCTCCTTGTCGCTGGGCAGGCGGTCCTCGATCGTCTTGATGCGGCGGTTGACGTCGTCGTTGGCCTTGACGAGGTCCTGGTTCTTGCTGGTGTAGGCCTTGAGCTTCTCGAGCAGCTCGCGCTTGTGCGAGATCTCGCGCTTGGCGGTCTCGATCGCGGCGTTCTGGGGGCGGAAGACCAGCCACCAGCTTGAGAGCGGGATCGCAAGAAGCACAGCGCCGATCAGACCTTCCCGGGCTCCGAGTTTCATTCCTGATTACTCCTTGTTCGAACCCGACGGCTTGTCCGTCTCGACCTCGGCGACCTGCGCCTTGGAGCTCGCCGCGCCCGCGGGGCGGAGCTGGGCGGTGATCTCGAACTTCCTGAGCTGGGTGTCGTCGATCTCGGTCTCGCGGATGTAGACCAGGTCGGCGTTCTGCAGGAACTCGCATTCCTTGAGCCGGGCGAGGAAATCGGCGACTTCGGTGTTGACCGTCGTGACGCCCGAGAGCGTGAGTCGGTAGTCGAACTTGGGGGGGGCGATGCGTTCGCGGGGCGGGGGCTGATCCTTGGGGCCCTTGGCGTCAGCCTTGACCTTGGACTTGTCGGCCGCGGGCTTGGCGGCGCCCTTGGAGAGCGTCCCGACCTTCTGCGGGCCCTTCTTGCCCTTGGGCTCCTCGGCCTTGGGGGGCTCGATGCGCTTGCCGTCGAGCTTCACCTCGAGCAGCGTCATCCCCGGGGGCATGCGGCCGACGATCTCGGCCATCATGAGCGAGCGGGGCGTCTTCTCGACCAGCGCCGAGACGATCTCGGCCTTCTCGAGCATGTCGTCGCGCTCGCGTTCGAGCTTTTCGAGCTGCTCGATGCGTGCACGCTGGTCCTCGTACTCGACCTCGACCGCGCGGGCTTCGGCCCGGACCGCGCGCCAGCGCTGGTTGGTCACGATGAACGCGCCGACCACCAGCACCATGACGACGCCAAAGAGGCCCATCCCCAGGACGCCGGCGCGGAGCTCCGCCCGCCGGGAGACGTATTCATCGGGCAGAAAACTGCCGGGCGATTCGGGGCGTTGGGACGCGATGTTCATTCCCTTGAGTCCTCAGAGGTTCCGGCCCGGGAAGTTCGGGTTGGCGGGGTTAGAGCGCCAGGGGACAGGAGCAAAGACCGACGGCCACCGCCCACTCGGGGTGCGGCTTGGTCAGGTCGACGTTGACGGCGGGAGCGCCGGGCTTGCGTGCAAGCCGGGCGAGGGGGTCCATCTGCTGTGCGGGCAGGTGCAGCGTCTTGGCGATGCGGCGGCAGAGGGTCCTGTCGGCCGCGCCGCCGCCCATGCACATGAGGCGGTCGATGCGCAGGCCGGGAACCACCGACTCGGCGTAGCGGACGCACATCTGGACTTCGTCGGCGAGGATCTCGACCTGCTCGGCGATCTCGGCCAGCGGGGCGTCGTCGGCGATCTTGTCAGACCTCGTGCCGCCGCGGCGGCGATCCTGGGGCATGAGCGCAAGGAGCCCCAGCCCGCCCGCGGCCGCGGCGCCCGCCGAGACGGCGTTGACCGGTTCGGCGACGGCCGCGACCGGGACCTCGTCGGAGAGGCCCTCGGAGTGCTCGAGCCGCAGCGTGGCGGCCTGCTGGAGTGTGCATCCACGCTTGTTCTTGAGGATCACATCGAGCGTGCTGGTGCCGATCTCGACGAAGCGGACAAAGACGATGCGCGTCCCCTGGACGATCACGACCTTGGTGCATGAATCGCCGATGTCGAGGTAGAGCGAGCCTAGAAGCGCATCGTCGGCGCGCTTGGTGATGTGGTCAAAGCCGCGCACCAGGGCGACGAACTCGCCGTGCACGCCCGCGAGCTCGAGCTTGGCATTGCGGGTCGCCTGCATGATCAGCGTCACCAGCTCGCGGCTCGCGGCGGTGCAGATGATCTCGTTGCGGAACGCATCCGAGGCCAGGGGCCCCACGTCGATCGTCTGGTAGACCAGGGCGGAAGGGTCGCAGCCGATCTGCTGCGCCACCGCCGACTCGGCGAGGATCGAGAGGGGCACATCGGGCGAACGCTCGAACTGCATGTGCTTGCAGAACGTCTGCGTCGCCGGGATCGAGCAGACCACCTTGCGCCCGCGAAGACCCAGCTTCTGCGTAAGCCTGGAGAGCTGCTCGAACTGGAGTGCGAATCGCTTGCGGATGTCTGAACGCAGCTCGACGGGCGTGGGCTCGAAGCCGATCGCCTCGAGCCTGGGGGGCTGACCCGGCTCGACCGCCAGGATCTTGATCCCCGTTGCTCCAAAGTCGACGGCCACCGGCCCGCCGCTTTGTCCGAACAAGCCGCTCAGCAGTTCCTTGGGATTGAATTTGAGATTCAGAGCCATCGGGCTATTGACCTCGCACGTCCCCTGCCGCCAGCCGAGAGCGACGCCGAAGCGCCGCGTGAAAGACACGGAGGGGAGCATCGGCAGATCGACGGGGTCGTCTCAGGGCGTAGCGGCGATACGAACCTCCTCCGCACGCTCGATCGACAGCACACCCGTTGCAGGCGTTACAGACCGCACAGGCCGCAAAGGTCCGGGAATGTGGCGAGTCAGGCGGGCCCCTCTTAGAGCCGCCGGGCGAGGGCCTCCAGGGCACGCACGGCCCCGGGGATATCCCATGCCTGCCCAGCGCGGTCACCGGTCGTGTTGCTGAGCACCCGCAGCTCGATGAATGGCACGGACCGGCGCGCTGCCACGAGCCCGACCGCCGCCCCCTCCATCGACTCGGCGATTGTGCTGGTCCTGGTCCGATAGTGCTCAACAAGTGCATCAGTGCCCGAGCACGTGGAGACGGTGGCGACCGGGCCGGATCGGTCTCCCAGGGGTTCGAGCAGATCGAAAAGTGCCGGGTCGGAGATGACGCCATCCCCCGATGTGTCGTTCAATGGAAACCCCAGCTTTGCACAACTGATAAAAGTCTCCGGAGTCTGCACACCCTCGTCGGCCATGATGCTCTGGGTGGCGACCACGGTTTGCCCGAGGGCCAGGGGTGGATCGATGGGGTATGCCCCGCCGATCCCGATCGAAAGGACCGCGGCGTGTCGCCGGGGATCGAGCACGGTGGCGACACCCCCGGCCGCGCTGGCCTTGGAAACGCCCGTCAGGAGGAGGTCAAAGCGTCCAATCGAGACGGCTTCCCATGTCCGGGGCATCTGAATATCACCGCCGGCGAACCCTTTGGCGAGGGCTTTGAGCTCCAATGGTGCGGCGACGGCGATCAGGATGGGGCGATCATGACCAAACTTTTCCAGAACGCGGTGCACCATGGCGGAGGATACGCGTATGAACGTCCCTGTGCATCTCCCAGGTCGGGTCAGGTTTGATGGGTCCCCGTCCGGCGTTGCGGAGATTGACGGGGTTTGAAGAGGTCAGGCGATACACTTGTGCAGGGTCCGTGCGACAGATCGACGTGGTGGGTTCATCCAGAATCCGGTCTGATTCGCCGGGATCGAGCAAGATGAGGGTGGAACATTCGTTCTGCCGCGAGATGGAAGCCGCCGGGAGTTTGAATCCCGTTTGGTGGACTATCGGAGAGTCGTCATGGTTCAGAACGCATCGAATCGCGTCGCGGGAAGCACAATCGCCACCGGGAAGCCGCGCCGTCGCGGTTCGATGGTGACCCGCGCGGTGGTCGTGGTCGCGCTCGCCGGCGCGGCGGCCGCGATCGGGTACGCGACGCTGGGAGGGCCTTCCGCGCCCGAGCCCCAGGCGATCAGCCGGACCAGCGACCGCGCGATCGTGCGAGCCTCCTCCTTCCAGATCACGACCAAGGCCAGCGGCGAGCTTGAGGCCCGCAACCAGATCGAGATCCGCAGCCGCCTTGAGTCGCAGTCGACGATCGCCGAACTCGCCCCCGAAGGAAAGACGGTGAAGGCCGGGGACCTCCTGGTCCGCCGTGTTGTTCATCTCGATCGCCATGCGCGCGCGGGCGAGCGGCG
>DATGXW010000153.1:0-11009 GCA_035298585.1 Phycisphaerales bacterium
GGCGCCTCCACCGCCGCCCTCTCCACCACGCGGTTGGCTTCGGTGGTTGCCACGAGCTTCAGCCGGTCGGTCGAGGTTGTACGGTGCGAAGCGACCGCCGCCCTCGCCGCTTCGGTCAGGTCATCTCCCACGCGCTTCTCAAACTCGGGAAGCCGCTTGGTGACCGCTGCGGCGATCACCTGCGCGGAGATCGACGTTGGCGTCGGCGTTTGATCGGGCGCAGGACCCGTCGGCGGATCCGTGCCGGGCTTGCCGCCATCGACGACCGGCGGATTGGTGCCGCCCCCGTCCCCCGACGGCGTCGCGTCCCCGCCCCCTCCGCGCATCGCAAGAATGACGCCCACGGTGCCCGCGACCGCGACCAACGCCGCGGCCGCGATCATGATCCCCTTCTTCGACCCACCCGCCGCAGGCTGGGACCCGGCCCGCTCCACTTCCGCGGCGGGCCAAGGGGCATCGGCTTTGGCTTCCTCGGACGCCGTGGCGGCTGTCGTAGTGGCCGCGGCGGCCGCGCGTGCTTTGGCTTCGGCGGCCTGGGTCTTCTTCCGCTCGGCCTCTTGCTGCGCCCTTTGCTTGGCCTCTTCCCGGGCCTTCTTTTCGGCCTCGACGCGTTCGGCTTCCTTGGCCTGCTGCTCGGCCTTCTGGCGGGCCTTCAGTTCGGCCTGTGTGCGTGCTTCCTCTTCCTTCGCGCGCCGTTCTTCCTCGGCCCTGGCCTTGCGCTCGGCCTCATCCTTGGCCTTCTTTTCGGCGGCTTCCTTGGCCTTGCGATCGGCTTCGGCACGCTCGGCCTGGCGCTTGGTCTCTTCTTCCTGGGCTTTCCTGGCGGCTTCTTCCTGAGCCTTGCGCGCGGTTTCGGCCTCGCGGGCCTTGCGCTCTGCATCTTCCTTGGCCTTGCGCTCGGCCTCTTCACGCGCCTTGCGGTCAGCCTCTTCCCTGGCCTTGCGGTCCAGTTCTGCCTTCCGCTGAGCCTCTTCACGGGCCTTGGCATCCGCCTCTGCCTTGCGCTGGGCATCTTCCTTGGCCTTGCGCTCGGCTTCGGCCTTGGCGGCGGCTTCCTTCTCCGCCTGCTCGCGGACCTTGCGTGCAATCTCGGCCTCGTTGCGTTTGCGACGCTCATCCTCCTCGCGTGCACGCTTCTCGGCCTCTTCCTTAGCCTTGCGGTCCGCCTCGCTGGGCGCTGGGGAGGCGGCCTTTCCGCCCGCCGGCGACGCGACCGGACCCCCCGGAAGCATCCCGGAGATCTCCTGGATCGTCGGCTTCTTGGTCGTCGTCGGATCGATCAGCCGGTTGACCACGTCCAGCCACGACGCGCCCGTCTTGCCCAGCCGCTTCCAGGCGTCGGAGTTCTGCAGCGGCCATTCGGTCGCGTTCTGGAACTGCCGGTGCAGGATCAACTGGTGAACCAGGTTCCCCAGATCACGTGCATCGTTCTGATCATCATCGGGGCTCTTGCACCGCGACGCCGGCTTGGGGTCGCACAGCAGAACCCTCGCACGCGACAGGTCGGCGCGTCCCATCAGCAGGACATTGGTCGCCTTCAGATTGCCGTGCGCCCGGCCCTGCCCGACCTTGAGCGCCAAAAGCCCCTGCACGATCGGCTCGATCACCTTGCGGATGTGCTCGGGCTCAAGGTCGCGCTGCGTGATCCGCAGCCACTCAAGGCTCCCCTCCAGGAGGTCGGTCGCGTACCACGCTCCCCCGGAGCACTTGCCCATCTCGTACACGGGGGCCCAGACCCCCGGCGCCGCCCCGTGTGCACGCTGCTGCGCCTCAGCCGATTCGAGGAACGCCTCGGATTCCCGGACGATCTGGTCATCATCCATCAGGAATTCCGGCGGCCGGAAGACCTTGATGGCGAACTTGCGGTCGGAAACGCCGGCTTTGCGCGCGTACATGATCGCGCCGAAGTTGCCCTCGCGCGCGACCTCTGTCGCCTCAAAGGAGCCGAACACTTCCATCCCAGACCCTCAAGGCCGCCCGAGATACAAACGGAGCCGAGTTCGCCTCGGCTCCGTCTCGTGCCTGCCGCAATCAGAGTGTACACGCGAGGGACAGACCCTTGCGTTTGGTACTTGTTCACGCAAACCAAGGCTGAAACCGCCGGAAGAACGACTTCATGCGGTTCCATTCAACTCGGTCGCGCGAACGCCGGACTTCACCAGGACTCTTGACCAGTCGCCAAGAGGTCCATCATGAACCGGGAAAGACGATCACTTGGGCTGCTTTTGCGGCGTCAGCACCCGCACACCGCTCTCACCCACCTGGATCTGGACCTTGTCGTTTTCCCAGCTTCCCTTCTGCAGGGTCACCACCACACGCCGCGGGTCGGTGATACCGCTCTCCGATTCAAGGAAGGGGATGTTGGCGACGATCACGACCGAGCGTGCCCCGCGCCACGCCCCATCCCAGACGGAATCCTGCGCTGAGACGCTCTTGCAGCCAGAGTCACCCGCCGAGTACTTGAACTGCTGGCGGCCGACGGCCTCCTGGCGGGTGCTGTCGCCGGCCGAGAAGTACTTGGTCACGCCGACCGACTTCCACATTTCGACATCCTGATCGTTCACGACGCCGATGACGTCGACCTCGACCGTCTTGCCCTTGAGGGGCTCGCTGAGGCAGATCTCAAGCTCGTGGCGGCCATAGTTCGGACCACCGCAGCCGCCGAGGTTCACGCCCATCAGGATCAGGCCGACCGTGACCGCCAGGACCTTCATCGTCCACGTTCCAACTTGAGACATCGCTTGCTCCTCCGCAGACTCGCTGCGTCTTGGATTGCCTGGAAGACCCACCGCCGTCACCGTGCTCGGTGGCCGACGCACGAACCCCTAAGGCTACATCGGCACATTCGCCCCGGCCAGTCGAGCGCTGGCCCCGGCGCCGTGCCCGCCGCACGCCGCTTCAGGCCTTGGCGACCCGTCGGATCAGCGAACGGATCTCAGAGTTTGAGCCCGAATCGCTCACCACCATCGAACGCGTCCGAACAACCAGCGGCAGGATTTCCGCCGCCAAGGGATCAAAGACCCGCTCGGGCGCCTTGGGGGGGGCTTCCGAGAAGTTCTTGCACGTGCTGTCGGGCCCAAGACCCGGAAGTGCACGCACAAGGGCGGCCAGGATCTTCGACCACACATCGACGGTGACGACCGAGAGCGCTGACTTGGGGTCCCAGTCCTCCAGCCGGAGGTGGTGCGGACCCAGTGCATCGCGCCACCGGGCGCTCTCGGCGTCCGAACCTTCCAGGATGGTGCTGATCCGCTTCTCCAGCGGCGTTCGCTTCCCTTCCTCCTCGGAGGCCGCGGCATCTTCGAGCAGCCGGGCAAAGTCCTGGAAGTCCGAGGCGGCAAGGCCAAGCGCACGGTCGCCGCAGAGGAGGATCCGCACACCCAGGACCGCGAGTGAATAGAGGTCGTGGGGCGTCCCCGCCATCGGGAGTGCTTCGAACATGACGCCGGGGATATTCACGCCTTCGGCGGCCTTGAGCTTGTCGCGGATCGTGTCGCTGAAAGGCTGCTTGATGGTCCGGAGCGGCACTTCCGTGCCCGCCGCCGCCTTCTTGAGGTCGGGCGTGGCGTAAAGATCGAGCCGCGTTCCACCGACGCTCACCCGGAGCCAGAGAAGGTCACCCGGGCCGAGCACAGCGCGTTCCTGCATCACCAGGCGGGCCTCGAGCACCAGCCCGTCGGCGTCGGTCAGGATCTGCCGGATCCGCAGCGCGCCCACCCCCGCGACCGTCGAACCCGTGGCGCCCGGTGAG
Source organism: Phycisphaerales bacterium (assembly GCA_035298585.1). Taxonomy (GTDB): domain Bacteria; phylum Planctomycetota; class Phycisphaerae; order Phycisphaerales; family UBA1924; genus JAEUJB01. Next base: position 3,752 of record DATGXW010000153.1, read on the forward strand.
TAGACGCTCGCCGGGCCGCCCGGCCCCATGAACAGCTTGGAATCGCCCCCCGCCAATTCGACGCCGACGCCCACCCCGGCATCCCGCAGCGCGGCCTGAACGAACCAGGCCGAGGGCATCCCGGGAGCACCGACCGGCCGGCAAACCGCAAAGCTCGACGGGGTCAGGTTGAGGATCGGAGCTCCCGAAGCCTCGACGGCCGCCCGCACCGACCCGACGATGTCGAGCAGCAGCCGCAACTTGAGATACATGGTCTCAAGCAGCCGACCCGCGCGACCGACGGTCAGGAACCCCCGGCCAACCCCGGAATCAAAGACCGCGGATGATTCGGCGGACCTCGCCTTCGCAGGCCCGCCCGCACTCTTGGAGCTCGCGACCGTCTTTTCCCCGCCCAGTGCGTCGATGTGATCTTCGAGCGACACGCCCACCCAGTCCGAGACCATCATCAGCCCGGCCGACAGGTTGAGCGCGATCCTGGTCGGACCCAGGCCCAGCGCTTCTTCCGCACCCAGGCATCGCTCGCCCGAGGGAGCCCCACGCGTCACGGGAATGAAGAACGTCTCGGCCCCAAGCGCCGGGACGTGCAGGTAACGGTGGGAAGTCGAGCCGTACGCCGGAAGCCCCCGCGAAGTCAGCAGGCCATCATCTTCGCAGAGCAGCCAGTAGCCGTTGCTCCCCCCCTCGACAGGGCGGATCGAACGGAGTTCCTTCAGGTCGATCAGGATCGATGTGGGATGCTGCTGCTCCCACCCCGCGTGCACCAGCCCCTCGGCCAGGCCGGTCGCCTCGATCGTCTCGCACCATTTGCGCCAGCGTGCATCCAGCGAGGCATTGCTCATCGCATCGCGGTACGCAGGCGGCACGTCCGCCAGGCCGTCGGTGTCCTGGACCCAGATCTCCACCCAGCGCTTCACGCGCGCAAGAGAGTCAACCACGCACCCCAGGTAACAGCGTGCATCCAGGCGTTCACGCAGGATGAGCAGGGGGCCATCATCGGCGACGCCCTTGGGGGCCGGGCCGGTCCTGACGACGACGCACACCGAGAGCAGCGGCGTCGCACCCTCGGCCTCGATCGAGACGGCCGCGAACCCCTCGGGGAGCGTCTCCCCCAGGCCCGCGGAAGTCGCCAATGTGAGAACCTGCGGTGAAACCACGTGAACTCCAGTCCGCGATCACATCGTTCAAGCCCATCCCCCCGGCATGGAACCCTTGCCGGGGAGCATCCGCGGAATCAGAGTGTCTGACCGCACGGCCCCGATGTCAATCGGTCCGTCGGACGGAGGAGGCAGGTCACGAAACGCCCAGGTAGGCCCGGCGAACCTCGTCGTGCGCGGCCAGTTCCTTGGCGTCGCCCTCCATGACGATCTTCCCAACCTGCAGCACATACGCGCGGTGCGCCACCTGCAGCGCCATGTGTGCGTTCTGCTCCACCAATAGGATCGTCGTTCCGGCCTGATTGATGTCTCGAATGATCTTGAAGATCGTCGCGACCACCTGGGGCGCAAGACCCAGGGAAGGCTCATCGAGCAGCAGAAGCCTCGGCCGCGCCAGCAAGGCCCGTCCGATCGCCAGCATCTGCTGTTCACCTCCCGAGAGCGTCCCCGCGTTCTGCTTCAGGCGCTCGCGCAGCCGGGGAAAGAGCTCCAGCGCCCGCTCTCGATCCTTGGCGATCTCCGCCCGCTCCGAGGAAGGCCGCGCGTACGCGCCGAGCTCGAGGTTCTCCTCGACGGTCATGTTGGCGAAGATCCCGCGTCCCTCGGGGGATTGTGCCAGCCCCATCGAGACGATCTTGTGCGGCTGATACCGCGTGATCGACGTCCCGTCGAACTCGATCGAGCCCGACACCGGCCGCAAGAGTCCCGACACCGTCCGCAGCGTCGTCGACTTGCCCGCGCCGTTGCTCCCGATCAGCGTCACGATCTCGCCCGCCGCGACGTGCAGCGAAATCCCGTGCAGCGCACGGATCGCCCCGTAATTCACGACCAGGTTCGAGATCGTCAGCATGGTCACCCTTCTCCGCCGGGTCGCCCTCGCCGCCCGTGCGTCACTCCGTACCCAGGTACGCCTCCACGACTTTCGGATCGTTCTGGACAGTCTCGGGCGTCCCCGCCGCGATCACCTGCCCGAAGTTCAGGACCGTGATGTGCTCGCACAGGTTCATCACCACGCCCATGTCATGCTCGATGAGCAGGATCGCCAGGTTGAACCGGTCGCGGATCTGCCGGATCAGGCCGCGAAGCTCGATCTTCTCCTGCGGGTTCATCCCCGCCGCCGGTTCATCGAGCAGGAGAACCCGGGGCTCGGTCGCCAGTGCACGCGCGATCTCAAGACGGCGCTGATCGCCGTACGGGAGGTTTCGGGCCTGCTCCTGTGCACGTCCATCCAGCCCGAAGATCCGCAGGAGCTCCATCGAGCGATCCGTGATCGCCCGTTCCTGTCCCGTGTAGGCCGCCGTCCTGAGGATGGTCCCCGCCAGCGTGTGCCGGCCGCGCAGGTGGCATCCCAGCTTGACGTTGTCCAGGACCGACAATTCGCCAAAGAGCCTGATGTTCTGGAACGTCCTTGAGAGGCCGGCGGCGGCGATCAGGTGCGGCTTGTTGCCGACCAGGTTCACGCCCTCGAGCCGCACCGCCCCGCTATCGGGCTGGTAGACGCCGGTCAGAAGATTGAAGCACGTGGTCTTGCCCGCGCCGTTGGGGCCGATCAGGCCGTACAACCCCCGCGGCGGGATCTTCAGCGAGAAGCCCTGCACCGCCTTGAGACCGCCGAAGGAGATCGCAATCCCATCCACATCCAGCACCGCGGGAGATGTGCTCACGATGCACCTCCCTTGCTCGTGGGGTTGCCGGTGGCCTTGCTCGTGCCCTTGCTGGGGGGCGCGGCGTCGGGCTTGGGATCGGGACTGGGATTGGGATTGGGCCTGCGGTGGCCGAAAAGCTCCCAGACCTCACGCACACCCAGGAGCCCCTGCGGGCGAAGGAGCATCATCGCGATCAGCAGCAGTGCGTACAGGATGAGCCGGAACGACGCGATGTCGATCCCGCGTGAGACGCAGTAGAGGCGGGCTCCTTCAAGGATCGCGGTGCCGACGGCGATCCCCGCCAGCGTCCTGATGTTCCAGTGCTTCCGCACAGCCTGGGCGAGCACAACCGCAACCAGGAACGCAAGACCCAGGGGCCACACGGGCGGCGGATCACGCAGGAACTCCGGGAGGATCGTGAGCACAACCGCGGCGACGGTCGCGCCCGAGATCGATCCCATCCCGCCCAGCACGACCATGATGATGATGTCAAAGGACTTCTGGAACCCCAGGTCGCCGGCGTTGATGGCGCCGATGCTCATCGCGTACAGCCCGCCCGCGACGCCCGCGAAAAAGCTTGCGAGCACGAAGGCGCGGACCTTGTACTTGGTGACGTCGACACCCATCGCCTGGGAGGCGATCTCGTCCTCGCGGATCGAGAGGAACGCACGTCCCGAGGAGCTGCTCTTGAGCCGGTAGCAGACGATCAGGGTCAGGACGACAAACAGGTACACCCAAAAGAGGGTCGTGTAGGTCGGGAGCAGGTTGAACCCCATCGGCCCGCCGAGCATCGTGGCGAGCTTGTAGAAGGGTACCTCGGCCGCTTCCTGCGCCTTCCAGGGCTGGATCTGCGGGTTTGTCCCCTGCAGGAGCACCCGGACAATCTCCCCAAAGCCCAGGGTCACGATCGCCAGGTAGTCGCCGCGGAGCCGCAGACTCGGAAGCCCGACCACGTACCCCGCGATCGCCGAAACCACGCCGCCCACCAGGCAGGAGATCACAAAGAGATAGTCACCCTTGCCGACGATCGAGCCGGGGTTCTCCCCCGAACCCGTCCAGGAGATCGTTCCTCCCGCAAAGTCCGCCGTGCCGAACATCTTGATCGACCCGTAGTAGGTCAGCGTCGCCGCGACATACCCGCCCACCGCCATGAAGCCGGCGTGACCCATCGAGAACTGGCCGGTAAAGCCGTTCACGACCGTCAGGCTCACCGCCATGATGATGTTGATCCCCGCGATCAGCATGATCTGCGAGGTGAACCCCGAGACCGAGGGCCCCACCGCAAACTGCATCAGGATCGCGATCCCAAGCCCCGCCAAGAGCGGCCACGCCATGCGCGGCAGCACCGTCCACGCGGCGGGCGACATCGTCCGGGATTGCTCGGTAAGGGGCTTCACGGCTTGCTCAGGCTCAGACCTTCTCCACCGTCGCGCGCCCGAGGACTCCCTCGGGCTTGAAGAGCAGGACGACAATCAGGATGGCAAAGACGTACGCGTCTCGGAACTGGCTTGAGACATACGCGACGCCGAAGAACTCGATCAGCCCGATCAGGAGCCCGCCCAGGACCGCGCCCCGAACGTTCCCGATCCCCCCCACCACCGCGGCCACGAACGCCTTGAGACCCAGCATCACCCACATCGAGTCGGCGGTCTGCTTGGCCTGGCCCTCGTACTTCAGCCCGTACAGGAACCCCGCCGCCGCCGCCAGCATCGTTCCCACCACGAACGTGAAGCTGATCACGCGGTCGACGTTGATCCCCATCAGGCTCGCGTTGCGCGTGTTGAAGGACACCGCGCGCATCGCCGAGCCCAGCTTGGTCCGGTAGATCAGAAACTGCAGCGCCGCCATCAGCGCCAGGGCCGTCCCGATCACCGCCACATCCGATGTCCTGACCTGGACATCCGCGATCGTGAAGAGGGCTCCCCCTTCGAGCAGCTTGGGCATGCTCTTGGGATAGGGGCCGAACGCAAACTTCTGCTGGCCGATGTTCTGGAGCAGCAGCGAGACCCCGATCGCCGTGATCAGGACGTTGAGCCTCGGCGCCTTTCGCAGCGGCTTGTAGGCCACCCGCTCGATCACAAACCCGACAAAGCCGCAGAAGGCCATCGTCCCCAGCAGCACCAGCGCCCCCATGTACCAGGCGGGTGCGGGCTGGTCCGCCGCGCCGACCCCCAGCCACGCCGCGATCGTGATCGACATCCACACGCCCAGCGCAAACACGTCCGAGTGTGCGAAGTTGATGAACTTCAGGATCCCGTACACCATCGTGTACCCCAGCGCAATCAGCGCGTAGAGGCACCCGACCGTCACGCCATCAAAGAGTGTCTGCAGGAACTGCGTCATGTATCACGCCGGACACCCTGCCCCGCACACACGCCATGTGCACGACGCCGGTCTCCCCATCCTCTTCCTCAGGGCTTGATGGTCGCCTTGTACTTGGGCTGGCCGTTGACTACCTCCAGCACCACCGCGTCCTTGGTCGGGTTGCGGTTGGCGTCGATCGAGATGTTCCCCGTCACGCCCGCGAAGTTCTTGGTCTCGTTGATCGCCTTGGCGAGGTCCTTGCCCGAGAGCGAGGTCGCCCGGCCCATCGCGTTGAAAAGCAGCCGCGCCGCGTCGTACCCCAGCGCCGCCAGCCCGTCGGGAACCTTGCCGTCGTACTGCTGCTGGTACTTCTTGACGAACTCCTGCACTTCCGGACGCGTGTCCTCCTGCGAATAGTGATTCGAGAAGTAGCAGTTGTTCAGCGCGTCGCCCGCGTTCTTGAGCTCTTCAGAGTCCCATCCGTCGCCGCCGATCAGCGGGACCGAAAGCCCCAGCTTCCGCGCCTGGCGTGCGATGTTCACCACCTCGGTGTAATACCCCGGCACGTAGATGAAGTCGGGGTTCTGGCCCCGGATCGCCGTGAGCTGCGCCGAGAAGTCGTTGTCGCCGTCCGAATAGGCCTGCTCGGAGACGATCTCGCCCCCCAGCTTCGTGAACGCTTCCTTGAAATTGGTGTTGAGGCCCGACGAGTACGCCTGTGCACGGTTGTACAGCGTCGCACCCCGCTTGAGCTTGAGGTTCTCGGCCGCAAACTTCGCCCCGACAAACCCCTGGAAGGGGTCGATGAAGCACACTCGGCTGATCATGTCCCCCACCGCCGTCACGTCAGGGTTCGTGCTCGAAGGAGAGATCATCGGCACGCCCTTGCGCTGGGCGATCGGCGCGCCGGCGAGCGAACGCGAACTCGCCACCTCGCCCAGGAGCGCCACCACCTTCTGCTCCTCGATCAGTCGCGTCACAACCGTCTGGGTTTCCTGGGGCTTTCCTTGGTTGTCCAGCGTGACCAGCTTGATCTGCTTGCCGTTGATGCCACCAGCCTTGTTCTGCTCCTCCACGGCCATCTTGATGCCGTTATCGGTCGAGATGCCGAAGGTCGCCTCAGAACCGGTCAGCGAGGCATAGTGCCCGATGATGATCTCGCTGCTCGCGGCGGCTGGAGTCTCCGCGGGCTTGTTTGCCGCCGGCGTGGAACCACCGTTCTCGTTCTTGCCGCAGCCTGAGAGTGCCAAACCAAATCCAACCATCAGCGTCGCGGCCGTTCGAGCGATCAGGTTCATCGCGGACATACCTCGAGTCCTTTCTCAGACGAAGGTGGACCAGGCATCCAGTGTGCACGAGCCGCACATGGACGACACCCGCCGGAATCCGGCAAGAGGGCCCCAAAGATAGCAGAGTCTTCGCCGGGTTGGGTGGGCCTGGAGCGTGCCGCGTTCGTATTTCCCAGCCGACGACCCACCGGCACCCCCCCACAACCCAACCCACATTGCACCCCACATCCCAGCCAAATCCCAGCCAGGCGTGCAGCGCCGGCGACGCGCCGGCACATATGCAATGCGGGAGCGCCGGCGCAAGGCAGACGCACGCGGCGGCGCGGAGTGAATCACACGCCCTGAACCAAAATCCCTCGAACCTGATCGAATGCTCGGCATTCGAGAGCGTGAAACGGCTCCTGAGATGTCCCGCGAACACACAAGACCGCGGCACCAACCCCGGACGGGAACAGGGTCTCTTATGTGATGCGGACGAAGTTCCCGTGCCCTCCGCAAGCTTTTCCCGACTCACAGCTCTGTATTAAGACCTGCAATTCGCGCTGTTGCATTACATCTCGAAAGCTGTATCTTCGCACATCCCGCTCACACACCGTCGTGTGTTCCGTCCACCATCTCGTGTGCGAAGGAGTGCTTGCCATGATGATTCGTCGTTCCCTGGTTCTTGTTCTCGCGTGCGGCCTGGCCGCATCCGCGCACGCCGAGGATTGCAACAACAACGGCATCGACGACGCGACCGACATCTACGTCGACTGCACGAGCCTGGACCTGGACGACAACGGGGTGCCCGATGAGTGCGACATCGCCAGCGGCGCGATGGTCGACTGCAACGGCAACGGCATCGCCGACTGGGCCGACATCTTCG
>DATGXW010000154.1:0-14198 GCA_035298585.1 Phycisphaerales bacterium
GTGCAATGAAGCGCGGATCTTCACCCGCCTCGAGCATCCGCGCGAGCCAGTAGACGGCCGCGTCGGGGTCGCTCCCGCGGACGGACTTGATCATCGCACTGATCGTGTCGTAATGCTCATCGCCCGTGCCGTCGTAGACCGCCGCCTTCTGCTGGATGGAGTCCTCGGCGGCCTGGCGATCGATGATGATCGTGCCGGCGTCATGCCGCTGCGCTTCCTGCGGGCTTGGTGCCCCGGGGCCTTGATGCCCTGTCCCTTCCTGTCTTCCCGACAGCACCGCCACTTCGAGCGCGTTGAGCGCACGGCGTGCATCCCCGTCGCTCTTGACCGCCCAGACGCCAAGAGCTTCGTCCGAAATCTGGATCGCGAGTTTCCCGTACCCCCGCTCGGGGTCGGCGATCGCCCTGCGGAGGAGCTCGATGATCTCATCTTCGGTCAGCGGATCAACCCGCAGCAGTGTGCTCCGGCTCACCAGGGCCGAGTTGACCGCAAAGAGCGGGTTCTCCGTCGTCGCCCCGATGAGCGTGATCACCCCGCGCTCGACATCCCCCAGGAGGACATCCTGCTGGCTCTTGCTGAAGCGGTGGATCTCGTCGAGGAAGAGCACCGTTCGCTTGCCGGAGTTTTCCAGGCGAGCCACCGCCGAGTCGAGGATCTCGCGGATGCGCTTGACGCTCACGTTGGCGGCGTTCTCGCGCTCGATGTGCCGCTCGGTCGAGCGTGCGATCGCCTCGGCGAGGGTCGTCTTGCCCGTCCCGGGGGGGCCGTGGACGATCAGGCTCGTGAGTGCACCCGAGGCGATCATCCGGCGCAAGAGCTTGCCGGGTCCGAGGATGTGCTTCTGCCCGATCACCTCGTCGATGGTCCGGGGCCGCATCCGGGCGGAAAGAGGCTCGGCCAGCTTGCGTGCAGCCTCTCGTTTGGTGGCCCAAAGGTCATTCACGCCTGGATGGTAGCCATCCGTTCGCCCTTGCCGATCCAGCCTGTTGGTGCTGCGGATCGGTACACCCCCAATTCGGGGAGTTCCCGGAGGCCAAAAGTCGCCACCGCTCGATTCTGCGCTAATAAACGCTAACATCGGACCGGTGCTTGCCGCATTCTCCGTGATCCTGGTTGTCGCCGGTCTGGCCGGCGTTGGGGCGGTCTGTCGAAAGATTGTCGACAACCCGCGCCGGGATGTTCTTTGGGGGATCGCGATGATCCTGGCCCGGGCGTACTCGCGCCTGGTGCACCGCCTTTCGATCGAGGGGCTGCACAACGTGCCGCTCTCGGCCCAGCCCGGCAAGCTGGTGGTGGTGATCAACCACACCTCGGGGGTTGACCCGATCCTTGTGCAGGTTGCCTGCCCCTTTGAGATCCGCTGGATGATGGCGGCGGACATGCAGATCGAGTTCCTGCGCTGGGCGTGGGAGTGGCTGGGGGTCATCAGCGTCGACCGCGTGGGCCGGGACACGGTCTCAGCGCGCGAAGCGCTGCGTCATCTCAAGCATGGGGGCGTGATCGGGATCTTTCCCGAGGGCGCGATCGAGCGTCCTGCCCGGCAGATCATGCCCTTTCATGCGGGGGTGGGGTTGATCGTCTCGCGGTCGGAGGCGCCGGTGCTGCCGGTGTGGATCGACGGCACGCCGCACGCGGAGCACGCCTGGGGGAGCCTGCTGCGTCTGTCGCGTTCGCGCGTCCGGTTCTACCCGATCATCCATTACACGACCCAGACACCCCAGGAGATCGCGGACGATCTGCACAGGCGGTACCTGGGGTGGACTGGGTGGCCCGAGAGCACGATGCCGGCGGCCCGTCCGCTCGCTGCACATTGAATCGCACCGTGTGCACACGGGCGGCATGCGCGATACGCTTGCGGCCATGCACCGCGTCGTTTCGAGCGTACTTGTGACGATCTCCCTGCTTGCCCTTGGATGCCTTGGCGGGTGTTCGGCCGCGGGTGAACCTTCGCTGGAAGTTCCGGCGGGGCAGTATTCCCAGGCCTTCGAAGCGACGCGTGAGGCGCTGCGCGAGTACGACTTCACGCTCGACCGCGTCGACGCGGCCTCGGGGGTGATCACCAGCGCGGTGAAGCCCAGTTCGGGCCTCGCCACGCCCTGGGATTCTGAACAGACGGGGATCGACCAGGAGTGGGAAGACTTCATCAACCGCCAGCGGCGTTCGGTGCGCGTGGCGTTTGTGCCGGTGGAGCAGGCGGGCCAGGCCAAGTCGCCGCCGCGCGACCCGGCCTCCGCACTTGCCCCCGACCTGGTCGATCTTCGTGACTACCAGGGCGCGGTCGTGGCGACCGTCAGCGTGACGATCGAGCGCGTCCAGCGTCCGGGCTGGCAGGTGAACACCAAGTCGATCAACCAGAGCACGTTCATGCGTGATCCGGAACTGGTGAGCAAGGGGATGCAGCCCAGCTATGCGGTGGAACTGGAGCCCGATGAGCGGCTGGCTCGCAGGATCGCGGACCGGATCCGAAAGAAGCTGGCGAGCGCGGCGCCGGAGTGATGGAGAGCCTCGAAGAAATGCACTGAGGGAGGGGGGGGCTGTGATGCCTGCCCCGCTCAGAGCAGCGGAGCAGGGCACCCGGCCCGCGACTCAATCCCCCTCGATCCGCCTGAGCTGGACGATCTTGTCCATCCCATCGAGCAGGCGGCACGGTTCAAAGCCCATCGCCTCGGTGACAACGTTCCAGACGTCGCGGTTGCGCATGGTCGGACGCATCTTCTCGCTCCCCGGGCCAAGCGACGTCAGTTCCACCATATCCGAGGTGTGGTTGGGGCTTACGAAGCTCACGCCGAAGGATGAGGCCAGGATCGCGCCCAGCACCGACGTGGAGGTATTGGCATCGCGGAAGGGCATCACGCGCTTGGAGCTCAGGCGGGTCATGAACAGCCCGTGCGATTCATCATCGATCCGGATCCCGGTCCCCTGCTCGACGATGTCACGGACCGACTTGCCAAGGTCCGTCGAACCCTTCTTGGCGCGGGAGATCTCCTCGAACATCCACTCAAACGAGTGCCTTGCGTCGAGGAGCTTGGCCAGCGCCTTCTCGCCGCGCTTGCCGTAGAGCGTCAGGCCCGGGTTGGCCGTCGCGTGGTCCGCCGTCACGACCAGCATCGTGTCGTCGCGGCCTTCGAGCCATTCCAGCACCTTGGCGAGCGTCCGGTCAAACTCGATCTGCTCGTAGACCAGCGACGCGGCGTCGTTGTCGTGTGCGGCGTGATCCACCCGTCCACCCTCGATCTGCAGCACGAACCCCTCGGGAGAGCGTTCGAGCCGCTGGATCGCCGCCATCGCCATCTCTTCGAGCGGCGGAACCTCGGGGCCGCGATCAAGGACATGGGCCACGTGCTCGCGCCCGAAGAGCCCCACCATCCGTCCCTGGCTCGCGATCACCTCGGCGGAGACCTTGGCGAGTTCATCCCGTGTGCGGGCGACCTTCCACTCGGGGTGCCTGGCGAGCAGTTCATCGGGAAAGTGCTTGGCGCCGCCGCCGAGGATGACGTCGATCCCGCGTTCGAGTTGCTGGACGGCGATGTCGTCCTCGAGGTCGCGGTGCGGGACATTGGCGCAGAACCCCGCCGGCGTGGCGTGCGTCACCCGCGCGGTCGTCACGACCCCCGTGGCCTTGCCGTTCTGGCGTGCATGGACCAGGAGGGGAAGGAACTGCTTGCCATCGGGATCGATGTTGAGAACACCGGTGTTGCAGGCGTGCCCGCACCCCCAGCCGGCGGCGGCGGCGGCCGAGTCGGTGACGAAGGCGTCCGCACACGCGGTCATCTGCATCGAGCGACGAACGCCGGGTTTATCCCACAGGCCGCACCAGGCCGAGCTTTTGCCTTCACGGACGCGCATCACCGTGTCGGCGATGGTGAGCGTTCCAAAGCTCATGCCGTCGGAGACCATGAATATCAGGTTCTTGGCGCGTCCCGGCTCCCGGCCCCGCCCGACAACCGTGTGCGGGCGCGCTGAGGCGGTGCGCGGCGCCAGGCCCATCGAACCGACGCCAAGGCCCACGCCAAGTCCGACGCCCGTCTGCAGAAACGACCGTCGGCCGATGCGGGAAATAGATGACTCGCCGCCGCTGGAACCGCGCTGTGCCATATCGCTACAGCGTAAACGATCTGACGCCGGGTTTCCTTTGAAACTGCGCCAAGTTCGCGCTGAGGCGAGATGGGAGGGAAAGGAACCTCGGGAACTTTCCTGAGTCGGCGGCGCGATCGTCCGGGCAGCCCCGTGATGCGGACGATTCAGACTACCCAGCGACGCCTCAGCGCGGTACGCTCGTCACGAAGCCTTAACGGTCCCGCAACGCCAGGAGGGCATGCATCCGTGAACATGTCGGGCTCCTCCGAATCACTCGGAGCTTCTCTCGGTCCTGCACTGCAGGAGCACTGCAAGGGGCGCTTGGGCTCCATCGAGTGGTTTCACAACGACTGGCAGCACTCGGGCGCCGCGACTGGGTTTTCCGTCTGGACATTCTCGGACGGTTCGAAGGCCGATGTCCTCGTCAAGCTCCCGGTCGGGCCCGTGGAGCTTGAATGGACCCTTCGATGTGCAGGCGTCGATCCTTCAGGGGATATTCCAGAGCCGCCGGTCGCGTTTGAGCCGGCTGCACACGATCTGCCGACGCCCTACGTCATGGCCGCGGGGCGGAGCATCGGGTCGTACGACCTTGGGTGGCTGGTGATCGAGCGTTTCCACGGCTCGACACTCTCGCACGAGCACGACGAGCTCGCGATCCGGGATCTGCTGCTGGCCGCGGCGGATTTCCAGGAAGTTGCCGGCGCGGCGATGCCCGTGCACGGCACGCTCCAGTCCCATGAGTGGGAGCGGCACATCGAGCGAGCACGCCAGAACACCCGCGACCACCTTGTCCAAGAGCATCACCGCTGGGGAGATGCGATCAAAAAGGTGCAGAAGCACCTGTCATCGTTGATCTCCCGGTGGAACGCACGGCCCATGAACGCGTGGTGCCACGGGGATCTGCACCCCGGGAACGCGATGCGCAGGACCGGTGTGCACGCCGGCGCGGCGGTGGGGCGACGCGGGGCGGTATTGATCGACCTGGCGCTGATACACCCGGGGCACTGGATCGAGGATGCACTCTATCTGGAGCGGCTGTACTGGGCCCGGCCGGAACTGCTCTTTGGGGTCAAGCCCGTGTCTGCACTGGCGCAGATTCGCCGCGGGCGCGGGCTCTTGGTGGAGGATGGATACGCCGAACTGGCGATGGTGCGCCGGGTGCTGATGGCGGCGTGCGGGCCGGCATTTCTAGAGCACGAGGGGCATCCCAAGTTCCTGAAGGCGGCGCTCGAGCACTTGGAACGCACCATTCCCCAGGTTGTCAGATGAACCCATGAAATCCATGGCTTCTTAAAATCGGTGCATGTTCGGGTGTTGAAGGGCTTGCCCTGGTCGCTGGAAGGGTCAAGACTCTTGGCGACCGCTCGGAGGGAACCCTCGCCGGTCAGGAGATCTGCCGTGGATGCATTCGAGACGATCGAGAAGCTCATCGCGGACGTGAAAGAGGATTACCAGAAGGCGGTCGGCGGCAACCAGGCCGCGGGGACGCGGGTCCGCAAGGCGATGCAGGACATCAAGGAAGCGGCGCAGGCTGTCCGCGAGAAGATTCTGGAGGTTCGGAATGCTTCCAAGGGCGAGTGAAGCTGCCCCCGCGGCTGACGCGAGCCAGAAGCTTCTCTTTGATATCTCGGGCTTTGACCTGAGCAAGACGTTGCATGGCCGCGATCGGATCGAGCAGTTCATCCCTCACCGGGGGACGATGAGCTTTGTCGACCGCGTGATCTGGGAGCATGAGTCGCGGCTTCAGGGGATCGCGTGCAAGCACGTCCGTCATGATGAATTCTGGGTGCCTGGACATTTCCCGAGCCAGGCGATGTACCCGGGTGTGCTGATGCTCGAGACGGCGGCGCAGTTTGCCGCGTATCTCTACAAGATGCGGGTGAGCCCGGGGCCGAGCCTGGTGGTATTCCTGCGCATCGACGACGTCTCATTCCGCAACATGGTCAAGCCGGGGGATGACCTCTACATCCTGATCAACGAGATCAAGTACGGCCGGCGGAACTTCACGACGTCAGCGCAGGGGCTGGTGAACGGGCAGATCGCCTTCAACGGCGTGCTGAGCGGCATGACGCGGATGCCCGAATCCCCCTCTGGTTCGTGACGGGGATGGTCGATACATCACGGCGGCGTTCGGCGTTGCGCGGCGTCCTTTGACCGTCGGTGCTTGACCCATGGCACAGAACACTCCCCACGGCGTTCATCCCTACCCGATCATCCTCGAACCGATCCTGATGGAGAAGGTCTGGGGGGGGAGCAGGCTTGCACGTCTGGGCAAGAAGGTGCCGGCCGGGAGGATGGTGGGCGAGAGCTGGGAATTGTGCGACTTTGGCGCAACGAGCGTCTCTGGGGGAGGGGGGAGCGCTGCGCGGTCGTTGATCGCCAACGGGCCCTTGGCGGGACTGACGATCCATGATGCGCTGGAGTTTTGGGGCGCGGGGCTCTTGGGCGATGCATCCCCGACGGCCGAGGGAAATGTGCCGCTGCTGATCAAGTTCCTGGATGCGAGGGAGAACCTGTCGGTGCAGGTGCACCCGAGCCGGGCGTATGCACACGGGAATCCAAAGGCCCACCTCAAGACCGAATGCTGGATCATCCTCGACGCCGAGCCGGGATCGGTGATCTACAAGGGGATCAGGCCGGGGGTGACGCCCGAGGCGTTTGGTCGGCACATCGTTGAGGGGACGGTGGTCGACGACATGATGGCCTTCCCGGCGGTCGTGGGCGAGTGCCACAACCTGCCGAGCGGGACGTGCCATGCACTGGGGGCGGGTGTGCTGGTGGCAGAGGTGCAGACGCCCAGCGATACGACCTTCCGCGTGCATGACTGGGGACGCGTGGGGAGGGAACTGCACATTGAGCAGGCGCTGGCGTGCATCGAGTTCGGGCCAGCCCCGGCGGCGACGCGGTTTGCGGGTGGGGAGGGTTCGGCACGCCTTGTGACGACGGAGTACTTCACGGTCGACCGCGTCCGCACGGCGGGGGTGATCAACGCGGGCGGAGGAATGTCGGCGTGGATGGTGCTGGATGGGGCGGGACGCGTGGAGTTCGGGGACGTGGGCATCGAGGTGACGATGGGCCAGACGTTCGTGGTTCCCGCGGCGTGTGCAGCGGATGCACGGATCGCCGCGCGGGGGATGATCGACGTGCTCTGTGCGCGCGTGGTGTGAGTCACCGGGGGTCTTGGGCGAACGTGTTTGGGGCGAGCGTGTCTTGGGTAAGCGTGTCTGGGGGCGAGCGTTCGTTTGGTCGGAATCGGATCCCCAAAAGACAGCGGGCCCGGATGAACCGGGCCCGCTGGCGCAATCACAGTGGATCGAAACCTGGTCCTGTGGGCCAGGGATTCGACTTAGCGGCGACGACGCGCCGCCACGAGACCCGCGACTCCGACGAGACCCAGGGCGCCCGGGGTGGGAACCGGCGTCTGCTCGATCGTGAACTGCCAGACGCTGGACAGGGGGATCGAGAAGCTGAAGCTGAAGTCGGCGTTGTCGCCGGCCGCCACGAATCCGCCGGTGTAGACCATGGTCACCGAGGTCGTGTTGTTGTTGCTGATGATGATGTTCGAGAAGTCAACGGACGTCGACGAGAGGACGTTGACGTTGCCGTTGATGGTCGAGAGCGTCATCGTGAAGCCGTTCCAGCCGAAGCCGGTGGCGTTCTCGACGGACTTGTTGATGTTGATTGTCGTGGTCGAACGCTCACGGCCGCCGAACAGGTCGAGGCCGATCGTGTTGGTGACCATGTCACCGGTCCAGAGCTCGTCGATCCAGATGGTGTCGGCCTGAGCGCCCCCACCCTGGGTGACGTAACCCCAGTCCTTCTCGGCCGTCTTGGCCTCGCGGGTGCCGTAGTCACCCGTCCAGGTGTTATCGACGGGCAGTGTCAGCGACGGGATCGTCAATGCCGACGACTGAACGGACGACAGCCCTGCGGAGGCTGCCGTGGCGGCTGCAGCCAGCGCCATGGCGGAAACGATCAGAGTTCTCATTGTCCCTCTTCCTATATAAAAAGAGCTGCTCCTACAAGGATCGGCGTGTGCGGAAAACACGGTTCGACCCTGACTCCTGCTCTCGTCAGCATACCAAGGCGCTCATTGATCTACAAGATTCTTTGCATGAGTATTATCGAATCAGGGAACCGAATAAAATACGAATACTGGCATCCAGGGTGCCTGAAGCGCCCAGAGTGAATGGGGAGGGGGTGGGTGGGGTGACAGGGGGGTGTCGGCGGGATGTACACGGGGGTGTGAAGGGCTTGCTGGCGTGGGGAGATCGCCGGAGCCAGGAAGCCCTTTGGTGGAGCTGCGAGGGAAGAAAAAGCCAGAGCCAAGAAGCGCTTGCTGGCGTTGCGCGTTCGTTAGCCGGGGAGGTATTTTTCCATCCAGTCGTCGCCGCGCAGGACCCCTTCGCGGCTGCGGCGGTCGCGGGCTTCGGAGGCGCGCTGGGCGAGGCGGAACAGCACACGGGACCACCAGCGGCTTTTGAGCTCGGCCGCGCCCGGGGTGAATGAGAGCAGCACGGCCGCCCAGTGTGCATGCCGCTGGATGATCTCATCCTGCAGCGAGACGAACGTCTGGGAAGCGCCGGGGTCACCCTGGCGGCCCGCACGGCCCATGAACTGGCGGTCGATGCGCTTGGCGCCGTGCATCTCGGTCAGGATGACCAGGAGTCCTCCGGCGTCGAGCGCGAGGCGGTCGGGCTTGATGTCGGTACCGCGGCCGGCCATGTTGGTGGCGACGGTGATCGCCGCGCGGATCCCTGACTTCTCATCGGAACCCCGGCCAGCCACCGCGATCAGCGTGGCCTCTTCCTTGTCGTAGTTGGCGTTGAGCACCTTGTGGTCGAGGGCCTTCTCGGTGAGCAGACGGCTCATCAACTCGCTGGCGGCGATGGAGCGGGTGCCGACCAGGACGGGCTGGCCGGCCCGGTGTGCATCGAGCACCGCGTCGACGATCGCGAGCCACTTGGATTCGGCGTCGCGGAAGATACGCATCGGGCGGGCGACACGCTGGACGGGGCGGTGCGTGGGGATCACGATCACCGGCCGCTGGTAGACGGCTTCCATCTCGCCCGTCGCGTCGGCGGCGGTGCCGGTCATGCCCGCCAGGAACGGGTATGTGCGGAAGAACTTCTGGAAGCTCATCCGGGCGAGGGTCTCGCGGTCGGCGGTGACCTCGAGCCCTTCCTTGGCCTCAACAGCCTGGTGCAGCCCGTGCTCCCACGAGCGGTCGGGGAGGAAACGCCCGGTGTACTCATCGACGATGACGACCTTGCCTTCGACGATCTCGTACTGCTTGCCGCGGGTGTAGCAGTGCCGTGCGATGAGCGCCTGGCGGACGAGTTCCTCCGCGCGGCGGGATGCACGCCAGATGGGTTCAGAGAACTCCGCCCACATCTGCTCGGCCCGGACCAGGCCGCGGCGCTTGAGGTCCGCGCGGCGGCGGAGGTGGTCGACGGCGTAGTCGGGGCCTTCGTCGAGCTTGGCGGCGACGCGGGCGGCCTGGCTGTAGACCTCGGCCATGTCGTCCTGCCGGCGGCTGCGGGCGATGATGAGGGGAACAACGCCTTCGTCGATCAGCACGGCGTCGGCCTCGTCGACGAGCGCTGCACTGAGGCCGGGGATCATGGGACCGGCGATCGGCCCCGCGCCGGGGCCTTCCGACGCGCCGGTGAAGATCTGCTGGCGACCGCTCCAGGGGGTGTTGATCCGTCCCATGCGGATCTGGTCGCGCAGCCAGTCGGCGGTGATCTGCTTGGGCGTCCCGTAGACGATCGAGCGCGCGTAGACCTCGGCCCGGTCGCGCTCGTCGATCTCCTGGACGATCGCCCCCACGGAGAGGCCGCAGAAGCGGTAGATCGCCGCCCGGCTCTCGGCGTCGCGCGACGCGAGGTAATCGTTGACGGTGAGCACGTGCAGGTGCCGGCGCTTCCAGGCGATCAGCGTTGCGGCGATCGAGCCCGTCAGCGTCTTTCCTTCGCCGGTGGCCATCTCGATGATGCGGCCGTGGTAGAGGGCCAGCGCGCCCATGAGCTGGACGACGTAGGCCTCTTCGCCGGTCTCCCGGCGTGCAACCTCCCGGATGACGCTCAGCCCGCGGCGGACCTGCTCGGGAGTCTGGGAGGCACGGACAAAGAGTGCACGCATCTCCTCGACGCGCTCGCGGAGCTGGGCCTGGGGGATCGAGCGGATCTCAGGAGCGAGCTGATCGATCGCCTCGGCCTGCGACCTGAGCCATGAGCGCGTGACGCCGCGCATCTTGAGCTTCATGATGCCCCGGCCCACGAACTTGTCGAGCCCGCTGTAGACCGGGGGCCGGACCTGGCGGCTCCGCAGGGATTCGTACAGGGCGTGATAGCGTGAGAGGGAGGTCATGGAAAAGGGGAAAAAGGGGGCAAAGGGGGCAAATCAAGGCATCAAGGCGTAAAGGCGTAAGGCGTGAAGGCGTAAAGGCATCGGGCATCGGGCATCGGGCATCGGGCATCGGGCATCGGGCATCGGGCGGATTGTGTTTCGTGCGAACAGCGAACGGCGAACGGCGAACCGCTGCTTTTTCCTCACCACCACAGCCAGAGGCGGAGCTGGTCCACGATTCGGCGGGTGACGATTCCAAGCAGGCTGCGCTCGGGGGTGTTGAACTTGGCGATGCCCTCCATCCCCGGGCGGAACCAGGGCATCGTCTCCGAGAGCTTGCCGCGGACGGAGAAGGCGTTGGCACCTTCCTCGGCCTGGGAGAGCGGAACGATGCGTTCGACGGTGAAGTCAAACTCCTGCGAGGGGTCTGACTTGGGAGCGATCTGCCCCGACATCTCCATCGTGATCAGCGAGATGTCGCGGTCGTCGACCTTGGCGAGGACGACCAGGTCCGAGAGATCGGCGATCTGGAAGAGGCCGTCGCCGAGCTTCACCGAACTGCCCACGCGGTCCTTGATGTCGCCGGCGATGATGGTCCCGGCGATGGGCGCGCGGATCGTGGCCTGCTCGATCCGGTGCTGGTAGAGCTTGAGTCGTGCACGCGACTGGTCGGCCTTGGCCTGCTGCTGCTGGGCCTGGGCGAGGTCGTTCTTCTTCATTGCCTCGTCGGCCTGCTTCTCGGCCTGGGTGATCTGGGCGAGTGAATCGAGTGCGCTGAGTTCAAGATCGGTGGTGTCGAGCTTGAGGAGCACCTGTCCGGGCTCGACCTTGGCGCCGGCCTCGATGCCCGGTCCGAGCTCGCGGATCACGCCGTCGAAGGGGATCGAGATCGTGCGCGGGTTGCGGGCCTGGATCTCGACGGGCGCGGAGACCCGGTAGGGGACGCGGACGAAGATCGAGATGAGCAGGGCGGTCATGAGCCCGACGCCGGCGAGCTTCCAGGCCGTGTGCTTGGGCCCGACGAGCCACGCGCCAGCGCGGAGCGAGGAGTCGTATGCACGCAGGGCCAGGTTGCGGTCGTCGCGCCGGCGAATCTCAAGCACGGGCGTCACCAGGTCGAGCGCGGCCTGGAGGAGCTCGACGGTGCCCAGGTCGATGGGCGCCGGGCCGGTCGCTTCGATCAGCAGCGTGCCGAGCACCTTGCCCTCGGCGCGAAGCGGGATCGTGACGATCTTGAGGCGTGCATCGCTGGCGGCCAGCTCCCGGTGTGCGTGCGTGATCGCCTGCGTCAGCAGCACTTCACCCTCGGCGACGTTGGGAGGCAGCGGGTACATGACCGGCTGCTCCTGGTCGAGGCATTCATCCATCGCCGACTCGAGCTTCTGGATCATCGCCATGCGGCGGTCGATGTTCTCGGTGTCGCTGACGGCGATGCAGCGGTTGACGCGGCGGCCCTCGGTGTGGCGTGTTGTCGCCACCCACCCCAGGGCGATGCGGTCGACCGAGAGCTGCCGCGAGAGATCGTTGACAAGCTGGAATGAAGCGCCCTTGAAGCTCGGGGCGTTGTTGATGGCGGCGATCAACCTCGTCGCAAGCTCGAGTGCAGCGCCCGCCGCGCGGACGCGGGCGAGCTGCTGGCGCGAGGCGTGTCCATGGACGTATCCCACCAGCACTTCGACGAGCGCGAGCGTGGTCTGGAGCGCCTGGCGCGACTGACCGTCGAGCACCAGCGTCACCACGCCGCGCGGCGGTGCGGTCGCGGCCTCGTTGCCGGGAGCGCCGGGGATCGGCACCGCGACGACGTAGCCCTTGCCGGGCGAACCGTCGTAAAAATCGTTGGCCTTGTCGAGCCCGAAGACGCGCGTCTGGCGCGATCCGTAGGCGTTGCGCGCGGCGGACTTGGTGTCGGCGAGGAACTCGATGGTGGTCTCGTCGACGGGGGTTTCAAGAAGCACGCGCTCGTTGACCTGGGCGCCCTGCTGGAGCGCGGCGGCCGCCGCCGCGGGGAGAGGCCACGTGAAGATCGGGCGCGCCTGGGCTTCGACGCCCGGCGCGGCCGGGGGCTGGTCGCCTGGCGCGGGCTGGGATTCAGAGATGATGTAGAGGACGCCCTGGCGTGCGTTTGAGATCTGCGTCAGCCGCGTGACCAGGCGGGCGGCGAAGGTTCGGTCGTCGGGCGCGGGGCTCGAAAGATCGGCCACCACCCGCTGCCAGCCGGGGGCCTTCATGTTGGACAGGTCGATCATCGAGAATCACTCCCGGCGGCCGCGGTGGTCGCGGCGGGAACGGAGGAGGGAGGCGTCGCGTTCGAGGCGGTACCCCCCTGGAGACCCGAGGGGGCGGGGACGATCCGCGAATCCCACTCGCTGGAGGGCTTGGTGAATCGGACCCACGTGGTGATGCCCGCGACGATCTTGTCGGCGTTCTGGATCTCGACGCGGACGCGGCGGGTGTTGCTGCTGGGATCGGCGACGGGGCTGACCTCGACGATCGTTCCCTCGTAGACCTTTGACTGGCCGGGAAGGTTCATGAGGGCCCAGGCGCGCCCACCCTTGGTCAGGTTGAGCTCGATCGACTCACCCGTCGGGACGCCCACATCGACCCACAGGACGCTGGTGTCGACGACTCGGGTGACCTTGTCGTTCTCGTTGACGGACTGCCCCAGGTCGACCGAGATCATGTCGATCGTGCCGTCAAAGGGCGCGACGATTCGGACGCGATCGAGCCGGGCCTGCGCCAGGCGGACCGCCACGACTTCCTGGTCCTGGTTGAGAATCGCCGAGTCGCGGTCGATCAGCGATGCCTCGGCATCAAGACGGGCCTTGTCGAGCTCCGTCGGTGCGGTGCCACCGCGCTCCGAGGCCTCCTGGTACCGCTTGTAGACCAGTTCGGCCAGCTCGACGCTCTTCTTTGCCTTGTCCACCGTCAGTGTGCTCTCGGCTCGCATCTTCTGAAGCTCGAGCCGCGCCACTTCCTCTTCATCTTCACCACGGATGATGAGATCACCCTTCTTGACCTGCTGCCCCCCCACCACCGGGATCTCAACGACGCGGGTCGACTGGGAAAAACCCATGACCGAGTCGCGCCACGGGCGCGTGAAGGCCTTATGACCTCCGAAGGAGGCGATGGTTTCGGCGAGCGAGGGTGCCTGGGACGACGAGGATGCCGCGGGCTGCGGTGTCCTGCTTCCCAAGGCCTGGGCCCCGGTCGTCGTCCCGTTGTGTGCTTGGCCCGTCGGCGTCGGCAGCTCCGTATAGAGCCCGAACGCCAACCCGGCCGTCAAGCCCAGCACGCTCACGCTTCCCGCGATCTTCACGGGCGCGAGCCGCCGGGCAACGCCTTGGCGGGTCTTCATACAACCACTATATACGAATTCCGTGGCGATCCGATCCGTCGGGCTCATTTCCTCACCTCAAGATTCTGTTCGTCTGGACGCACATGGGGGGAGGATCCGTCCGTTCGCTGTTCCGGGGGGGGTGGTCATGTGGGGATGTGCGCAGTCTTGGCGCTATCCTTTGATCCCGGCGTCGCCTTTGGGGAACTTCCCGGCGATCGCCGACCGGCGGCGTGGCCCCGGTCCCGGCCTTCGATCCGCCATGTGCGTGTTCGGGCCGCCCGACCCCGGCATGCCCAGTCCGACCTTGGACCGGCCCGCGGTGGGGTGCACACCCGACTCGGGCACACGGAGCACACACTTGTCGACGATCTCCGCCACCGCGGGCCGGTCCAAGGAGGAATGGAAAACGATCGGCCATGTGCCGCGTAAGTAT
>DATGXW010000155.1:0-6280 GCA_035298585.1 Phycisphaerales bacterium
AGGATGCCAACAAGGACACCCTCTCCTCCCTCACCGCCTCCTTCAAGGCCCACGTCGATCGCCTGACCAAGGACTCGGCCATCGGCAAGTCCCTGGGCGATGCACTCAAGAGCTTCAAGCTCTTTGAGTAAACACCGCTTCTTCCCTCTTCGATCTCTTCTTCCTCTTCTATCTCGTGTGCTTGTCCGGGCGGGGCCTCTCCAGGCCCCGTCTTTGTTTTTCTGCCGGGCATCCTGCTCCTGCCCGCTCTGAGGCAAGGGCAGGCTACAACATCTTCGCTTCACCTCCTCTTTCTTGTATCTCCGTAGGCTCAACGCACCCCACCTTTCCCTCGCCATGTCTCTCTCCGCGTCTATCCGCGTTCATCCGCGGCAAAAACTCTTCTCTTCTCTTCTCTTCTCTTCTCTCTTCTCAGATCCCTCCCCATCAGTGAAATCCGTGGCCCGCTTTTATGATCTGGCTGTGCCGCTGTGCCGCTGTGCCGCTGTGCCGCTGTGCCGCTGTGCCGCTGTGCCGCTGTGCCGCTGTGCCGCTGTGCCGCTGTGCCGCTGTGCTGTCTTCATTTGCCCCCTTTGCCCCATTTTCCCCCACCCCTACACTCACTCCATGACCACTACCCAAACTCGTCTTGAAAAAGACACCATGGGCGAAATGCACGTCCCCGCCGACGTCCTCTACGGCGCTTCCACCCAGCGTGCAGTCCTCAACTTCCCCGTCTCAGGACGCACCGTCCCCGAAGGCGTCCTCAAGGCCTACGCCATCCTCAAAGCCGCATGTGCACGCGTCAACCGCAACCTCAACCGGCTCGATGATGCACGCACGAGCGCCATCGTCGAAGCCTGCCGCGAGATCCAGGATGGACTCCCCGCCTTCGGCGGTCTCGCCAAGCACTTCCCCGTCGATATCTACCAGACCGGCTCGGGCACCAGCACCAACATGAACGCCAACGAGGTCATCGCCAACCTCGTGTGCGTTCGCAAGCACCAGCCCATCGGCCGCTCCAAGAACCCCGAGTGGATCAAGCAGGGTGGCGTCCACCCCAACGACCACGTCAACATGGGCCAGTCCTCCAACGACACCTTCCCGACCGCGATGCACATCGCCGCATCCATCGCGATCCACAACTCGCTCCTCCCCGCCGTCCGCCGTGTCGCCGACCGCCTCGATGCACACGCCAAGGCCTGGGACTCGATCGTCAAGATCGGCCGCACACACCTCCAGGATGCAACGCCCATCCGCCTCGGCCAGGAGTTCTCCGGCTACGCCTCGCAGATGCGCCACGCAGAAGAGCGCCTCCACCGCGCCCTCCACACCCTCGGCGAACTCGCCATCGGCGGCACCGCCGTCGGCACCGGCATCAACTGCCACGAAGAGTTCGGCCAGCGCGTCGCACAGGAACTCACCAGCCTCACCGGCATCCCCTTCCGCGAAGCTTCTAATCACTTCGAGGCCCAGCACGCCAAGGACGCCTACGTCGAGGCCTCCAGCCACCTCCGCACCCTCGCCGTCAGTCTCAGCAAGATCGCCAACGACATCCGCTGGCTCGGCTCGGGCCCCCGCTGCGGCATCGGTGAACTCATCCTCCCCGCCGTCCAGCCCGGCTCCTCGATCATGCCCGGCAAGGTCAACCCCGTCATCTGCGAATCGATGATCATGATCTGCTGCCAGGTCATCGGCCACGACGCCGCCCTCACCACCGGCGCCCTCGGCGGCGTCGGCTCACTCCTCGACCTCAACGTCGCCATGCCGATGATGGCCCACTGCCTCCTCGACTCCACACACCTCCTCGCCCGCGGCTGCGAGATGTTCGATGACAACCTCCTCAAGGACCTCAAGCCCGACACCGAACGCTGCAAGAGCCTCATCGAAGGCTCCCTCGCCATGTGCACAAGCCTCGTCCCCGTCATCGGCTACGACAAGTCCGCCGCCCTCGCCAAGGACGCCTTCAAGCAAGGCAAAACCGTCCGCCAACTCGCCTACGAAACCGTGGTGGGGCAGAAGGACAACGCGGGCAAGCAAATCACCCGGGAAGACATCGACGCTTACCTCAACCCCTGGTCGATGACCCTCCCCGGCGGCGAAGGCAGTGCAGGGGGCTAAGGGCCACGAATCCGTACCACTGACCTCGCAGGCTCTGCGGAGAGGTCAGTGGTCTGTCAAAGTTATTGCAGCATGTACAACACTCCGTGCCACTGACCTCGCAGGCTCTGCGAAGAGGTCAGTGGTCTGTCAAAGTTATTGCAGCATGTACAACAGTCCGTGCCACTGACCTCGCAGGCTCTGCGGAGAGGTCAGTGGTCCGGCGTTGTCTGTGAACGCAGGTCATCACTCCACATCCATCTCAACCTGCCCAACTCTCAAACCTGCATACCAACGTGCAGATGACCACGCCCAATCCGTCGGCAGTTGAACCAGCCCCCGTTTCACCGGGTTCTGGTGGACGTACGCGACTTCCCGATGAAACTCATCAGCCGTCCTGATGTTCCGGTCAAATCCGCCGCCCGCCTGCCAGAACCGCACGCGCCCGTCCGAGACTCGAAGCCGATCCAGGATCGGCGCGGATAATTCGCGCCATCGTGCAATCGCAAATTCTGCAATCGGCTGCTTCAGCCGCCGCAGAATCCTCGGCACCGGCCACGCATCATCCTGCGGCATCAGGATCACATGAAAGTGCTCCGGCATGAGCACCCATGCATGCAACCGAAAGCCGCAAGTCTGGCGTGCCCTGCTCAGTTCCTCTGCAAAGACATCCCGTAGACGCGGATGTGCAAATAACTGCAGCCGACGATGGCACGAGCAGGTCAAATACCTACCCATCTGTGTCTCTCGCCTGACGAGCCGCTTTCGACGCCCAGCCCAATCCTGCGGATGCTCCACAACCGTCTCCCCCCGCTCTGGCCTTTTCCGACAAAACTGCAAGCAGCGGCATGGCTTCACGATCACGCACCCGCTGCATCACCTCGTCCCAGTGCACACCCCACTTGCTCGCAACCAGGTTCGCGCACGAACGTGCATGCGATCCGCGGTGCGTCCGCTCCATCGTGACATCCAGTGCATCTCGTCGATTCGCGCTATACGACATGAAACATCGTAACACACGACAGGTGCCCATAGCCCATGCACCGACCCGTGCCACTGACCTCGCGGAGTCTTCGGAGCGTGGTCAGTGCCGATCAACAGACCCCGTCCGTCCATCGCACTGACCTTTCCGCAAAGCCTTCAAGGTCAGTGGCACACCTGCGTGTCTTTATCCGACCACCGACACCATGCACGCCGACCCATATAAAACAATCCCGTTGCTCTGCCTCCCAGCGGGGAGTTGCAGAGGGGCGGCAGCCCCTCTGCGCCAGCGCCGATACCACCCCCGTCATCCCAACGCCAAGCAGCCCCACGCACCCCCCCGCACCCCCACGAACCCCCCACGTGCACTCACGCACACCCTCAACTTGCCCCACCACGCCGCCGGTGATACGTTCGACCCATGAACCCCTCCCCACGCACATCGATCCTCCGTGCGGCAACCCTCGCCGCCTGTCTCCTCCTCACCCCCGCGTGCACCTCCTACTACAAGGTCACCGACCCCGCCTCCGAAAAGTCCTACTACACCAAGAAGAAGGTTGATTCCCGCGACAACGGCGCCATCACATTCAAGGATGAGAAGTCAGGCGCCAACGTCACGCTCCAATCCTCCGAAGTGCACAAGATTACCAAGGAAGAGTTTGAGCAGGCGACCGCCGACTCCAAGAAGCGATGACCCGTGCACGGATGAATGATGCTCGGTGATGCCGCGCGGCCCCCCGGCGTTCCATGTGCATCATGTCGGTCCGGCTCACGCCTCTCACCACGCCCGCTTCATCACCCCGACCCAGAACAAAAAGCCCGCCACCCCCAGCTGCACGAGCGCCAGCATCATCAGCAGCTTCATCCGCTGGCTCGATCGGAAGCGATCCCACGCGCCCCTAACGACGTACCACCGTGCGTCACCCACGCGGAGCAGCACCTTTCCCCGGGCCAGCCGACCCTAGGCACGCAACGCCTCCCCTCCCTCTTCCAAACCCACTCCAAACCAGTCGCCCCCACGCCTTCTACGCACACCGGAATCGCTCTTGCCTCCCGTCGCCCATCGCACTATCTTCAGATTCACCACCATCCGCGTGGCGAAGGGGGAATTCCAACAGTGAGTACAAGTCGAATCAACGACTTCTTCAAGCGCCATGAGTTCACGCTCAAGGCCGCGGGCGTCTGCGCTGCACTCGCCGGGGGCTGCACGCTGCTTATCAACGACTCATTCCGCAATAACGTCTTCAACTTCGGCGGCGTGATGGACAACCGTCAATGGCACTGGCACAACTACTTCTTCTACACGCCCCCCTCGTCGGCACAACCACTCGTTGACAATTCCGACGACGCCCGTGTGCATCAACCTCGCCCCGAAGCCGCAGAAGCCCGGGACAAGCGCGACGACCAGGCCGAGATCAAGCTCGCCGCAGAGGTCGCCCAGGAAAAGCTCCGCAAGCTTGAGCACCGCGAACGCATCCGCGCCCGCATCCAGGGTGCCAATCCCGATCTTCAGACCACCAGCGTCGCCCCCGATTGACCCTCCTCCAAGGTCCGCGTTCCATCCGGCGGCGCTCTGCGCTCTGCCCTCTCTTCAAAAAGCACACGGCCCGCGTTCGCACGCGGGCCGTGTCAATCATCCTTGTGTCACGCCAACCCGTCAGCGATTCAGCGGCGGCGGCGCATCGCGCCCAGGCCCATCAGCCCCGCCAGCGCCAGGCTCGAAGGAGCCGGCACCACGTTCTCAAGGCGGACCGCGAGGCTCTCCCCAAGCTGGTTCCATGAACCGGTCGAGTCAAGCGAGTACGCGCCGTTCGCGTCACCGTTGCCCGTGCCCCAGCCCCAGCTGCTCGCGGGGTTGCCCGCCGAGTTCACCACGCTGATCCAGTACTGCGTCCCGCCCGCCGCCGCGAAGGGCGAGGAGAGGCTGGCCGTGTACTCATAGAAGTCAACGCCGAACGCGTCGACGCCCGTGTCCGTGCGCGACGTCGCGATCGGCTGCGAGCTCAGCAGAGCCCCCGGCAGGTTCGAGCCGCTGTCGGCGTAGATGTTCACCGTGAAGTTGTCGCTGGGCGAGTTGCTGGGGTAGTACACGCCCCAGAAGGTGATCTGGTTGATCGTGTTCGCCGACGACAGCGTGAAGTTGTCCGCCAGCTCCTGGTCCGGGAAGTTGCCCGAGTAGTCGCTGAAGTACGCGTTCGCGAAGTTGGGAAGCTGCTCAAGCAGCACGTCAGCCTGTGCGGAACCAGCCGACATGGCCAGACCGGCAGCGAGGCACGCAAATGCACAGCGATTCTTCATCTTGATCTCTCCCGTTCTAAGACACCCGCAGCACGGAGCCCTGTAAACCCGTGTCTGCACCCGATGGGCGGAAACGACTTCCCCCCCTCGACAGACACACTAACACCCTCCACGCCCCGTGTGCACGCGATTCCTCACGACGCCGCATTTTTATGCAATCGCACCCGCTATCACGAGCAATTGCTGCCCGATAACAACCGATGTCAACAGCCCAAATCAACAGCCTCTTATCTCTTGAATCAACTCTGAAGAGGCCCGCAATCCCATGTGCATCCATCAACCGCCGCACGCCTCCAAACCCTCAGGTCTGCAGCACGCCCGTCCTGAACGCACGCGAGTAATCCCATCCCTGGTTCGCTGACTCAATCGCCGCAATCAACTCCGCACGCGTCTCGTGAGGCTGGATGATCCGATCAACCCACCCCCGTGCAGCCCCGTGCCGGATATCCGCCTGCGCGGTATACCCCGCGTGCACACCCGCCAGGATCTGCTTGTGCGTTTCCTCATCAATCACATCACCCCGCCGCTTGCGTGATGCTTCTTCAATCGTCGCGAGCACGCCCGTCGCCTGGTTCGCGCCCATCACCGCACACTTCGACCCCGGCCACGCAAGCGCGACAAACTGATCAAACGCGCGCCCGCACATCGCGTAGTTCCCCGCCCCGTAGCTCCCCCCCAGGATCAGCACGATCTTCGGCACCACGCAATTGCTCATCGCGTTCACCATCTTGGCGCCAGCACGAATGATCCCACCCTGCTCGCTGTCCCGGCCCACCATGAAACCCGTCGTGTCGTGCAGGAACACGATCGGGATCTTCCGCTGGTTGCAGTCCATGATGAACCGCGCCGCCTTGTCCGCCGAATCGTCGTAGATCACGCCCGGCATGTTCGTGAACTTGGCAGGCCCCGCCTTCCCGCCCGG
>DATGXW010000156.1:0-3270 GCA_035298585.1 Phycisphaerales bacterium
GACGCGATCACGGAGCCGTCGAGGCCGCAGTTGGCGGCGATCTGCTTGACGGGGGCCGAGACGGCGCGGAAGACGATGTCGACGCCGGCGCGCTCGTCGTGGTTGTCGAGCTTCTTCTTGAGCTTCTCGAGGGAGCGACGGGCGCGGAGGATAGAGACGCCGCCGCCGGGGAGGATGCCTTCTTCGACTGCCGCACGGCAGGCGTGGAGGGCGTCTTCGACGCGGGCCTTCTTCTCTTTCATTTCGACTTCGGTGGCGGCACCGACGTTGATCTGGGCGACGCCGCCGGCGAGCTTGGCGAGGCGCTCTTCGAGCTTCTCGCGGTCGTAGTCGCTGGAGGTGTTTTCGATCTGGGCGCGGATCATCTCGATGCGGCCCTTGATCTCGCTCGTGGTGCCGGCGCCCTCGACGATGGTGGTGTTGTCCTTATCGACGGTGACCTTCTTGGCGCGGCCGAGGTCGGAGAGTTCGACCTTGTCGAGGCTGATGCCGAGCTCTTCCATGATGGCCTTGCCGCCGGTGAGGGTGGCGATGTCCTGGAGCATTTCCTTGCGGCGGTCGCCGAAGCCGGGGGCTTTGACGGCGACGACCTTGAGGATGCCGCGGAGGCGGTTGACGACGAGGGTGGCGAGGGCTTCGCCTTCGATGTCCTCGGCGATGATGAGGAGGGAGGCGCCGGCTTCGGCGATCTTGCCCAGGACGGGGAGCATGTCCTTGGCGGAGTTGATCTTCTTCTCGTAGATGAGGATGTAGGGGTTGTCGAGGGTGGCCTCCATGGTGGCGGCGTTGGTGACGAAGTGGGGGCTGAGGTAGCCCTTGTCGAACTGCATGCCCTCGACGAGTTCGACCTCGGTGTTGATGGACTTGCCGTCTTCGACGGTGATGACGCCGTCCTTGCCGACCTTGTCCATGGCCTGGGCAATGATCTTGCCGATCTCTTCGTCCTGGTTGGCGGAGCAGGTGCCGACCTGGGCGATCTCCTTGGAGGAGTCGACCTTCTTGGACATCTTCTTGAGTTCGTCGACGATGGAGGCGACGGCGGCGTCGATGCCGCGCTTCACGGCGTTGGGGTTGGCGCCGGCGGTGATGTTCTTGAGGCCTTCGGAGTAGATGGCTTCGGCGTAGATGGTGGCGGTGGTGGTGCCGTCACCGGCGTCCTTGGAGGCTTTGGAAGCGACTTCCTTGACCATCTGGGCGCCGAGGTTCTCGTACTGGTCTTCGAGCTCGATTTCCTTGGCGACGGTGACGCCGTCCTTGGTGACGGTGGGGGCGCCGAAGGATTTTTCGAGGACGACGACGCGGCCGGAGGGGCCGAGGGTGACCTTGACGGCGTGGGCGAGTTTCTGCACGCCGCGGAGGATGCGCTCGCGGGCGTCGGTGTTGTACGCAATGGATTTGGCGGGCATGGTCTAAATCTCCGAAGGCTCTAGGCACCAGTTTGATATGGGCACTAGGCACTAGGTTTGGGAATCAGGATTTCACCGCGGAGGACGCAGAGGACGCGGAGGGATGGCAAGAGGTGGGAAGAGGGTGGGGGGACGCGGGTTGTTTGCGTTGTTGATTCTCTTCTTCTCTGCGTGCTCTGCGTTCTCCGCGGTGAATGGTTTGAATGCGTGGAGCGATGACTTACTTGACAGGTTGTTTGAGGGCGATGCGGACCCAGACGACTCGGTCGGCGTCGATGACGTAGATGTGTTTGCCGTCGGTGACTTTGACCATGTGGTCGGGCTCGTCGGGGATCAGCATGGCGTTGCGGATCTCGAGGAGGGCGTTGTTGAGGACGCCGCCGCCGGCGGGGAAGACATCGGAGAAGGCGATGGTGCAATCGCGATCGCCGCTGAGTTCACGGAGGGATTGGCGGAGTTGGTCTGGGGTCATGGGGCGGAAGGGGAGCAGGGGAGGAGGGGAGCAGCGGTGCAGGGGAAGAGCGGAGCCCTGCTCCCCTGCTCCGCTGCCCCCCTGCTCCGCTTTGCTTAGTCGATCACGGCGAGGATGTCGTCCTCGGACATGATGAGGAGTTCGGCGTCGTTGATCTTGACCTCGGTGCCGGCGTAGGAGGAGAAGATGACCTTGTCGCCCTTCTTGACGGAGAGGGGGATGCGCTGACCGGTTTCGGTGTTGAGGGCGCCGTCGCCGACGGCGGTGATGACGCCGGTCTTGGGCTTGTCCTTGCTGGACTCGGGGAGGAAGATGCCGCTGGCGGTCTTGGTCTCGGCCTCATCGCGACGGACGAGGATCTTGTCGTGGAGGGGACGGACGGCGGGGGTGTCGGACTTGGGCACGGGGAGGCACTCCTTTGGTAGTTTGGTGAACTGGGGAAAAATCTCAAATCGCAAATGGGCAAATCGCAAATTGAGGCACACAGAAGACGTTGGTTCGACTCACACCTCAGCCCTCACCCCTTCCCACTCCCCCCGGCCATCGGCCTTGGTAGAAGCGGGTGAGGCAGCGTCTCAGGACTTCGAGGATGAGGTTGAGGTCGTGCTGGTCGCGGGGGCGGTCGACGACGGCGAAGGCGCCGAGGCGGAGGGCGGCGGCCATGTCGCGGTGGTCGTCGCGGGTGGAGCGGGCGCGCTTGACGACGACGGTGGGCGGGGGCTGGTCGAGGCGGTGAAGCAG
This sequence comes from Phycisphaerales bacterium, assembly GCA_035298585.1. Lineage (GTDB taxonomy): Bacteria > Planctomycetota > Phycisphaerae > Phycisphaerales > UBA1924 > JAEUJB01. The sequence continues at coordinate 2,620 of DATGXW010000156.1, forward strand.
CTCCAACAGGCGCGAGCCGCCTTCGGAGAGTTCCGGCGCGTCGGCTTCGGAGTCGACGGAGTCGAGGGGCAGGCCGAGGTCGACGACGGCGATGTGGATGGGGTTGGTGCGGATGACGTCCTGGGCTTCGCGGCCGGTGGCGGCGCGGAGGGACTGGACGCCCATGGGTTCGAGGAGGGGGGGCAGACGCTCGACCCAGGGGTCGGGTTGCCAGCCGGCGTAGGAGAGGAGGAGGTTGAGGCGGCCGCCGGGGGCTTGGTGGGTGGGTGTGGGCGCGGGGGTCCCGTGCGGGTGGTTGCCCGCGGAAGGGGGACCGGGATGGAAGCGCACCGACAGCCGCATGCTGGTGGGGAAGGCAATGGGCGTGCCGGAAGTCGGGAGTGGGAAGAGGTGAGGGGCGCGGGATGAGACGGGGTTTTTGCCTGTGGGGATGGGCGGTAGGGGCGGCGACGGCGGTCAGGAGCGACGGTCGTGGGGGTGGGGGTGCCGAAATGGCAGAAGAAGGCATCGAGGCATCAAGGCATCAAGGCATCGAGGCATCGAGGCATCGAGTCGGGAATCGAGGGGGAAGGCGGAACCTACACCCGTCCCGTTCCTCCGGGAGGGGGAGTGGATGCAGGTACACTCGGGGCATGAGCGATGTTGTGGCGG
>DATGXW010000157.1:0-4642 GCA_035298585.1 Phycisphaerales bacterium
GTACGCGATCCCGACGGCGACCATCGTTCTCTCGCCCGCGTTCTTCTTTTCCCGGCAGGATCCGGCGGCCTACCGCTCGTGGGAATCGCTCCATGCTCCGCCGTGGCTGAGCGAGCTCAAGCTCCAGGTCGCACGGCGTGCGATGCGATGGTTCATGGATCGTCCGCTCAACAGGATCCGGCGCGAGCTTGGCATGGCCGCGGGCCGGGATTTTCTATTTGGGGAGGTCAAGGACGGGAACATTGCACTTGGGCTGTGGTCCAAGCACCTGCGGGGGCCGGCGGCGGACGATCCGCCGCGTTCCGCCGTGTGCGGATACTCCTCATTTGATCGCTCGCCCGAAGATGAACTGGGCCGGGAGGAATTGGACGCGTTTTTGACGCGCTGCGAAGCGGCGGGGACGCCCCCGGCGATCTTCACGCTGGGCACGAGCGTCGTGCAGCACGCGGGAGATTTTTATCCGATGGCGGTGCGTGCGTGCACACGGGCGAAGATGCCCGCCCTGCTGCTGGTGGGCAAGGCGGAGAACATTCCCAAGGGGTTGCCGCCTTCGATGCACGCGTGCATTTACGCACCCTTTTCGCAGGTTCTCCATCGCGGGTCGGTGACCGTTCATCACGCGGGGGCGGGGACGACGGCACAGACGCTGCGGTCAGGGAAGCCATCGATCGCGATCCCGTTTGCCAACGATGAATTTGACAACGCGGCGCGGATTGAACGGCTGGGGACATCGCTGACGATCCGAAAGAGCGTTCTTCAAGAGCAGAGCCTGGCGGACGCGCTGGTGCGTGTGGGACAGGATCGGGAGATGCACATGCGTGCGGGGATCCTGCGGGGGCCTGTGTGCGTCGAGAACGGTGCGGAGACGGCCGCGGACCGGATCGAGGCGCTGGCGCCGGTGACGTCGGGCGTGGAGGCGTGGCATCCGGGTACGTGAAGGCGGCACGGCGGCACGGCGGCACGGCGGCACGGCGGCACGGCGGCACAGCGGCACAGCGGCACAGCGGCACAGCGGCACAGCGGCACAGCGGCACAGCGGCACAGCGGCACAGCGGATACTACAGACGGCGGTGTGGCTGCTTCAGCGTGGAAGTTGCATTTTCATCTGCGGAGTTCGAACGTTCTGCGCATTTCCTGGGCGAGGCCTTCGATGCCGGGGAAGAGGACGCGGTCGGTGAGGCCCGCTTCGCGGAGGAACTGGCGCCCCCCCAAGACTGCTTCGGGTGGCATCGGGACCATGCGCACGATCGAGCCGTCGACCTGCTGTTCGAGTGGACGCCAGTTGGTGCCGTGGATCGTGAATGTGCCCGACTGGGCCTGCATGCGTGCATTTGCTCTGCTGGGACAGACCGCCACCGGGCCTTCGAACATCGAGTCATGCTTCCAGTGTCCAAGGATGTCGTCGTAGTCGTTGAGCACCGTCTTCCCATCGACAAAGCCGAGGTACTTGGGCAGGACCGTGTCCCGGCTGATCCAATGCTTCTTGTTGAGCAGATAGGGATGAAGGATCCAGATGCCCGGATCGACGGGATCGGGCGCGCTGAGTGCAAAGTAGATCGCGACGCCGAGGGTCTGCGTCCAATCCATGATGCGGGTGGGGATGCCGTAGTGCCGCATGGCAAAGAGCACGTCCCAGCAGGATGCGTAGTCGGCCCGCTCGCGGCCCATGCGGATCTGGAAGTCGAAGAAGAGATCGGATTCGAGCCGGAGCATGCGGTGACGGGCCGTGGAAGCCTTGTCGTGGACCTGCTTGACGTCGATTCCCACGGCTTCCATGGTTGACTTGCGCATGAGCGTGGGCGTCAGCGTGTGCGTGGGCTGCGAATGTCCGCGGAACCAGGGGGGCTCGTAGTCGGCAAAGTCCATGGCGGCGACTTCGGTGCACACGCGGTGCATGTAGTCGGCAAAGGCGATCCGGCTGTCGCGGAGCGATGTCATGGAACCCCCTTCGGGCAAGACTGCAAAGCCCAATACCAGCCGCAGATTACGCGGATGAACGCGGATCAGGTAGGAAAAACGAAGCAAAAAATCGGAAGCGAGGTGATTGGGAAGGGAGTGAACGTTGAGAGCATCAACAGATGGATTCGAGCACGTGTTGCCTGCCCCGGCCTCAGAGCAGGCCGGAGCAGGGCACCCGGCGTTGCGGAACTGGGACTCGTGAGAAGAGAAGAGGCCCCTTGCTTGCGCTGCGGGTTCGTGGGAAACGGATTCAGTGTCAGGTCGATCGGAATTCGGCGGGGACGAATTCCGCGTCGGAAGATTCGCGGACGGCGAGTTCGATCTGGGCACGCATGATGTCGAGGGGGATGGGGTGCTGGTAGTCGTCAAGGACGTCTTTGAGGGCGGCTTCTGCGCTGGTGCCTGCGTGCGTGCGCGTCGTGCGATAGACCTTGACGGCGATGGCTTCAGCAGCGCCGGGTGTGAGGAGGCGGGGCATCAGGTGCTTGAGGTCTTCGAAGGATTCGGGGGCGATCGGGACGCCGCGCTTGGTGCACAGGCCCTTGATGAGGGAGAAGGATTCTTCTGCCGTGGTCGTGGGAAGGAGCGGGATCTTGACGTCGACGCGGCCGGGGCGCTTGAGGTCGACTTCGATGAGGTCGGGCCTGCTTGACGCGAGGATCCAGACGATCTTGCCGCGGTTGCGGGTGTTGCTCATCTCCTCAGCCATCATGGAGTAGACGCGGCCTCCGACGCCGGAGTCACCCGAGTCTGCGGAGCGCTTGCCGAGGGCCTGGTCTGCCTCATCTATGAAGACGTAGCAGCGCTTGAGTGCGTGCAGGAGGCGGAAGATGGTTTCGAGGTTGGCTTCGGTGGAACCGACCCAGCGGTCGCGGAAGTTCTTGAGCTTGACGACGGGAACGCCTGCTTCGCCCGCGAGACACTCGACCATGAAGGTCTTGCCGGTGCCGACCGGACCGCAGAAGAGATAGCCCATCGGCATGGCCTTGAGATCGCCCTGCTTCCAGAGGGCGATGTCTTGCCTCAGCCAGGCTTTGACCTTGTCCTGGCCGAGGAGCATGTCGAGGTTGCGGTCCGACTGAACGAACTCAAGAAGACCGCCCGCATCGTTCTCGATGATCTGCTTTTTGAGGTTCACCAGATCGCTGTCGGCGATCGGCTGGCCCTTGTGCTCGCGGGTCTTGAGCATGCCTTCGACCGCGTGCATGGTGGCGCCGGACATGGCGCCCGCGGGGACGTCGAGGTTGTTTGCGAAGGTCTTGAGCGCCGTGGGGTAGGCAGGGGCCAGGACATCAAACGCGCGGCGGAGTTCTGGTTCAGAAGGGAGCGGGATCTCGAACTTGGCTGCACGGGGGTTGCTGACGATGAGCGGGTGGAGGTCGCTGAGGTTGTCGGTGATGAGGAACGTCGCGACGGGTGCGGCGGCGATGGTGGAATCACTCCCCCACTCGCGGACCTGGAGGGCGAGTGCGGAGAGGTCGTAGTTGAACGCGCCGCGGATGGCAGGCGCCACGAGGTTCGCCGAGCGGATGAAGACCGCGACCTGCTGTGCGGGCCTGCCGAGCTTCTGGAGGTTCGCGGAGTACCGCAGGAACGACGTGATCCACTCGATGGCCTGGCGCGGCTCGCGCGGAAGCGTCTGGGTCTGCTTGAAGAGGGGCCACTGCTGGATCGCATCGCCCCCCTTGTCGACGCGGATGCCCGAGGCGAGGTCGTAGGTGATGACGATGTCGAAGTTCTTGAGAAGGACTCGGGAGAGGAACTCGGCGAGTGAGCCGAGAGATGGCGTGCCTGCGTCAGGGATCAGGACGCGATCGGCGACGTTGCCGTGGAGGATGAACTGGCAGGCGGCGTTGGACTCGTAGAGCGTGATGAGCTCGGAAGCCCATGAGGGGAGTGCAGGTGTCGTCGTGGCGGCTTGGGTCACGGGCACTCTCCTGGAGAAGCAGATTCACCACAGAGGCACAGAGGTCGCAGAGGCATCAAGGCATCAAGGCATCAAGGCATCAAGGCATCAAGGCATCAAGGCATCAAGGCATTGATTCTGACCGCTTCATTGCTTGATGCCTCGGTGCCTCGATCCCTTGATGCCTTTCCCCTCTGTGTTCTTGGCGCGTCTGTGGTGAACTGTATTTGCTGATCTGTGCGGCTCAGTTCTTTTCGGCTTCGGTGGCGCTGGTGCCCATGGTCTTGGAAGCGGGGGCGACAACGGGAGCGCCTTCGAGGGCGATGCCTTCGGTGGCGGCGAACTCGGCGAGGGCCTGGTCCGCCAGGGCCTTCTGCTCGGCTTCCTTGAGCTGGATGTCCCCCATGTTCATGCTGTCCTTGGCGACGCGGAGGCGGCCCGAGGCCTTTTCCTTCTCTTCCTGCACCATGTTGTGCAGGCGGTCGAGCGTGTCCCCCGACCCTCCGATCGACGTGACCATCCCCGAGGCCATCTCGGTCAACTCGGCCATGGCCTTCTTGACCTTGAGGTCAGAGAGATCGCGCTTGAGCGATTCGATCTTCTGCCGCGCGGCATTGATCGAAACATCTCGTGCGGCGACGAGTTCCTTGTAGGTCTTCTCGGCCTGCTCGAGCTGGGCACGGTTTTCGACGAGTTCGCGCTGGACGGTCTGGAGTCGCAGGGCGAGCTGGCCTGCGGCGTCGCGGTTGCCGACCTTGAGGTTGGCGGCGGTCTTGG
>DATGXW010000158.1:0-1942 GCA_035298585.1 Phycisphaerales bacterium
AGGATGCACATCTGAACGACGTTCTCAAGCCGCTTGAGTGTCGCTTCGGCGAACATCGGGGTCATTTCCGCCCCGTTCTCGTGCGGACCCCACACGTAAACGTGCAGCAGTGATGCCGCGGCAGTCATCAGCATCCACGCGGCGATCCATCGCCGGAAACGCACAATCCACGCGGCACACGGGTTTCGGCGCAGTTCCCTCACGAAGAACCCTCAAACTCAGCGTATACACAGCGTGTGCCACCGGCACATGATCACCGGGCGTTGACGGATTCGGCCACGCTCCGTGTCATCGGCGTACGGAATCACCCGCGAGGCGGTTCATGCAGCGCCGGGATTCCCGCCAAAGTCCCGCGATTGTGGGTCGTCGGCATAGCACATGGGCGTCGTTTTCAACCTTTCATCGAGCCCAGCAGTTCGCGCGGCCGGGCCTTGGCGAGCCCGATCAGGGAGGGCAAGGCGGCGGCGATGCACACCAGGAGCACGATGGCCCACCCGGCGGCGATGGCGGGCCAGGGCGGCCGGACGTGAAGATCAAGCCCGACGACCAGCCGCTGGAGCCGCTGATCGGCGGTGGCCCCCTGAAGTCCGCAGATGGTCCCCAGGAACGCCGCGGAGATCGCGATGATGACGACTTCGTAAAGGACGATCCGTGCGACGAGCCACGAGCCGCCGCCGATGGCGCGGAGAACGCCAAACTCAAAGTGCCGGGCGGCGATGCCCGCGGCGATGATGTTGGCGACTCCCAGCGAGGCGACGGCCATCGCAAAGACCGCGATCGAGGATGACACCAGCAGCGTCCGTTCGACAAACCCGCGGACGTCCTTGAGCACCTTGCGTGCACTCCCCGCGTCATAGATCCCCGCGCCCGCCAGCGCCAGCCGCATCTGGCCGACCGCCTGCTCATCATCCACCGCGCGCGGATCACCTTCCTTCACCAGCCCGACCTGGATCATCTGAACGGCGTCGACGCCGAAATGCTGAACCAGGTCGCGCCGCGAACCAAAGACGGCGTGGACGGACTGCTGCGTGTAGTCCTGGCCGATCGTAAAGAACTGGCTGATCAGTTCGAGCCCCGGGCTGTGGACGACCCCGACGATCTCAAACTCGGCCGACTTGTCCTGGGATCTGCACACGAACCTGTCGCCCAGCCCCAGCCCCTTGGCCGCGCGAAACTCGCGTGCAACCAGGATCGCCCCGCCCGCCTCCAGCCGCGCGAGCGCGGTGGCGGGGTCTCCCTCATCCCACACCAGGTTGGTCATCTCAAAGAACGGGGCGGGCTCAAACCCGATGTAGGTTGAGGTATAGGTTGCGATCCCCTCGATGCCGAAAGCTTCGGTTTCCACCGGATAGAGCGAGATGGCGCAGGTCCGTTCGACGAACGGGAGTTCCCGGAGCTTCTGCTGCGCTTCGGGCCCGATGTTGAGACCCACGACAAACGCCTCGGGAAACTTGAGCCTGCCGATCCAGTCCCGCAATACGGAGTTTCCCTGCGTCCAGATCCCGACCATGAGCGCGATCCCAAAGGACATCGCCCCGGCGGTGAATCCCAGCCGGTACGGCGTCCGCGACACGGCCCCCGCCGCGAGTTTCCGGGGTATCACCAGCAGACGCGAGACCATGTGCCCCGCGGTCCTCGACACCACCTGCACCAGCGCGACCGCGATCAGGAAGTATCCCGTGATCAGTGACGGCACCCCCACCATCACAAAGAGCCAGAAGACGATCTCCACTTTCAGCGGCGCAAAGACAATCCCGATGTGCGTCGCCGCCAGCCCCACACCGACCAGGAGCGCGAGCACCATCCCGCGCCCCGAGGCAGCGCGGGAGCGAACCGCCAGCGACTCAAGAGGGCTCGTCCTTGCCGCCATCCACGCGGGGATCAATGAGCCGATCACACCGGCGAGAATCGACCCGCCCCCCGCCCACGCGAGCATCCATCC
>DATGXW010000159.1:0-5936 GCA_035298585.1 Phycisphaerales bacterium
CGGATGCACAACGAGCCTCGGATCATGCCGAGGCTCGTTGAAAAGATCCGACTTGAAAACACCGAGATTCAGCGACCGCCGCCGGGAACAACGCCCGTCACGGGCTGGTTGGCCAGGCCGTCGAGCTGCGAATTGGCCGTATCGACGTTCAGCGAAACCCAGCGCCGACCCTTCACCTGCGAAACCTGCGTCCCGGCGGACCAGTACGGATAGCCGTTGATCTGGCGGTGGATGTAATCCGGCGCATTGACCATGAGCGCGCCCTGGTAGTACCGGACGGTGCCGCCCGTGCCGCCGTTGTCGGTCCACTGCTCGGTCTCGATCAGGTCGGTGACGACCTTGACCACGTCCTGTGCACGCTCTTCGCGCGAGGGGCCCTGCTGCGTCTGCCGGTTGCCGCCGCCGGTGTCGCGGAAGGGGCTCTGGCTCCCGCCGCCGCCTCCCGAGCCCGAGCTTTGCAGCACCGACTGCAGGTCAAACTCCGGCGCATCGGTGTACATGGGCAGGACCAGGAGCAGGTCGTTGATGTCGTACATCTCCATCCGCTTGAAGGAGTTCAGCCGCTCCTTGGGTCCGATCTGCATCGAGCCCGTGTCCGACATCTGCCAACTGTTCTCGAGCAGGTCTCCCTTCTCGCTGGCCTTCTGGAGCAGCTTCTCCATCACCTTGAGTGCATTGATGTTCTTGGCGGTGAACGTGATCAACTGATCCTTGTTCAAGCCCACCGAGTGGATATCGTCGGTCCACATCGGCTCAATGTCCGCGCCGGTGACGTCGGTCATGAACTTGACCGCATCCTCCAGGCGCGTGTCCTTGAACTCCACCGTGAGGGGTCGGCTGAACTTCAAAAGCGTGTCGCGCTCGGGACGGGAGCTCCGGACCACCACCGGCTCGGCCGGCTGGGTTGCGGGCGTGGTCTGGGCACGCAGGCAGGTCGCCGTGCCAGCAACCGTCGCAATAACTGCCAAAACCCGAACGGAAATCGCGTTCATGACACAGCTCCTTGAGCGGCAGAACGATAGCGTCACCCAGCGTACCACGGGCACCCGCCGTACTACTACCTCATTTCGTTCGCCCGGGCCTTCAACCATGGCGGTTGGGCAGACTTTGTACCGTTTGGACGCGCCAGGGTTTCGCCAGTTCCGAGATTGCTCACCGTTGCGCGGCGATGTGCGCTGGCGCGTCCATCGCAACCCCATCCTGCTTGGGGTCCTGCGCGGTGTGTGCACCAGCCCACCCCAGCCCGATCGGAATCCCAACCAGCGCCCCCGCCGCCCAATCCAGCCCGCTCAGATGACCCAAGGGGAACATCTTCCCCGCCAATGCACTGGCAAGAGGGTCTGAACCGCTGAGGAACGCGATCGAAAATGGCGCCACGACGGAGGCCAGCCCCAGGCCCATGCAGGCCGAAATAACCGGGTCGACCGTTCTTGCCCCGGACTTTGACTCTGAACCGGCGGAAATGACCGCCGCCATCCCGCCCGCGACGATCCCGCCGATCAGACCTGCAAAGAGCGTCTGACCCTTGGCGCCGTGAAATGCCACGAACCAGGCTCCAACCAGGCCGCCCACGCACGCCGCGCCCGCCGCAAGGAGCGATGGCGCGCGCACAAGACTGGAGATCGCCAGTTCCGGGCCGGGCCCGGTCCCATGCTGCCCATCACGCTCGCTCATCATCGCAAGCTGGCGAACAAACAGAACAGCCGCAACCGAGATGATCAACCCTTCGACCGCGAGCTTGATGGAAATGGTCAGCGGGGCCGCGTCACGGAGGATGTCCTCGATCTTGCCGGTGTTAAACGCAGCCCATCCCAGGATGCAGCCCATGCCGGCCATGCCCGACCTGACGCCAAACGCCCGGCCGTCCAGGATCCCGACGATCGACGCCAGGAATAGAACGACCACCAGCAGCACGATCCCAAGCGCTGGCGAACCCGAAAGCAGCGGGGTGACCGCGTGACCCCCATCGGGGGCATGCAGCAGGGTGAGAAGCTTCCCGACCAATGGCCCCAGGAGGAGCAACTCGACGGCAAGGACGATGTTCCGAATGACTTCTCGGCTCATGTGCATAGATCATGGACCCGCCGAACAACCCGGACAAGTGGGCATTCCCGGGACAATCCGAAGGGCCAGGGGGTCGGGGAAGTGGCGGGACCGGGCTTTCCCCTTTAGCATCGGGCGTCCATGCCCACTTTGCATACTGAACGAACCCATGTGCACACAGGAATTTCGCCCTCGCCGGGGCGGACCGCCGGGGGCGCTCGACCGCTCCTGCTGTCTGACCTCCTGGGCGATCTTCTCTGGCCGAGGGTCCTGCGGTCAGCATCCCTGGCGCTCCGCCCCCAGCGATGGGTCTTCTCGACGCTGATGCTGGTGATGGCGGCGTTGATTCTCCGCGTCGCGGAGGGCACCAGCGCCGGCCGAGGCTGGATGGGCCTCCTCCGTTCGGCGTGGGAGCGTGGGACCGATGAGATCGTGCTCGCTGCACACCGCGGAGATCCGGGGGAACTGGCGACGGCCGTGGGGCGGGCTGCACTGGGCCTCCTGGTGGATCCCCAGGTGGCGTTTCCGCTGACGGCGACGCTGGTCTTGATCCCGCTGATCCTGCTCTGGTCGGTGGGTGGGACGGCGGTCTCCAGGATGGTGGCGGTCGAGTACGGCCTGGGGAGGATCTGTCCGTGGCATGAAGCGCTGGGCTTTGGCCTCAAGCGCTGGTCGGCGGCGGGGACGGCCATGTTGATTGCGCCGGCGGCCGCGGGGTTCGTGTGCTTCATCATGGCCGCGGCGGGATGGATCCTGCTCTCATGGCCGGTGGTGCAGGTCGCGGGCGGTGTGCTGTACCCGATCTTCCTCGCGGGAGCCCTGTGCGCGGTGCTGCTGCTTGTGGGGGGTGTGCTGGGTCACGGACTCTTCTGCCCCGCCGTCGCGGCCGAGAATGCGGACGGGCTCGATGCATTCCAGCGCGGCCTGGCCTATGTCGTCGCAGCGCCGGGGCGGCTGTTCCTCTACACGATGCTGGGGAGCGTGCAGGCAGTGATCGGGGCGTTCATCGTCTGGATGATCGCATCGTGGACCCGGGGCGTGGCGATCTGGAGTTCCATGCGGTGGATCTCGCACGGGGAACCCGGCGCGGAGGCGGGTTGGAGCGAAAAAACCGCGGATGGGCTGGTTTCCATGTGGAGCGCCATCCCGCTGGTGATGGTGGGCGGCTTCATTGTCAGCGCGTACTTTGCGATCTTCACGATTGTCTTCCTGCTGCTGCGCGAGCGGGCGGATGGACGCGACGCGGCGGACCTGTGGATGCCGGGGAAGCGCGGGATGACGATCAGCGTCGCCAAGGGGCCGGGTTCGAGCGGCGAAAGCACCGATGAAGGGTTTGAATGACAGGCCTCAATGACCGCGGCCTGGCCGAATTCAATCCCGCGGGGTGCGGAGCGTTGCACGTGCCCGGGCGAGCTCGACGAACTGCTCGGGCGCAAGCTCTTCTGCTCGCATGGTGGGGGTGATGCCCTGGGGCCATGCGGCCTCTCGGCCCAGGTACCAGCCAATCTGCTTGCGTCGCTGTGCAAAGAGTGCTTTACAGGCCTCCGCCAGAGACTGTGCATCATCGGTCAGCGGCGTGGCCCGGCGGGTGATGCGGACCATCGCGCTGGTCACGTCGGGGCGGGGCCAGAAGCACTCGGGTGGCAGGACCGCGACCATCTCGACGTGGGCCACGGCCTGGGCGATGATCGAGAGGGGTCCATAGTCCTTTGAACGCGGCTTGGCGGTCAGCCGATCGGCGACTTCACGCTGGATCGTCACCGCGAGCGTGCGGCACTCGGTGTGCGTGGCGAGGATCGTCGTCATGACCGGCGTGCCGGCGCCGTACGGGAGATTGGAGACGAGCGTGAAGGCTCGCCCGGCGAGTTGTTCGCGGATCTGCCCAGAGAGCTCCCGCTTGGATTCGAGGCAGTCTCCTTCGACAAGCGTGAACCTCGCCGCGTGCGGGCCCTGGCCGATGGTGGAGCGGAGAAGATCGCACATGCCGCGGTCAAGCTCCGCCGCGATCACATGGCACCCGCGTTCAAGGAGTTCCTCCGTCATCGTGCCGGTCCCGGGGCCGATCTCCAGCACCAGGTCGCCGGGAGCGAGAGATGCACCGTCAACGAGCTTGCGGATCAGGTTGTGATCGATGAGGAAATTCTGGCCGAAGCGGTGCTGGGGCGCGAGTCCGCGCTCTTCGAGGAGCTTCTTGATGGTTGCAAGTGTCTGCATGGGGCGACGATTCTCACCACTCACCGCAGAGGATGCGGTCGATCGCGTGTGCAACGCCGTCCTCATCGTTGCCGAGGGAGTGGCGTTTCGCAACCTCGCGTGCGGCGGGGACGGCGTTCCCCATCGCGATGCCAAGGCCGGCGCCCTTGAGCATCGGGACGTCGTTGATCTGGTCGCCGATCGTGGCGATCCGGTCGTGGCCGATGCCAAGGCCGCGTGAAAGGACCTCGATCGCGGACCACTTGTTGGCGTTGCTCGCAAAGACCTCCAAGACGTGCAGCACCTGTCCATCGTCCGTCCGGCTTGCGTGCTCGGGCGCGACGACCGCCGGAAAGTGATGCATGTGCAGGTGGTCCCGGTATGCCTCCAGGAGGTCGTGCTGGACCCGGGACATCGAGCCGGACATGCCGCAGGCTCCCAGGCGAACGGTGTGCTCTGGGTGCTGATCCTCACTCAGGTCGCGCACATACCGCACCTTCACGGACATCGTCTCGAACCACCAGCGGGTCACGGGATCGAGGGGATGATCCGCCTTCCCGGTGACGACGAGGTAGTCATACCCGGCCTCGATCGGGTCCTTGAGAACCAGCGCGGGATAGCCGTGCCCGTGGATGCGTTCGACGGCATGCCGGACCATATCCAGGTGCAGGTTGAACTTGTGAACGGTGCGCGAGGTGACGGGGCAGGCGATGATCGAACCGCCCGCAACGATGACCGGCTCGGTCTGCTCGATCGCGTCGAGGTAATGGCGGCATTCGACCAGGCCGCGGCCGGTGCACACGACGATGCGAAGACCGGCCGCGCGTGCACGCCGGACTGCGGCGGCGTTGCGCTCTGAGATTCGCCCCGCGGAGTTGAGGAGCGTTCCATCAAGATCGACGGCAAAGAGGTCGTACCTCAAAGAGGACATGCGTTCAAGGGTATGAAGGACGCGGCGCCGTGGTGCGTTTCGATCAGCAGGATTCACCCTGGAACGGCCCCATCCGAATCGCGTTCTTGCCTTCGCGCTTGCTCTCGCGCGCCAGCTCGTCCGCCCGGCGCACGAGATCGGCGGTGGTGGTTCCATCCCAGGGGAAGGTTGCGATGCCGCCCGAGATCGTGAGCGTGCCGGGGGCGTCGATGCCCAGCTTGGGAAACCTCTGGTCGCAGATCTGCTTCTGGAAGCGTTCGGCGATCTGGGCGACCGAGGATGGGGGCACGCTGCCGGGCGTGCGCGGGCCCGCGGGCTCGTAGAAGATGACGGCGAACTCATCCCCCCCGATGCGGCAGACACGGTCGGTGGGTCGGATCACGCTCTGCAGCAGCCGGACCGTCTCCACCAGGATCTCGTCCGCGGCGTCGTGGCCGAACTGCTCGTTGAATCGCTTGAAGTCGTCGATGTCAAAGACCATGAGCGTCAGCGACAGACGGCTGGAGCGCGCCTGCTCGATCGCCGAGGCGAGAAAGCGGTCAAAGTAACGGCGGTTCCAGGCGCCGGTGAGCGGGTCGGTGAATGCGGCCCGGCGCAACTGTGTCTGCTGCTGCTGGAGCCGGAGCCAGCCCGCCAGCCAGGCGGCGTGCATCTCGAGCACCGTCCGTTCGACCTCGGGCGCGACCAGTGTTCCGAACGTTTCCGAACCCGGAACCCAGACCGGGACGCCCCCCTCCGGGGCCGGATGCCCGGCGGCGACAAATCGGAC
>DATGXW010000160.1:0-5712 GCA_035298585.1 Phycisphaerales bacterium
CCGCACCGCCAAGTTTGTCCGCCGCAATCTCACGGTGGTCGTGCTGGGCGTCGCGGTTTTCCTCACGCTCCTGGCCGGGATCGCCGCCACGGGCTGGCAGGCCCTCCGCGCCGAGGCGGAGTACAAGGCCGCAAACGAGACGAACCGGTTTCTCCAGGACGTCCTCCTCTCGACCGAGCCCGAGCGCGCCCGCGGCCAGACCGTCACGATGCGGATGGCGCTCGACGAGGCCGCCCGCAAGCTCGACGCCGGCTCCATCCAGAGTGAACGCGTCCGCGCCAGCCTCCACGGCGCCATCGGCCGGGCATACTGGTCCCTGGGCGAGATGGAAAAGAGCGAGAAGCACGGCCGCGCGGCGGTCGAACTTCGGGAAAGGTTCTTTGGCAAGGATTCTCGCGAATACCTCGACGGCGTGTGCGACCTGGCCGTGCTCCTCCACGATGTCGGGCGGGATGAAGAGGCCGCGCAGATCAGCGTCCCCGCGATGGAGCGTTCGCGCCGACTCTACGGCGCCATCGACCAGACCACCGTCCGGCTGATCACCGCGGCCGCGAACGCGCTGCGGGACGACGCCCCGACCTCCCTCAAGCTCTACGAAGAGGCGATCGAGATCTACCGCAAGCTCGAGGGTGAAGACGGCGTGATGACGCTCATGGCGAGCAACAACCTCTCCGCCTGGCACATGGACCGAGGCGACTTCGCCACCGCCGAGGCGATCACCCGCGATGTCCTCGCACGCCGGATCAGGCTCTTTGGAGAGGATCATCCCGACGTGTTCGTCTCGATGCGCAACCTGGGCACCTGCCTCCGCGGCCAGGGGCGGCTCGACGAGGCCGCCGAGATACTCGCCACGTGCGTCACTTCCGGCGAGCGCGTCCGGGGCATCATCCACCCTTCGCAGCTCCGCGCCCGGCTCGAATACGGCATCGTGACGGCGATGAAGGGCGACCCCGCCCGCGCGGAACTCATCGTCCGCGAGGGCCTTCCCCACACCCTCAATTCCGACGGTTCGCCGACGCCGCTGAGCAACGAGTATTACGGCGTTCTGGGCGAGATCCTCGCCATGCTCAACAAGGTGGATGAAGGCCTCGAGATGGCTCAGAAGGCTGTCGACGCCGCCACCATGCTCTTTGGGATGGACCACCCCGAAGTGCAGCGCGCCGCCTCGGTGTACGTCTCGGTCTATCAGGCCGCCAAGGACTGGGCCAACGCGCGCAGGTGGAACGACCGCACCGAGGGGACCCCCTACTACCAGGAATCGCTCCGCCTCACGCCGGGCCAGGATCCGGCCTCGCCACCGCTCGAAACAGCGCCCTCGGGCCCGCCCTGAACCCGACCCCGCCCACGGCGTAAACTTCTCTCCCCCGGCTCGCTGTGTCCGTGCCGGATCGTCAGATCTCTCCCCGCCGGGCCCCCCGCGACGAAACAGGAGCATGCATGTCCAGCACTCGTGAGCATTCCCACCGCTTCGCCACGGACTGCATCCACGCCGGCCAATCGCCAGACCCCACCACCGGCGCGATCATGACGCCGGTCTACATGACCAGCACGTACGTCCAGAGCTCGCCGGGCGTCTTCAAGGACGGGTACGACTACGCACGCTCCAAGAACCCGACGCGCACCGCGCTTGAGGCCAACATCGCAGCGCTCGAGGGCGGGACGCACGGCATGGTCTTCTCCAGCGGCCTTGCCGCCATGGACTGCCTGCTCCACCAGCTCCGCGCGGGTGACCACGTCGTCCTCTCGGACGATGTCTACGGCGGTTCCTTCCGGCAGCTTGACAAGGTCTTCCGCCACCTCTCGATCGAGACCACCCGCGTCGACATGCTCGACCCCAAGGCGCTCGAGGGCGCGATGCGTCCCACCACCCGCGTCGTCTGGCTCGAAACCCCCAGCAACCCGATGCTCAAGGTGATCGACATCGCGATGGCCCGCGGCGTCGTCGATCGCTGGGCCGCAAAGACCACCCCGTCCTCGGGCGTCACCGACACGGGGCTTGGCCCCATGGGTACGCCCCTCAAGGGTCCCATCCTCGTCGTCGACAACACCTTTGCCTCACCAGCGCTCCAGAACCCGCTGCGCCAGGGTGCACACGTCACGATGCACTCGTGCACCAAGTACATCGGCGGCCATTCAGACCTCGTCGCGGGCGCCCTCATCACCTCCGATGATGACCTCGCCGCCCGACTCAAGTATGCACAGAACGCCGTCGGTGCGGTCCCGGGCGCGATGGACTGCTTCCTGATGCTCCGCTCGACCAAAACGCTCAGTGTCCGCGTCCAGCGCCACTGCGAGAACGCGTTGACCATCGCCCGGCACCTCGAAAGGCACGCCAAGGTCGAGAAGGTCATCTACCCCGGCCTTGAGAGCCACCCGCAGCACGCACTGGCCGCCCGCCAGATGAAAGGCTCATGGGGACCTGGCTTTGGCGGCATGATCTCGTGCGTCATCAAGGGCGGCCTCTCTGCCTCGCGCCAGATGCTCGAGCGCGTCAGGCTCTTCAGCCTCGCAGAGTCCCTCGGCGGCGTCGAGTCACTCATCGAGCACCCTGCCATCATGACCCACGCCAGCATCCCGCCCGATGCACGCGCCAAGCTCGGCATCGCCGACGGCCTGGTCCGCCTGAGCGTCGGCATCGAGGATGTCAGCGACCTGATCGAGGATCTGGATCGATCGCTGGCGTGACGCTTCTGGCTTGAGCCTTGGCGGACTTGGATCTCACCACGCAGCGCCATCGTCGTGCGGCGACGCGACACCATGCCAGGATCCCGCGACCGCGCCCGCTCCATGCATCCCCCATGATCGTGCCTGAGGTTGTCGATTGGCGGGGTACCGCGCCTGTGGCGTTCGGCAAACACCACGCATCAACGCGGCCAACGGCTCGCCATCGATTCACATTTCCCGAGGCACTCCATTCTTCCAAGCAACAGGATGGAACGCTGACGCAATCCTCCCCGGGTGAGCCCTGTACGCCGAGTCGAACACTCCTTCCAGCGTGATGCCGCTGGCACTTGGGGTGTGCACGTGGGTCGCAAATAACCTTCCATGTCCGGTGCGGATTCTGTACGATCTGGAGAGGTTCAACGGAACCACTCCACCTCGCGGGACGAAATCGGACATATCCCCCGCCCATGACCGGGCAGGGCGGTTTTTCCTTCCCCGGCCCGTGCACCTCTGCCCGGGCCTCAGCCTCCGTGTTCGCCTCTGCGATCATCCAGAATGGGAGAGTTGTGCATGCACAGGTGTGGCATTACCGGCCTTCTTGCCGCCATGGCCCTTCTCGCCGGCTCCGCGACCACGGTCCGGGCCGATGAATGGCCCCCGGTCGGTCCCACGGCGTGGGAAACGATCGAAGGTCCGATCGTCAACGACGGCAACGAGGCCCCATGGGTCCAGCCCCGGATCTACCGCGGCGTCCTGATCCATACCGACGCGATGCGCAATGTCCTCGCCGGCGCGCCCATGGAGGACTCCCCCGACGCCAAGACCGCTCCCCTGCTACTGCATCTTCCCCGTCCCGACGGCACCACCGCCGTGTTCTCGGTCGTCGAATCGCCCGTGATGCACCCCGACCTTGCGGCCCAGTTCCCCGACATCAAGACCTACGTCGGCCAGGGTGTGGACCAGCCCGAGGCGACGATCCGCCTGGACATCACGCCACTGGGCTTCCACGCACAGGTCCTTGCACCGGGCGGATCCTGGTACATCGACCCGTTCTTTGACAAGAACACGCTGGTCTACACCAGCCATTTCAAGCGCGACCTCGACAATACCCACAACTTCACCTGCCAGGTCCCTGATGCACAGGAGATGGTCCGCCGCGAGCACGGGGGTGGCTCCAACACCCGCGCCATCGTGACCCGCAAGCGCTACCGCCTGGCCAACGCGTGCACGGGCGAGTACGCGGCCAAGTTCGGCGGCACGGTCGCGGGCGCGCAGGCCGCGATCGTCACCGCCGTCAACCGCGTGACCGGCGTCTATGAGAACGAAGTCGGCGTCCGTCTCGAACTCGTCGCCAACAACACCAACGTTGTCTATACGAACTCCTCCACCGACCCCTACACCAACAACGACGGCGGCGCGATGCTCAACCAGAACATCACCGCCTGCAACGGCCAGATCGGCTCGGGCAACTACGACATCGGGCACGTCTTCTCGACCGGGGGCGGCGGCGTGGCCGGCCTGGGCGTCGTGTGCACAAGCTCCAAGGCCTGGGGCGTCACGGGCTCGGCCAATCCCACCGGCGACGCCTTCTGGATCGACTACGTGGCGCACGAGATGGGCCACCAGTTCGGCGGCAACCACAACTTCAACGGCACCGGCGGCTCGTGCAGCGGCAACCGCAACGGCTCGACCGCATACGAGATCGGTTCGGGCACGACGATCATGAGCTACGCCGGCATCTGCAGCGGCGACGACATCCAGTCGCACAGCGATCCCTACTTCGGGTTCGGCTCCATCACCGAGATCACCACCTTCATCAACTCGGGCTCGGGCAACAACTGCGATGTTCCCACCACGACCACCAACAACACGCCCGTCGTCTCGGCCGGGCCTTCGTTCACGATCCCCCACAGCACACCCTTCCAGCTCACCCCCGACAGCTACAGCGACGCCGACGGCGATCCCCTGACCTTCTCGTGGGAGGAGCGCGACCTGGGCGCGGCCCAGACCGCGACCGCGGCGGACAACGGGGCCTCGCCCCTCTTCCGCCCCTTCGCGCCGACCACCAACCCCACGCGCCTCGTGCCCCAGCTCTCCAACATCCTCTCGGGAACGCTGACCAAGGGCGAGAAGTGGGCCACCACCAACCGGGCCGTCAAGTGGCGCGTCACGGTCCGTGACAACCAGGCCGGCGAGGGCGGCACCGGATTCAGCGACCGGACGATCAACGTCGTCAACACCGCCGGTCCCTTCAGCATCACCACCGCCAACAGCACCACCGTGTGGCAGGGCAACGCCACGCAGACGGTTGCCTGGAACGTCGCCAACACCACCGCCTCCCCGATCTCGACCGCCAACGTCCGGATCCTCTTCTCGACCGACAACGGAGCCACCTTCCCCACCGTCCTGGCGGCAAGCACGCCCAACGACGGATCGGAGAACATCACCGTTCCGAACGTCAACACGACCAACGGCCGCATCAAGGTCGAGGCCATCGGCAATATCTACTTCGACATCAACAACGTTCGCATCACCGTCCAGGCCGTGACCGCGCCCTCGGATCCGACCAACGTCACCGCCACACCCCCCACCGTCTGCCAGGGATCGCAGACCTCCCTCTCGTGCACCGTCGGCAGCGGCATCGAGGTCGACTGGTACAGCGGCTCCTGCGGCGTCGGCTTCGTCGGCACGGGCAACCCGCTGGTCGTGACGCCCTCGGGCAACACGACCTACTACGCACGTGCACGACGGACCTCCGACGGCCAGGTCAGTTCCGGCTGCGGCAGCGTCTCCGTGACGGTGACCAGCCTCCCGACCGCTCCCACCAGCGCCGCGACCAGCGATACCAACTTCTGCCCCTCGGTGGTCCCGAGCATCACGCTCACGGCCTCCGGCGGCTCGGGCAGCACGCTCCGCTGGTACACCGACGCCTGCGGGGGTTCGCTCGTCGGCAGCGGTTCACCGCTGGTCATCGCCTCCCCGAGCGTGACGACCACCTACTACGCACGCTGGGAAAGCTCCTGCGGCTTCTCGAGCTGCGCGAGCGTC
>DATGXW010000161.1:0-7430 GCA_035298585.1 Phycisphaerales bacterium
GGAGAAGCTGCCCGGGCATCTCATCCGGTTTGACCTGTGGGGGAATGTGCACCGGACGATCTCGGTGGAGTCGGGTCCGCGGAAGAACTGCGTCTGCTGCGTGGATGGGGAGTATGCGTACCTGCGGGGCGATCACGCGGACACGGCGGCGGTGTTGTGCGGCCGGAACGCGGTGCAGATCTGGGGCGCGGAGGGCTGGAAGCCGGACCTTGCGGATGTGCACGGCCGGCTGGTGAGGCACGGGAGCTTTGTGCTGTCGCCGGTCCTGGTGCGCGGGGTGGTGCGGGACGTGGTGGGCGAGGGAGGCGCGCCGATCGAACTGACGGTGTTTGCGGATGGGAGAACGCTGGTGCGCGGGACGTCGTCGGTGGAGCGGGCGCGGGCGCTGCACGCGAGGTATGTGGGGGCGTGAATGAATCGCCCGGAGGGCGAGTGATGGTTGCCAGGGACTTTAGTCCCTGGATTCAGGCTCCTTTGAACCAGCCCGCCCGGCGGGCGGACGATATGGACCAAAGACATGTTCTTCGGTTGCCTCAATACCGTGTAGATCGAGGAGCTTCATCAACTCCTGCTTGAACGATGTGGTCTGATGGTGTTCCTTCTGGCGATCGATGTAGTGCTTCACACGGTCGAGCATGGAGGCGCTGACGGTGAATCCGCCGTAGCCCTCTTGCCATGCGAAGCTCTGGAGGTCGTCGAGCTCGTCATGGATCCACTTGGATGACCGGCCTTTGAGATGTCGTGCCATGTCTGCGTGCGAGAGATTCGCGGGATATCGCACGAGCAGATGGACGTGATCAAGCCAGCCGTTGATGGCGAGTGCAGCGCATTCAAGATCCCTTGATATTCCACCGAGGAATGGGTAGAGGCGTTGTTCGAGGCTTGGCGTGAGCCAAGGTTCTCTGTTCTTGGTAGCGAAGACTATGTGATAATAGTTTTGAGTCCATGAGCTTGGCATGGAATGAGCTTACTGGGTTCTCGATGCGGGCGGAAGACTGCTGCACATGAAAATCCCGGACCGAATTGAGTGACCATTATCGTCCGCCCTGCCGGGCGGCAGTGCTTGGAAGCTGCTGACCAGTGGCTGAAGCCACTGGCAACGATCGTGACGCCCTGCCGGGCGAAGAAGATGCAGGACCGCTGAGCAATATGATGCACGTCGTTCTTCAGTCACTGTTCTTGTGTTCAGCTTCGTTGACAAGCTCATCAAGAAGCTCGCGTGCGGGCACATTCCTCGAATGTGGTGAGCCGCGCCGCTCTCACCCACCCCTGATCGTCAGGTTTGTACGCTTCTCCACCTGACCTGCGGCGATCTTCTCATAGCCGGAGCCGAGTTCGCCGATGGGGTCGGGGGGGATGATGTCGACCTTCTTTTCGCCGAGTTTCGCCTCGCCGCGCAGGACGCGATCCTGAAATGAGAGGCACTCGGCGAGCAGGCGGTCGAGGATCTCGGGCTCGGGGACGTTGGCGACGCGTTCACCCTGGACATAGATGATGCCGCGGCGATCGCCCGCGAACACCGCGACATCGGCGCCTTCCGCCTCGCCGGGGCCGTTGACGATGCAGCCCATGACGGCGACTTTCATCGGCACCGTCACCTTGGCGGCGAGCTGCTTGCGGACATCCTGCACAAGGGTGAAGAGGTCGACCTGGATGCGTCCGCAGGTGGGGCAGGCGATGAGGTCGACACCCTTTCGCTCGCGCAGGCCCAGTGAGTAGAGGAGTTCGAGCCCATCCTCGACTTCATAGATCGGGTCGTTGGCGTAGCTGATGCGGATGGTGTCGCCGACGCCGCTGGCAAGCAGCGCACCCAGCGCTGCGACCGAGCGGATGCACCCGGTCTCCTTGGGGCCCGCGTGCGTCACGCCCAGGTGCAGGGGATGATCGAACCGCTCGCTGATGGCGGTGTAGGCGTCGATCACCATGGAGGCGTCCATGCTCTTGGCGCTGATCGAGATGTCGTAGAAGTCCTGCTCGTAGAAGATGTCGAGGTATTCCTCGAGCTTGGCGATCATGATCGCGAGCATGTAGCCGTGCTTGTGCTCGCTGAAGACCTGGCCGAGCTCCTTCATCCGCCGTTGCTTGTCCTTGCGCTCGATGATCGAGCCTTCGTTGACGCCGACGCGGATCGGGAGGCCCTTGGCCTTGCAGGCCTGGATGACGTCGATGACCTGGGCGCGGTCCTGGATGTTGCCGGGGTTGAGGCGGATCTTGTGGACGCCGGCCTCGACTGCTTCGAGTGCACGCTGGAAGTGGAAGTGGACATCCGCGACGATCGGGACCTGGACGCGGGGAAGGATCTCGCGGAGCGCCTCGGTGTCCTTCTTCTCGGGGACGGCGACACGGACGATGTCGGCCCCGGCGGCGGCGAGCTTGTTGATCTCGCGGACGCAGGACTCAACGTCGTGCGTGTAGCCGGAGGTCATCGTCTGGACGGAGACGGGGGCGGGCGTCGTCGGCGTGCCGACGGGGGAGGGTTTCCCGCCGCCGATGCGAACAAGGCCAACGCGGGAATCTCCGACGATGATCTGGCGGGTGGGTCGGCGGGGGTGCATTCAAGCGAATTGTACCCTGAGTGAAGCGCCGATCAGCATGCGGCGGCCATCAGCGGACATCCCGTCCGCGAACTCCATCCTGTGCATGGAGCAAGGGTGGAGAATCCGAGTAGTGGACAGCGCCGCTGTTTGCAAACTCGTATCCATCCCCGTTTTGATACCCCGAGAGCCGCCGCTCCCACTCTACGCGGCGGGCTGATCCATCGCAGAACGCGGCGGTGATCGGGCGGTAGCCCTCCCATCCGGCCGCGCCGGTCTCGCGGGAGGAGTACCAGGCCTGCACGACGATGGTTTTGGCGGCGGAGAATGCGACATCGCTCATCTTCGTGCCGCGGTACTGCTCGGGCCCGAGCCTTGTACGCTCGTTCCAGTAGGCGGGATCGGCGATGAATGCACAGGGCACGTGGTAGCGTGTCTCGAAGGGCCATCGATGCCCGTCTTCTCGAATGAAACCCGGCGGGGCGAAGACTTCTGATCGGGCGTCGCCCTGGTAATAACCGTCGGCCAGCGCGATGTGCCATGACTTGTGGACATCGAAGTAGGAGAGTCCTGAGACGCTTATCCCTCCTCCGGAAACATCGCTGTTGAACGCGCCGACCCTGGTGAAGTGGGGAAAGAAGGAGCGATGGTCGTTTGTATACGCCGAGATGGCCTGGGCGTGCGACCTGAGATTCTGGAGTGAGCGTGCGTGCATGCTCCTGGCGTGGATGCTCCGCAGCGCTGAGAAGCTCAGGAAAAGCAGCACGGCGATCACCGTCAGGGCGACGAGGATCTCTACAAGCGTGAACCCGCGGAGAGCGCGGTTCACCGCGGGCTCCTGTTCGTGTCGACTCTCGTGCGTGCGATCGCGATAAGGGTCATGAGTGAGACTACGACACGTGTTGCGAGAGACGTTCACCTTGCGCGGGGGTTCGCACACAATCGACGAAAGGGGCCCACGCTTACGAAGAAGAATGCGAACGGCACGAATTGCTTGTGCCTTCGGGAATAAGTCATGACATCAAGTTCCTTTGCATTTCTTCACCAGCAACCACGACACGGGAACGAGAAGAACGGAGACCACGAGCCAGATCGCCAAGGTGCGTGAGAACCGGGACCGCTCGGCGGGATCTATGTTGGATTGAGATTGTGATGGGCGGGCGTCATTCCCGACCACGTAGTTGTCAACGCCCTCCATAGGGAGCCATGTCACGGCCGTGGCGCGGGCATCTTCCAGGCCGCTCCAGGCCGGCGACCGCTCATCCCGGAAATCCGCGATCCCCGCGCCGGCGGGAGCCGATGGAAGTTCGACTTCGTGGGCCATGTCGGCGGGGTTGTGGAGATGGACGTGCTCCATCACGTACGTTCGGCGCTCCAGCAGTCCACCGAGCAGGCGAGTGACCTTCCGCGGAACTGTCGCGGCACGAGCGTCAAAGGGTTCATATCCCTCAAATACCCATGAGTTCTCGATCCACTGCCTTTGCTCTTTCCATTGCAACGTGACCTTGTCCAATCGGGGTGAGCCGTCGGCCATCCAACCGCCCTGCAAGGTGAGACGACGCTCTTCTCCTTCCGGTGCATGGGCCGCGGTCCAGGAATGCTCACGCGTTTGGATGGTCGCTGTGTCAGGCGGGAGCACGACGACCGACCCGGGAGCGAGGAACATGCCCAGCAGTTGTTCAGATTCGTCAAGACTTCGGGATACGTTGTACAGTGCCGGATGCGGGATGCCAGCACCGATGATCGTCAACTGGCTTCCATTGGCCGAGGGATCGCCGGCCACCGGCTCATACAGCATCCAGCGATCCGAGCTTGATCCCGCGGCGAGCAGTCGATATTCAGAGGTCGATCGGTCGCATCGCCAGAGATCGCTTCCCCCGTACACCACACGGTACTGCGTGCGAGCGGGCTTACGAGCGATCGGCAGGAGCGATTCCATCAACGATCGATCGGGATGATCGACAAGCCGCTCGACGGCCTCGAATCGCCGTTGAGCTTCGGAAAGAGAGATGAGCGATGAGGTTACCTGCGTGACGCCAACCTCGATCGCGCGCCCACCCATTCTCCACGTGCTACGCCACTCGTGCTGATCCCGCAACCACTGGCGCACGTGGTCGGGCGAGGATGCAAGATGGGAATCTTGCGACCATCCGACATGCCCGAGGCATGCCGAGGTCTGGAGTGAGAATGCCAGGACCACGAAGTGGATACTGCAATGCATCGAAGGCTCCCCGGAACTCAACGTACGCCGACTCAGAATACCATACCACGCCCCCCCCCAGTCAAGCTCTTGACACCGAGCCGTACATGCCAGGGTTGAGCCTCCCGTGAACTTGCACCTTGAACAGCCTCTCTGGCTCCTTTCGGGGCTCCTGGCCGTGCCGATGGCGGCGGCGGCGATGGTGGCGTTCAGCACCATGTCGCGGTGGCGGCGGGGGCTTTCCGCACTTGTTCGGACGCTCTTGGTTCTTTTGATCGCGGTGATCCTGGCGGGATTGGCGAGTGTGCGGGAAACGCACAAGGTCGCGATCATCGCGGTGGTCGATGTTTCGGAGTCGGTGCAGCGGCAGCCGGCGGAGGGTTCGCAAGGCGCTGAAGGCTCGGCGAGGATCACGTCGACGCTGGAGGCGGTGCGTGTGCAGTTGCTGCGTGCGACCGCTCGGCGGGGGCCGGAGGATCTCCTGGGGATCGTCGCCTTTGACGCGGGGCAGATGCTGGTGGCAAGCCCATCTCCGGCCAAGCTGGTGGCGGACCGGCCCCTCGAGTACACCTCGCGGGAAGGGACGAACATCGCGGGCGCACTCGCGTTCGCGGCCTCGCTGGTGCCGACGGATGCGACGGGGCGGATCCTGCTCATCACCGACGGCGTGCAGACCGAGGGAGACGGGCTCAAGACGGCACGAGAGATCGCCTCGGCATCGGGGCTTGGTTCGGGCATTTCAACCCTGGTGCTTGGAACCTCGGCGGGGGTTTCGATCGACGTGGTGCCGCTGCGGTATGCGGTCCGTCCGGAGGTGTTGATCGAATCGGTGGATTCGCCCCCGGTGGCGGCGGTGGGCGCGCCGGTGACGGTGCGGGCGATCCTGCGCTCGACGGACGCGGCGAGCGGCACGGTTCGACTCCTGGACAACGGGCAGGAGGTGGATGTCAACGGGAGCGAACCGGGGACGGGTCGGCGGATGGTGCTGTCGGCGGGGGCCAACCTCTTTGTGGCGGAGATCCCGATCGGGACGTCGCGTGTGCACAGGTTCCGTGTGGTGTATGAGCCCGACCCCGCGCCGGGGGGGCAGGGGCCGCTGGGTGACCGGATCGCGGTGAACAACGAGGGGGAGTCGTTCACGATCACGCCGTCGGTGGGGTCGGTGCTGCACGTGGATGGGGTGGCGGAATTCTCGGATGAGCTGCGTCCATCGCCCCTGGCGGAGACGCTCCGGGCGGCGGAGATCGAGGTGACGACGGTGCCGGCGGCGGGGATTCCGACGGACCTGCTTTCGCTGCAGAATTACGACCTGGTGGTGCTGGAGAACGTGCCGGCGGACGCGGTGCCGCTCAATTCGCAGCAGGCGATCGCTGCACATGTCCGGGAGATGGGCGGGGGTCTGATCATGATCGGCGGGCCGATGTCCTTTGCATCGGGGGGATGGAAGGGTTCTCCGATCGAACCGATCCTGCCGGTGGTGATCGATCTTCCCGACACGGTGGTTGAATCCGAGGCGGCGATCGTGTTCATCCTCGACAACTCCGGCTCGATGAGCCGGAGCATCATGGGGAGTTCGCGTTCGCAGCAGGAGATCGCCAACGAGTCGGCGGCGCGTGCGGTGCTCTCGCTCAACCGCAAGGACCTGGTTGGGGTCATCACGTTCAACAACAGCTATGACGTGGTGACGCCGCTCTTGCCCAACGCCAATCCCGCCGCGACGGCCGAGCGGATCCGCG
The DNA here is from genome assembly GCA_035298585.1 of Phycisphaerales bacterium. Taxonomy (GTDB): domain Bacteria; phylum Planctomycetota; class Phycisphaerae; order Phycisphaerales; family UBA1924; genus JAEUJB01. Next base: position 6,471 of record DATGXW010000161.1, read on the forward strand.
GGATCTCCGCGGGGGGCGGGACGAACGCGGGGCCCGCGCTCGAAGAGGCGAAGCGTTCGCTCGCGGGTGTGAAGGCCAAGGTCAAGCACGTGGTGCTGCTGTCGGACGGCAAGTCGCAGCGGGCAAGCCGACTGCCGGAGATCGCCAAGGAGATGCACGAGCAGGGGATCACGGTTTCGGCGATCTCGATCGGGGACGGGGCGGATCTTCCGACGATGGAGGCGATCGCGTCCAACGGCGGGGGTGAACATTTCAATCCCACCAACCCGAATATCCTGCCGCGGATATTCCTCAAGGCGATCCGCGTGGTTCGGACGCCGATGTACCGCGTCGAGCCCTTTGACCCGGTGGTGCTGGAGAGTGCATCGGCGGGGCTTCGCGGGCTTGGAAAGCCGCCGACGCTGGGCGGGTTGAACCTGACCCAGGCACGGCAGGAACCGACGATCATCACGTCGATGACGACGCCCAAGGGTGAACCGCTGCTTGCATCGTGGCGCGCGGAACTGGGGCAGGTTGCGGCGTTCACATCCGACGCGGGGGAATGGGCGAACCGGTGGCTCTCCTGGCCGGGGTACGGGCAGTTCTGGACCCAGCTTGTGCGGTCGATCTCTCGCCCGAGTCAGCAGCGACTCTTTCAGACGCGGCTCAGCGCTGAGGGGACAAACCTCACCATCACGATGGATGCGACGGCGGAAGACGGGACGCCGATCGAGTTTCTGAGGACGCCGGCGACGGTGTACGCCCCCTCGGGTGAGGCCACGGAGGTCGAGCTTCGCCAGACCGGAAGCGGGATGTATGAGGCGACGCTGCGGGCAAAGGAGACGGGCACGTATGTCGCGGTGGTCCGGCCCTCGCTGGGTGATCGGGTCTTTGCGCCGGTGATCGCCGGGACGTCCGTCCGGTTTGGCGTTGAATCTCAGCGGCTGGAGCCGGACCCGGCGCTGGTGTCGGCGATTGCAC
>DATGXW010000162.1:0-8006 GCA_035298585.1 Phycisphaerales bacterium
CCCCGCCAATCCCGCCCCGTGCCCTCTCCCCACGCCGCCCCCACTCCACCCCCGCACCGCCAGAAGCTTGCCGGTAAAAAAAACGCGGGGCATCCGTCACGGATACCCCGCATCAATGGGCCTGATTGGACTCGAACCAACGACCTCACCCTTATCAGGGGTGCGCTCTAGCCAGCTGAGCTACAAGCCCGTTTCCAAGGGCGTCAGTGTAGACCCGCCAACGCCGCATGTCACGCGTCACGCCACCCCCGACCCGCACACCCGCCCGGCACGCAATTCCTGCGCGTCGACCGCGACGCCGGCCACCCGAGTGTCAAGGTTAAATAAGGAAAGCAGAGTCGTAAAAAGTTCGTATTTCCTCCCCCGACTTCTGGGACTATACTGCGTGCACAGGAGTTGGAGGGTGCGGGCAGGAAGTCAGCCCCTCCACACAACACACGCAGCGGCTCATCGTGGCCGATCCGCTGCAAGAGAGGGTGGAAATTTTGGGGTGTCCGTTCGCGCTTGAGCGCACGGTGTAAGGCCGCTTCTCACATCACATTGCAGAATTGCCGTTGGCCGGCATCCGCTATTGGTCCGTTCGGCTTTGTGTTCCCTCGCGGGAATTCCGAGCCGGGTTGACGGGTTGAGTGAGTCGCACAACCCGAAGGATCAAAAACCGGCGAGTTTGTTTGAACGAAAGGCCCGCGGGAAGCGCATAGAGAAATGCGACCCGGCTCACGCGGGTGTGGAGATTTCTTGAGGGAAGTCGCAAGACCGCAAGTACACGAGCACATCACCTCAATCCACTGAGGTGTATTGGAGCAGGGCCCGCGGCCTTCACCGGTCGACGGGTGGGGTTTGGTAAGTCCGATTTTGGCGGGTAAACAGGACCCGCCCATGAAAGAGGAGTTCACGAGATGAGCAAGAGCATGATCGCAGTTCTGGCTGTCGCTGGCTTTGCCGCTTCCGCCCAGGCCTCGGCCGTCGGCAACATCGTCTTCACCTCGAAGACCAACGACGCCGTGATGTACTACAACAACGGCACGGTCTCGACCCTCGTGTCGTTCGCCGATCCCGACGTCCGCCTCGCCGAGATCTTCCAGGCGCCCACCGGCGACTACTACGTCAGCAGCGGCCCCTTCCCCGTCGACACCGGCAACAACAAGTCGGCCATCTACAAGATCGACAACGTCTTCGCCGCCCTCCCCACGGTCTCGGTCCTCGGCCAGAACTATCCCATGGCCAACCCCACCGGCATGGCCTGGCACTCCTCGGGCAACATCCTCTACACCAACAACCCCCAGAGCGAGTACAACCCCGTCAACCCCTACCACGGCGTCCGCGCCCTCAACTCGGTCACCTCGGCCGACGTCGGCTCGTACCAGCAGATCCCCAACGTTGACCCGACCCGCCCGACCCTCCGCACCGCCAACGACATCACCAAGAACCCCTATGGCGGCGCCAACGACTACTACGTCACCGGCATCAACGGCGGCGATCTCACCCCCGGCCCCGACGGTGAATCCAGCACGATCTGGAAGTTCAACGTCGACGGCTCCATGGTCGGCACCCCCAGCCTGCTCGTGAACTTCGCCGACACCGGCGCCACCGGCCTCGCTTCGGCCCTGACCTTCGTCCGCACCGCCACCATCAAGGCCTCGGCGAACACCATGTTCGTCACCAACGCCCCCGTCGCCGTCGGCGCGACCAACGGCATCTACAAGGTCAACCTCGACGCCAACGGCAACTTCGCCGGCGTCAGCCTCCTCTTCCAGGACAACGTCCTGGCCCCCCGTCCCGATGCGATCGAGTACAACCCCTTCACCGACAAGGTCGTCTTCTCGGATGAGACCACCGGCAACATCTACCAGATCAACACCGACGGCACGGGCTTCGAGCTCGTCGCCTCGGGCGTCGGCGCACGCGGCTTCCACTTCGTGCCCGCCCCCGGCTCGCTCGCCCTGGTCGGCCTCGCCGGCCTGGCCGCCTCGCGCCGCCGCCGCTGATCCAGCGGCACGCCTCGGATAATCTTCGCATCAACCGCGACGCGGCTGGAAACAGCCGCGTCGCTCTTTTCTCGCCGCGCCCCCGTCGTTCCCCCATCGGGGCCTCCGCCCTTCGACCGGCCCCTCAATCTGCCCTTCGACCGGTGTAGAGACTCGCCGTCGCTTCCGACAGCCCCTTCACCCGATCGGCAAGCTCCACCGGAGACCTGACCACGCAGTGGGGGCCCATCGAGAGCACCCACCACACGATCTCATCGAGCCCCAGCACCGTGCATCGGTAGGTGATCGACCCATCCTGGTGATGCTCGATCTCCTGCGTCTCGTGCCACAGCGTCTCCGCCACCGTGGGGCCGAACTCCGGATCAAACCAGAGCTCCACCTCGTACTCCTGTTCGCCCCGCACCATCCGCCACGCTTTTCCCAGGTACCCATCCACCGAGAAGCCCGCCGGAGTCTGGAACTCTCCCTCACCCATCGAGAGCGACGCAAAGCGGTTGAGCTTCAGCGTCCGCATCTCCCCGTGTCCCATGTGCATCCCGATCGCATACCACGCCCGCACCCCGAAGAACAGCGCATACGGGTGGAACACAAACTCGCTCGCCCCCGAGAGTGATTCGTAGCTGCACACCAGGGGCCGCCGCAGCCGCACCGCCTCCGCCACCTTCTCATAGACGTCCCGCGCTTCGCGGGGGTCGGCCCCCGCCGCGGTCTTCACCCGCACCGACGCCATCACCGCATCGATCTCGCCCCGCACCTCGATCGGCAGCACGCTCCGCAGCTTCTCGATCGCCTTGCACGCCGGCGCAAGGTACGGGATCCCCCCACGCCCTGCCACCTCATCGCAGAGCACCGCCAGCGCCAGCGCTTCCTGCGCTGAGAAGTGCACCGGCTGCAGAAAGACGCCCTCCCCCGCTCGATATCCGTTCTGCTCGCGGTCGTGCCGGCACGGCAGCCCCGCCCGCTCCAGATCCTTGATGTCCCGGTAGATCGTCCGGATGTCGACCCCCAGCGCCTCGGCCAGCCTCGGCGCGTTCCACTCGCCCGGCCGGGACTGGATCATCGTGATCATCCGAAGCAGGCGGTGGATCTTGGATTGCTCTTCCATCTCGTCCGCACCCCGTTCTGCACTTCGTCCGATTCCGGACATAGCTCATAATCAATTATCGAACGACCTGCGCACAGACTATCGACAAGTTCATCCCCTGACATGCCGCTGTCACGCCGGAATAATCCGCCACTGACGGCTGATTGTCAGTGCTGTCGAAGGTGATGTTTGCGTATGGAGCGATGCGTGCACATCATCTGAAACCGCGGTGTCTCATTCGTCGGATCGAACCATGCCCGACCTGACTCCAGGCCCGGCAAGGGGGAATTCTTCGGTTTTTTCAGTCTTTTCAACCGAGTGCGTGCGGATGCTCGAGGGCGCATCCATCACGCCAGGCCAATCGATAGAACATAACGAGTCCGCTCGTCGCGGCCCGCCGTTCCCGGTGTCGGGTTCGGTTGTCATGCCGTTCCGCGCGGTACTCCTATGCACCGGAGCAATAGATGATGCAACGCACACGTCGCGTCTTGGTCGCCGCATGCGCGCTGGGGAGCCTCCCCGGCGTCGCATGTGCACAATGGACCCACGACCAGCAGCAGCAGGGCCACGACGGCCGCTGGTCCGCGCCCCGCGGCTTCAAGCTCGCCGCATTCGCCTCGGGCCTGTACAACCCCGCCGGCCAGAAGGTTCTCCAGGTCATCGGCGACTCCATCAACGCCACCAATAGCGTCCAGGGCATGCAGGTCGGATACCGCGACCGCCTGGAGATCCCCTTCAACGGCTGGTTTGTGCACGCCGACAGCGGCAACTCCGAGATCGGCTACACCAACGCGCAGGGCACGCTCTCGACCAACGCCATACGTATACCCGGCGAGACTTTCGCCAACGGGCTCTCGGCCATATCGCCCGTGCGCTCGCGCGACGTCGTCTGGAGCGGCAACGTCGCCTGGGGCGGCACGCTCTCGGACTCCTTCATACTCAACTTCCGGCTCGTCGACATGCCGCTGGGAAATCCCTTCGGCCCATCATCCACCATCGATGCACGCATGGTGATGTACGAGGGTGCGGGCCAGCTCGCGGGCTTCGAAGTCGCCGGCCTCCGCGGCGGCTCGACCATGTCGACCGGCTTCTACACCCGCCCCCCGACCGTCGCCGACGGCATCACGTGGATCGACCGCGTCATCGGCCCGGCCTCCGGCGACGCGGGCATCAGGCTCAAGTCAGACTCCACGACCGCCGAGTCGACCACCGGCGCCAACAACCTCATCCACCTGGGCACCAGGTTCCGTGCACGCACGACCGACGGTGTCCAGATCCAGTTCATCTCCCACGGCGGCTGGACCGCCGTCGATCACGCCAACCCGGCCAAGTTCACCGACCAGGCCCTCCGCGAGTACTACGCCGCCACCGATCCGCCCACGCACTGCCTCCTGTGGATCGGACAGAACCAGACCGTCGCCGAATCCGCCAACTTCACCGGCTCGCACAGCTACGCCGTCTTCAAGGCCGACGTCGAGGACATCATCGACCGCCATGAGGCAGTCATCAGCGCCATGGGAGCGCCCGCCCCCGTCTGGCTCCTGGTCTCGCAGTACAAGACCGGGTACGACGATTACCACCACGAGCTCATGTGCGAAGGCCTCTACGCCATCTCGCAGGAACGCTCCAACGTCTCGTTCCTCAACCTCTACCGCATCGCCGAGGGCTCCTCTTTCAACAAGGAAATCTACCTCTCAGACGGCGTCCACCCCAACAACGCCGGCGTCCTCCACCTCGGCGGGCTGATGAACGAGGAACTCAAGAGCTCGCTCCTGTGCCCGAGCGACTACGACCGCAGCGGCTTTGTCGACATCGACGACTTCAACGCCTTCGTCACCGACTTTGAAGACGGCCAGGACACCTGCGACGTCGACCAGAGCGGCTTTGTCGACACCAACGACTTTGACCTCTTCGTCGAGCACTTTGAAGAAGGCTGCTGACCGCAGGCCCCGGCCCTCCCGATCCATGCCTCATTATGAGGCGCGGGCGGTTAGCGCCCGCGTCGATACGGCCCCGCCCGGCACACCACCCTGGACCCCCCAGGACGTGCCGGGCGGCGGCGTTTGGGGGCCATCTCCTCCCGCCATCACCGCGCGATTCCCTTAGCACCCAGACTCGTACCGCCGGACAAACGCGTCAAAGTCGTCCGTGTCGACAAACCCCGAATCATCAACATCCGCCCACGCATCGCCCGCCTCAAAGGCCGCGAGAAACGCCGTAAAATCCCCCGGCGTGCTTGTCCCTGAATGATCAAAGTCGCTCGGGCACCCGATCCACACGTGTGCACCCCTCGACCCGCGCGTGCCCCCGCACTCGTTGCTGAACACCACGCTGAACTCGCCCGAATCGACCGGCTTTGCAAAGTTGATCCTCAACGTGATCGGCTTCCCATCCGACGGATCCGCCAGCTTCCCGAACGCGCCGACCACCATCCCCCCGTCCTGTGCAGCGCCCCACTTGCCATTCTTGAGCTTCACGCCGTTTCGGTACCACTGGTACGAAATGTCCCCATACCCGGCCGATGGAGTCGCCGTGATGAACACAGTCGCCTCCGCATCCGCATCGACATCCGCCGGCTGAACTTCAATCAACGGCACCGGCGACGGATCCCACACGCTCGCGTACGAAGACGCGATGCCGCCCGCGCGCGTGAAGTTGCCCGCCACGAGCACGGACCCTTGCCGCCCAAGCTCGATCGACCGTACCGGCCCGTTGGTCCCGTATGTCAGCATGGCCCACCACGAACCATCCCACACCGCCAGGTGTTCAAAGTACTGATTGTCGATCCTGTAAAAATCGCCTCCCACCGCCACGCCCGCGGCCGTGCATTCGATCGCGCGGATCCCCCCGTTCATCACCCCCGCGTACGCATTCCAAGCGCTTCCATCCCACTCAAGCACCCTGCCAAAGTCGCCTCCCGCAAAGATCCTCCCGTCCCGGCATTCGCGCACGACCCGCACGGGCCCGGGGGCTCCCCCGCCCATCGCGTTCCATCGGACCCCGTCCCACCGCGCGACAAACCTCGCCGCCGTTGCGCCAGAACTCGTGAAAGTCCCGCCCGCGAGCACCGAGCCATCGCCGCAATTCTGAAGGTCAAGCACCACGCCCTGCAGCCCGTCTCCCATGCCCCTCCAGGCTGAACCCTCCCACGCCGCCACGCCTTCCGCATGGACCCCGCCGACTTGCGTGAACTGCCCACCCACGATCAGCGCACCCGCTGCGCCAACCGCGACCGCTTCGATCGCCGGTATGTCGGCGCCGTACCCACTCCAAGCCGCGCCATCCCACCGCGCAAGGTTCTTAATCGATGTCTGGCCCGGCACGACAAACTCGCCGGCCGCCACCACGCTTCCATCCTCCAGTTCGGCGATCGCGCGGACCTTTCCGATCAGCCCTTCACCGACCGCTTCCCAACGATCATCCACGCGCCTTGCGATCCCGCGCAAGTGGTTGGTCGCCATCCCTTCAAATGCTCCGCCCGCGTAATAGGATCCGTCTGAGTGCTCGATCAGGATGTTGGTCTCGGCGAGGAGCGCATCAGACATGCGGTACATCTTCTCCTCGTGACGGCGGGCAATCCCATCGCCAAAGCCCGGCGATTCCGAGGTGAAGCCTCCCAAGATCGCAAACGAACCATCAGGAAGCGGCACCAGATCCTCCACGCTCCCGTCCAGGCTCCAACCGGTCCAGCCCGCCGTGGATCGGCGCACAAGCCCAAATGCCCACTCAACCCCGTTGGCTTCGGGCAGCCAACCGCCGAGGTAGACATGCTCTCCGGATCCAATCGCGGCCCGCAGCGTCGGGTACTTGCCGCGGAGCGTGTCTCCGAATGTTTCCCACTCGCTCCCCGTCCATTTCGATACGGTGATCGGTGATTCGAGCGTCGGCTGGTATCCGCAGGTGATGATGGACCCATCCGCAAGCTCGCAGAGCCCGTGGCCGACGTTGAAGAGCTGCGTCCCCATCGAGTGCCACGTCGCGCCATCCCAGCGTGCGACCCGATGCGAAAGGAGTCCCCCGGCCGTCGTGAAGTAGCCACCCACAAGCACATCGCCGTTCGAAAGCGTCACCACCCGCCTCACGGCCGAGTTCGTCCCGCCCTCCATCGACGACCACGCCGAGCCATCCCAGCGTGCGATGTTCGACACCGGCACGTTGCCCGCGAGGGAAAACGAGCCCGCGATTACCAGGTCACCGTTCCCCGCCACGGTCGCCGAATCGACCTGTTTGTCCGTTCCACCGCCGAGCGTCTTCCACGCCGTGCTATCCCACGCTGCAACGAACTTGGCGGTGGTCACAAAATCCCCCACGGCGACCAGGGTTCCATCGTTCATCACCGTGAGATCGTGCACGGTCTTGTCGAGCCCTTCCCCAAGTGCTGTCCATGCTCCCGAATCAAGATCCATCATCGCGACGTTCTTGGCGGACTTGCCGCCGATGCGGGTGAAGGAGCCGCCCACAGCGAGCGCCTTGCCCCGAGGCCCGGGCCCGTCAGGATCCCACACGGCCGCGCACAAGACTGCGCCGCTCTCAACGCCCGTGGGGCTGCTGATCGAGTGCCAGAGCGCTGTGCACTGCCCCCGCGCGGTGCTCGCCGCGTTGCCCGCCAATGCCACGATCATCCACAAGCCACCCCGTATGCCATGTCGCATAATCCGCCCCCGAATGTCTATGCATGTAAAGCAGCTTCGCAGAACTGGCGGTTACGACCGCCAGCTCCTCAGCTTCGCCAAAGTCCGCGCACGAATCAAGTCCCACGCAGCGGACACGCACGGCGGGATTGAACCGTAAAAAAACGCCCACCGTTTCCGGTAGGCGTTCATGCACACTCGTTCAATTGTCGCCAGTGCCCAGTGCCCAGTGCCCAGTGCCCAGTGCCCAGTGCCCAGTGCCCAGTGCCCAGTGCCCAGTGCCCAGTGCCCAGTGCCCAGTGC
>DATGXW010000163.1:0-17594 GCA_035298585.1 Phycisphaerales bacterium
GCACTGGGCACTGGGCACTGGGCACTCGTGGATTGTGATACGACTGGATGCGGCGATTTCAATCTCCTGACCAGCATCCGTGAGCGGTTCCCCGATCTTCCAATCACCCGTGGCAAGTCCCTCGTCCCTGCTCCCCACTCCTCAGTCCCAACCCATGAAAAAACCCCCGCCTCTTGACGGGGGCTTGGTCACGATCATCGACCTTCAAAGCCGTTCGATCACTGCTTCACATCAAGCGACTTGATGAGGAAGCCGTAGATGTCCGACCATTCTTCGATCGTCTTGGAGGTGGGCTTGCCCGCGCCGTGACCCGCCCGGACCTCGATGCGGATCAGGACGGGATTCTCGCACGCCTGGGCTTCCTGCAGCGCGGCGGCGAACTTGAACGAGTGTGCAGGGTACACGCGGTCATCGTGGTCGCCCGTGGTGATCAATGTCGGGGGATAGCAGGTCCCCTTCTTCACGTTGTGGTAGGGCGAATACGCGAGCAGCGCCTTGAACTCGGCCGCGTCCTTGTCGGCGTTGCCGTAGTCGCTGGCCCACGCCCAGCCGATCGTGAAGTGCTGGAAACGGAGCATGTCGAGCACACCCACGGCCGGGAGTGCAGCGCCGAAGAGTTCCGGACGCTGGACCATGCACGCGCCGACCAGGAGGCCACCGTTGGAGCCGCCCTGGATCGCCAGCTTCTTGCTCGACGTGTACTTGTTGTCGATGAGCCACTCGGCGGCCGAGATGAAGTCGTCAAAGACGTTCTGCTTGGTGAGCTTGGTTCCCGCCTGGTGCCACTCGTGGCCGTACTCGCCCCCGCCGCGCAGGTTGGCGACCGCGTACACGCCGCCCATCTCAAGCCACGGGATGCGGATCGGGCTGAACCCGGGGGTCATCGAGATGTTGAAGCCGCCGTAGCCGTACAGGATCGTCGGGTTGGTCCCGTCGAGCTTCAGGCCCTTCTTGTGCGTGATGAACATCGGGACCTTGGTCCCGTCCTTGCTGGTGTAGAAGATCTGCTTGGTCTCGTACTGCCCGCCGTCAAAGTCGACCTTGGGCTGCTTGAAGACCTCGCTCTTTCCGGTCTTCACGTCGTAGCGGTAGATCGCGCCCGGGTTCGTGTAGCTGGTGAAGGAGTAGAACGTCTCGGTCTGGTCACCCTTGCCGCCAAAACCGCCCGCCGTGCCCAGGCCGGGGAGCTCGATGTCCTTGATGTGCTTGCCGCTCTCATCAAAGTTGCGGATCTGCGTCGACGCATCCTTCATGTAGTTGGCAAAGAGCTGGCCGCCCACGTGCGAGACGCCGTTGAGGACCTCCTTGGCCTGCGGGATGACTTCCTTCCACGCCGCGCGGTCGGCGGCCGTCAGGTCGATCGCGATCAACCGGTTGCGCGGCGCCTCCAGGTTGGTCGTGAAGTAGAGCGTCGAGCCCTTGTTGAAGACAAAGCCGAACTCGGCGTCAAATTCGGGGATCAGCTCCAGAAACCCGTGTGCAATCCCCCCCTGGCTCTTGACCAGATTGGCCCGCTCGGCACGCAGACGCTCGATCGAAGCCGTCAGCACCGGCTTCTCGGCATCGGTGACCTTGGGATCCTCGAGGCGCGAGACGATCGCCTTGGTCCGTTCCTCGACGCCGCGGATCTTGCGGTCGATCTCGGTGGGCTGCATGCCCAGGGGGTGCGACTGGAGGTCGCGGACAAAGACCAGGTTCTTCTGCTCGGTCCCCTTGCCGATGCTCATGATGAGGTAGCGGCCGTCCTCGGTCACGCCCGCGCCGAAGCTCCACTCCTTCTGGTCGGGGCGGTCGTAGATCAGCGTGTCCTTGTCCTGGGGCGTGCCCACCACGTGGTGGTACATCTTCTGCCAGTAGTTGACGCTCTTGAGTGATTCGCCATCCTTGGGGGCGTCGTAGCGCGAGTAGATGAAGCTCATGTTGTCCTTCATCCAGCTCGCGGCGGAGAACTTGACGTAATTGATGACGTCGTCCAAGTCCTTGCCCGACTCGATGTCGCGGACCTTCCAGATGTTCCAGTCAGACCCGCCGTCGGCCAGGCCGTAGGCCATGTACCTGGCGTCCTCGCTGATCGACGTCCCCGCGAGGGCGACGGTGCCGTCCTTGCTCAGCGTGTTGGGGTCGATGAGCACGCGGGGCGCCGCGTCGAGCGAGTCGGCGACGAGCAGGACGCTCTGGTTCTGAAGTCCGTCGTTGCGCGAATAGAAGTACTTGCCGCCTTCCTTGTACGGCATGCCGAAACGCTCGTAGTTCCACAGCTTGGTCAGCCGCGCCTTGATCGTCTCGCGCTGGGGGATCGAGTCGAGATAGGCCTGCGTGACCTTGTTCTCCTCGACGATCCAGTTGTTGGTCTGATCGGAGTATTCCTCAAGCCAGCGGAAGGGATCGGGGACCTGCACGCCGTGGAGCGTGTCCACGACCGTGCCGCGCGGGGCGGCGGGATACTTCAGCGAACCGTCCCCAGGCGAATTCGCCGCCGCGGGCTTTGCCGCCCCCTGACCATGGGCATTCGACGCGGTGAGAAGGCTCCCCGCGAAGGCTGCGATCGCCACGCGGAACCACACGTTGTGTGCACGCTGCATGTACAAGCTCCATGAGGGCCGATCCCACGGAAAGGCACTCGATCAAGTGAGCTGGATCATAGCTCCCGCCGCAAACCTCACGCACGCCCACGCGCTGGATGCCCTGCTCCGACTGCTCCGACGGGGGGCAGGCTCCAATAGCCTTCCCCCCCGGTGCCCCACGCCTGATGCCCGATGCCCGATGTTCCGTGCCACCGCCTTTACACCCTACTGAACCATCCCCTTGGTCAACCGCATGAACGCCGTCTCGAGGTTGACGGGTTCTTCGGTGAACTTCGTGAGCCGGAACCCCTGGTTGATCAGGATGTTGGGAATGTCCGTGAAGCTGTACCCGCCCTCGTCGTCATAGCTCACCTGGATGACCCGGCTCCCCGCCCCGCCCTTGGCCTTGGCGGAGGTGTTCATCACCGCGGCGGGCACATCAGCGTCGCTCAGGATCGATGCCTTCTTGACGCCCGGGATCTTGGAGAGCAGCTCGACCGCCTGCTCCACACGCTCGGTCACGCCCACGTGCAGGACGTGCCCCATCTTGGCGCGGCGGACGATCTCCTCGACCGTGCCGCTGAAGAGGAGCTGGCCCCGCTCGATGATGCCCACGACGTTGCACAGCTCGGCAAGCTCGGGAAGGATGTGCGATGAGATCAGGATCGTCTTGCCCATCCGCCGGAGCTCCTTGAGCAGCTCGCGCATCTCGATGCGGGCGCGGGGGTCAAGGCCCGAGGCGGGTTCATCCATGAGCAGCACGCGCGGGTCGTGCAGGAGCACACGCGCGACGCTCAAACGCTGCTGCATTCCGCGCGAGAGGCTGTTGACCTCGGCGGTCGCCTTGTAGGAAAGATCGGTGAGTTCGAGGACGTCGCCGATCACCTTCTTGCGCTGGGGACCGTGGATCCCGTAGGAGGCCGCGAAAAACTCGAGGTACTCGGTGACGACCATGTCCTCGTACGCGCCCATGAAGTCAGGGACGTACCCGATCAAGGGGCGGATCTGGCGGTTCTGATACCCCACGGTCAGGCCGCCGATGTTGGCCTGACCGCTCGAGGGCTTGAGCAGCGTGGCGAGGATCTTGATCGTCGTCGTCTTCCCCGCGCCGTTGGGCCCGATGAAGCCGAAGCAGTCCCCCTCGTTGATCGTGAGGTTGAGGTTGTTGAGCGCCACAAGCTCGCCGTAGCGCTTGGTCAGGTTGATCGTCTCGATCATCGGCACGTCAGGGTTCCTTATCACCCAGGACAAAAGCCTGGGAACGTCCTCAGCGCGGTGTGCAGGTCTTCTCAGCGGGCGGGCTGCTCCCGGGCCTCGCCGGTCGGTGCCGCCCCGCTCCCCAAAGGTGGCGTCAAAGGCTCTTCTTCCACCTTGAAGGCCGGCGTCTCGGGCGCAAGGGGGTAGACCCACCGCACCAGCGTCCGGCCCACCGGCGAAATGGGTTCGCCGTCGATCCGCATCGGGATGGGAGACTTCTCGGGTTCATCATCCGAGCCCAGCACGCCCATGATGATGATGCACGGCTGCGTGAACCAGCGTCCCATGTCCCACCCGTGCGTCTCGGTGCGGCGCGCCACGGGAAGCGTCTCTGAGCTGACGGTGTTGGAATATTCCGGCGGCCTGAACTGCGAGAAGAATCCAAGGCCGATCAGCCGCTGCCCCGCGCCGCCGTCGACCCGCCCCTGCCCGCTCGTGGTGGTGTAGTCCTGCGTCGAGCCCTGGTTGAGAAGCTGGTCGAAGTACGACTCGGCGGCCGCGTCGGTCGCGAGCGAGGTGGCGCCCGCCGTGACCTGTGCAAGGTCCAGGATCTGCCCGGGCTCCCAGGCCGAGTTTGAATCAAGCCGGTAGGCGTAGGCGGGGGCGATCATGGAGTTGCGCAGGGGGATCGACAGGGCCTTCTGCGGGCGTACGACAAAGATGACCACGCCGCGCAACGCGCCGGGCAGTTCGTGGATGAGCTTCCCCGCGGCCTTACGCACATCGACCAGTCGGGGCTCGCCGTCGGCCTCCGGGCCCTCAAGGACCGGCGTGGGCATCTTCCACGCGGGGCCTCCGCTCCAGTCCGCACGCACCTGCTTGACCGTCGAACGCGTCGGGATCGTCATCGCACGCGGCAGCCGGGTGTCGATCGAATACCCGCGTGCATCGGGGAACATCCCTTGATCGGCACGGGCCTGATCGGGGCTCGTCCAGGCGGTGAGGACATCCCCGCCGCCGCGCATCGCCGGGTCGGTGAGCTGCGGCGCATCCCCGACCTCGAGCCGTGCCTCGCCGTACCAGGGAATGAGCACACTCATCCACGAGCGCGCACGCTGGACGGGCTGGCCGTAGACGTGGTCGAGAATCGTGAGGTGATTGACCTCCACCTTGCCGGGGCGCAGCAGCATCGCCCCCCCCCAGGCGATGGCGGTGAAGACCCCCGCGGCGGCGAAGAACGCCAGCCACGCGTGCCGACCCAGGCCCATCTTGCGGAGCACCGCGTACCCGCCCGGCCCCGCGACGACCCAGTAGAGGACAAAGATGATGAGCGCCAGCAGGAGCCCCGCGGCGGACTTTCCGCTCTTGGCGATGGCGGCGGGGATATCGCTCTCAAAGAGCCGGTCCTGCCGGCTGAGCGCAAACTGCTGGCCCGCGGCGGCGAGCTCGGCCTGCGAGCGGACGACGCCGCGCCGGCCCAGGACACGGTTCCAGAAGACGTCGGCGTTGATCAGGCCCTGGCCGGCAATAAGCTGGCTGTTGAGATCGAGCCCGATCAGCGTGACCGCCCCCGTGCCGTAGAGCCTCCGCACCACCACAACCTGGCCGCCAGGACCGCTGAGGATCGGCATCGCTTCGCCCGGCTTGGCGTCGGCGACGGGCGTGAACTCGTAGACGACCGAATCCTTGGGAAAGCGTGGGCTCGCCTTGCGCGTGAGCATCGCCCCGTAGGCGGCAAGGTCGACGCCCTCGCGGCGCGCGATCGTCACATTCGGAAGAAGGTCGTAGAGCTCGTTGGCGCTCGCGTTGGTCCAGCTCTGGCCCGCCACGGGCATGATGATCACAAGGTGCCCGCCCCGGCGGACCCATTCCCGGATCGCCGCCGCGCGGTCGCCTCGGATCTCCAGCGGATCCCCCACACCCCACACGACGGCTTCGAGACCGTTGTACCCCATCCACCGATCGGGCAGTTCCGCCGTCCGCAGCCCCTCGATGGTTCGAATGACCTCGTGGCCCGACGCCGACCAGGATCCCATCGAGTCCGTCAGCGCATACTCGCCCAGGCCGTAGCTGTTGTTGCTGGTCGAGATGATCGCGATCGCCGCGTCAAAGGGAGGCAGCCGCGACTTCATCCGCCCCTGTGCACGCCCCAGGAGCTGGCCAACCCTCCCGCGTGCACTCCCGGTCCCCGTCTTGGCGCCCTCCCCCACTTCATCGATCACCTCATAGGCCGAAACGGTCAACGCGTCGGATGTTTCAAAGTGCCGGGGTATGAGGGGGTACATCCATACACCCTGGAGGGTGCCGGGGTTCAAGACCATCTGGATCTCATACAACGGCGTGTCGCCGTCGGGGTCCTGCCCTTCAAGCCGGAGCAGGACTTCGCGGGGCTTGGTTCCCCCGTCGAGTGCTCGGACGCGCACCGCGGCGATCTCGCCGGGCCTCGCCACCTCACCCATTCCAAACCGTTCAACTTCAAGGGTGATCTCGCCCTGCGCCTGGCCGGAAATCGAGGCGGGGCCGGCGGGGGTATCGCCACCCGCCTGAAAGGCGGCTGCAACAGGCGTCACCAGGGACACAAGGGCCAATGCCGCCAGGCGGAGGGTTCGCCACCCCGCCGGACACCGAGAGAACGCGTTTGGGACGCGACCCAGACCCGAACAAGACCGCATGACTCTTGCCATCCGCACGAACTCCACTGCGAGCCCTCGGCCATTGTACTGACATTCAACGAACGCAGTTTCACAACCGATGACCCGGATGTGCCGGAGTTTTCCACCACCATCTGGGCAATCCTGGGCGTGGTCGCCTTTGCGGGCGTGCTATCAGCACTGCACTTGATCGCGTGCCTGACCCGCAACGAGACCTCGCTGCACGACCTCAAGCGTCGCGTCGCGGTCCTGCAATGGGAAGTCGCCGAGCGGGTCAAGGACCAGCGCGAACGGGAAATGTTCATCGATGAGGCGATGGACGGGGGAGCACACTCGCCCGCCCCGGCCCCCAAAGCAAAGCCCGCCGCCTCTCACGGCGGCGGGCACTGATCTGAACGCCCCAACTCCCGCTCAGCCCTTCATGAGTTCATCGACAAAGACGGCGTGTGCACGCGCGCCCAGGTTGAGGCAGTCGATCTCGAACTTCTCATTGGGCGAATGGACGCGGTCGTCGTCAAGCCCGAATCCCATGAAGATGGTGTCGATGCCCAGGACTCCCTTGAGCATCCCCGCGACGGGGATCGACCCGCCCGACTTGATGAGCGAGGCGTTCTTGCCCGACGCACGCTTGAGCGCACGGCTGGCGGCCTGCATGCTCGGTGAGTCGATGGGCGTCGTGACGCCCAGCCCGCCGTGGTGGTCGATCAGTTCCCAGCGGCAGCCCGGGGGCGTCCGGTCCTTGCACCACTTGAAGAACTGCTTGGTGATCTTCTTTGGATCCTGGTTGGCGACGAGGCGGAAGCTGACCTTGGCGCTGGCGTGCGCGGCGATCACGGTCTTGGCGCCCTTGCCGGTGTAGCCGCCGATGATGCCGTTGATCTCGGCCGTGGGACGACCCCACTCGCGTTCCATCGCGGTGAAACCCGCCTCGCCGATGTCCGCCGCCGGCGGAAGCCCGATCTGCTTGAGCGCCGCCTTGGCGTTGAACTTGAGGGCCTTCCAGTTCGCTCGCTCCTGCTTGGTGAGCGGCACCACGTCGTCGTAGAAGCCCGGGATCGTGACCCGGCGCTTCTTGTCGTGAAGCTGGGCGAGCACCCTGGCCAGTTCGGTGATCGGGTTGGGACAGCGGCCGCCCCAGAGCCCAGAGTGCAGATCCTGGTTCGAGGCGTGCAGGACCACCTCGGTGTACGCGAGCCCGCGCACGCCGTACGTGATCGCGGGCTTCCCGCGACCCAGCATCCCCGTGTCGCTGATCAGGCAGACGTCGCACTTTTCCAGCGTCTTCTTGTGTGCACGGACGAACGTCTCGAGGTTGACGCTCCCCGTCTCCTCTTCACCTTCGAGCAGGACGGTGAATTTCACCCCGCCCGCGGCCTTTCCCGTGGCTTCCTTCCAGGCTCGCATCGCCTCCAGGAACGTGATCACCTGCCCCTTGTCGTCCACCGCGCCGCGCGCGACCACGCGCCTGCCGCCGGGCTCACCCTTGCGCGCATCGCGGATCACCGGCTCGAAGGGATCGCTCTCCCACAGGTTGAGCGGGTCGACGGGCTGGACGTCGTAATGTCCGTAGAAGAGGACGTGAGGCCCCTTGTACCCAGGGTCGCCCTCGTTGTGCGCCAGAACGATCGGGTGCCCGCCACCCTTGGAGAGATCGCCGGGATTCGCAGGGTCCCCCGTTGGGATGACCTTCGCCGAGAAGCCGCATTCCTCCAGCCGCTCCGCCGCCCACTGCGCAGCGCTGACGCAGTGGTCCTTGTACTGCGGGTCGGTGCTGATGCTCTTGATCCGGAGCCAGTCGACCAGGCGCTCGACCGACGCGCCTTCGTTGTTCTTCAGCCAGGAAAGGACGTTGTCAACGGCCATGGGCGGAACCTCCGTGGATGTGGATCGGAGGATAGCTCACCCGTCCCGGACCGGGCGCTGCCGCGACCGGACCTCGCTCCGCTCAGCGTTCACTGCCGGCCTCGACGGCCGCCTGGAGCTGGTCGACAAGGTCGGCAAAGTGGGCACGCTCGGCCTCGTCGTGCCCGGCCCGCGCGATGATCGTGCAACCCAGCGGCAGATCGGTCTTGCCAGCATCCGAGATCCGGGGCACGCCCGATTCGGTGAGGTAATGAAAACGGACGACAACATCGACGCCGTGCTGCTCATCCGCCCACCCCGATATCACCGAACGCGCTGAGTCGGAATTCCACGGAAGCGCCGAGGAGGCCGCGACCAGTTCGGCGGTCTGGTCCACGATCTGCCTGCGTTCTTCGTCCGTGAGCGCCCGCCCGGGAAGATCGCCGCTGACGTGCACACCCATCGACTCGAGCGTTGACACCGTGTGCATGATCGCCGCCTCGTGCGCTGCCGAGAGCGGACGCGTCAGATCGATCCAGATGAACGCGGCTCCGTCCATCGCCACCGAAGCCTTGGTGACCGCGCTGGAAACCTCCGCGCCCTGACCTTCCACGTCCGTCGAATACGCGACCCCGTCGGCATTCTCAACAGGGGGAATGGGCGGCAGGGGGGGGAGCGTCAGCGTGGCGTAGCCGCGGCCGACCTCAGCGCTCGACTGGACCGAGATCGTCCTGCGCGAGGAATTCAGGCCCATCGCGATGATGCCGCCGACCAGGAGAACGCACGCCCCCAGGAAGAAGGCAAGCGCGACAAAGACACCCACGTTGGGCTCGGTCGAGAAGGTCCGCCCCCCCCGGCGCGAGGCCATGCGCGTCGCGGCCCGCTCGCGGGCGGCGGCGGCACGTGCACGGGCGGAGTTGAGTTGCTCGGCCGCAGAACGGCGAACCACCGGCCCCGCGGGAACAGGTGTGAAGCCGGCGGGCATGATGGGGACGGGCTGGGCCGCGACCGCACCGACCGGCCGGGCAAAGGGTTCAACCGGAGGAGCAACGGGCGAATGGACCGCCGCCGCAACGCCGTGATCGATCGCAAATTCACCCGTCCACCAGTTGCGGACCGAGATCCTGGGAGTGGAACGCCGCACGCCCGCACCTCTCCCACCGCCACCACCCCCCGCACTACCCACTGCCGCAGGAGAACCGGCGGCAAAATTCGGCGCTGACCCCGCAAAGCCGCCCGCAGCCCCCACCTGTACAGCCCCGACACCAAGGCCGGCGGGAGGGATTCCAGGCATGTGCACATAGCTGGGGCGGTAGAAGACATCTTCCACCGGTCGCGGAGAGGCGGGCACCTGCCCCTGCATGCTGGGGAGGTCGATGGGCTTGACCGTGAAGGGGTCCGCAGCTTCAAAGACCGTGCGCAGGTCAAGCGCCATCGCCGCCGACGAGGGATACCGCTTGTCGTAATCCGCCATGGCGCGGCGGATCACCCACTTGAGGGCCTCGGGGCAGCGGCGCGAGACCTGTGACAGCACACCGTGTGCGGGGAACGAGTTCTCGACGATCGAGTAGAGCACCGCCCCGGCCGCATACACGTCAAAGCGGGCGCCGTCGACCTCCGAGACCTTCACGCCCTTGAGGGCAAGACGGACAAGCTCGGGATCACGGAAATACTCCGTGCCGTGCGTCGTGAGCGTCATCGAGGATCGCAGCGGCGTCACGAGGCCGAAGTCGACCAGGTGTGCACGCTGATCCACGATGATGTTGTCGGGCTTGACATCCTTGTGCCACAACCCGCCGCGGTGGTAATTCTCGAGCGTTTCGAGCAGGTCGAGAACATACCCCATCGCGAGGCGCAGGTGACGCTCGTCGAGCCCGTTCCCGCCGCTGGCGGCGTGGAGCTGGGGCGTGACCAGCCCCAGGGGCTGGCCGGGAACATACCGCATCGCGTAGTAAAAGCGTGAGGGCGTGAGCTCGTGGTCGAGCACGAGGCCGAGCTTCTTGGCGGCGTCGAGCGCGCGGCTCTCGCGGACGATCTGGGGGAGTTCGCTGCCGTCTTCGAGGCTGAAGGTCTTGATGACGACCTGCTCGACACCGCGGTGCCCGGAGCGCTCAAAGGCGGCCCGCTTGGCGGGCTCGGGATTGGCGACGTACAGCTTGCCCCCCGATCCCCCGGCCTGGAGCGACCCGACGATCGTGTACCCCTCGAACTGGTGGATGCGGCCCGCGGGACGATCGCTCGTCGGAGCGGCCGCGACGGCGGCGGGCAGACGCTTCTCAAGCCCCTCGGTCACCGCCGAAAGGAGCAGCAATCGAAACGGATGCCCGATCAGGACGCGGTAGACCGAGAGACCGCCGCTGATCATCTCACCCTGGAGCGAGCGGCCGTAGTGGACCGCCCCGGACCATCGCCCCAGCAGGATGTTGCCCAGGATCAGCGGGATCATCACGATGGCGGTCACGATCGAACCGACCAGCCGCAGCAGGTCGACGATCATGCCGAAGATGAAGGTAAAAATGTGCTTGATCAGCCACCCGATCCCCTTACAGATCGGGACGATCAGGTAGACGAGCAGGAACACGCCGACGGCGATGCCCAGTGCCGCCAAGACCAGAATAAGGATGGGAGCGCCAAGCGCCATAGATCCCTCGCGCGTCGTGAGCTGGCAAGGGTAGCGGCCGGAAGATGGGGCCGATCAGCCTGCCAGGGTCGGTCACACCAGCCGTGCCGCCTGGTCCTGGCGGCGGAGCTCCATCTGCTGGTGGTAGATTTCGCCGATCGCCTCATCGAACATGGCGTCGTCGGCGGCTCCGGGATCCTGTTTGGGAGTGAGTGCCAACCCGTTTCGCGCGGCCTCCTCGCGCTCCTCCTGGGTGAAGCTGTAGGTGGATATCACCTGCGCCAGCCGGTCACGAAGCAGATCTCGGACCTTGGCGAGTCGGCGCGAGACCGTCGGCTCGCTGGTTCCAAGCGCTGACGCCACGTCCTTGCCGCTCTTTCCCTCCAGCACGCGCATGCTGAAGATCGAAAAGTCGAGAAACTCGGCTTCCTTCTGCACCAGCCGGATCGCGGCCTCGACCTTGGCGCGGAACACCGCGGCCTCGTAGGCGGAGTCAACATTGGCGGCGGTGCTCGCGGCCATCCAGCTCTCGTCGAGCTCGGTGAACTTCTTCTGCCCGCCGCGCTTCTGGGCCATGCGGCGGTCCATCTCGTCGCCCAGGACGTGCTTGGCGATGGCCAGGAGCCAGGTGGAAAAGCGAGCCCCCCGCGAAGGATCAAAGCGGTCGATCGATTCGGAGAGGGCTGCCAGCGTTTCCTGCGAAAGATCCCGGACTGTCTCGCTGCCGATGCGTCCCTTGCCCCACTTGGTGAGCTGTGCACGCACAACCGGCCCGAACGTTTCCCAAAGCTCAAACCACGCGGCCTGGTCGCTGGCCTTGAGGCGTCCGATGAAATTGGTCGTCAGGCTGCTGAGCATGCTGGGTGTATCCCCTGTGGGCCGGCCTCCGCGTTCGGCGCGGGCGCACCGCAACCACGTACCACCACTGGCGGACGACTTGTTGGGGATCGCCCGCACATGGTTTCAATGGTACGGGGGAACAAAGGCAGAGAATGCGGACCCCCGTTGAACGCGGGTTATCGACCCTGCGGACCGCCGCCAGTTGAAGAAAGTGAACACCTCGCCGGACGCCGGAGACTCCCGCCAGCGTGAACTTCCATGCCGCGCTCATCAGCAGCTCTTCCGCGGTCGTATGGAGCACCTCGCCTCGTCCTTGAATTTTCCCATGAAATCAACCCGTGCTCCTTCCCAAAGACCTCTGCGAGCACAAAGCGGGCCGGATGTCAGACGACCCGATCAACGCTGCAAGGAGATTGATCCATGTTTGTGAAAGCACTCGTTCGTACCGCGGTGATCACCGGCCTCGTCGGCGGCGCGGCGGTTGTCGTCGCAGGTCCGGAGCGCGTCGGGTGCCTGATCAGCCAGACCCGGGGCGCCATCAACGGCCAGCTCGACAAGATGATCGACGATCCCGTCGCCCTGCGGTCGCAGATCCGCAGCCTCGAGCAGCAGTACCCCGACCGCATCGCCGAGGTCCGTTCTGACCTTGCCGACCTCCGCCAGCAGGTCTCGCAGATCAAGCAGGAGCAGGACGTCAGCTCGCGTGTGATCGCCCTGGCCGACCGCGACCTGGGCCAGATGCAGGGCCTCCTCGCCAAGGCGCAGGATGCACAGTCCGAGGGCGCGATCGTCCGTGTGGTCTTCAACAACGAGCCCGTCAACCTCGACGAGGCGTACGCCAAGGCGACCCGCATGCAGCAGGTCAAGCAGGCCCACGAGCAGCGCCTGGCGGACTCTGAACGCAACCTCTCGAAGATGGCCGAGCAGGAGAGCCGCCTGACGGAGCTCCTCTCGCAGCTCGAGACCGAGCACGCCGCCTTCCAGGCCCAGCTCTGGCAGCTTGATTGCGAGATCGACGCGATCGCACGCAACAACCGCATGCTCAAGACGATGGAGAAGCGCGACAGCGACATCGCCCGTCACAGCCGCTACGAGTCGGCCAGCCTCGAGCAGCTCTCGGCCCGCTTCGCCGAGATCCGCGCCAAGCAGGAAGCCCGCTTCCAGGCCCTGGGCTCTTCGCGCCAGATGACCAACTACGAGAACCGTGCACGCCTGGAGATCGATGCACAGAACTTCAGCACCAGGAAGCCCGCCGAGCAGGTGCTCATCCGCCCCCGCGTGATCGAGATCACCCCCGACTCGGCCCCCTTCACCCCGGCCACGCCTTCGAGCACCGGAGAGATCCAGCTCGAGGCTCCCGCCAAGAGCGCCGGCATCGCCAGCCGCGCCCACTGACCCGGCGGCGACAGTTCTGATCGCTCAACATCGGCCCCGTCCTGAGATTGTCAGGACGGGGCCGCTCTGCTTTTCTACTCTCGTGCGTCCGGCAACGGCTCGGCGGCAGCGCTCGATGCACGCGGCTCGCCGCACTCGGGGCAGCGGTCGCCGGCGATGTTCAGCAGCGGATACTCGCACTTGGCGCACCGGGGCGTCTGGACCTCGACCCGGATGAAGAGCCCGCATCCCGTGCAGGGTGTCCGCATCCCGGCCTTCAGTGAAAGCTTGCGTCCGCAGGAGGGGCAGGCAAGCTGCACCTGGACGTCGGTCGCGACCGCGCCGGGCGCGATCGCGCGTGCAGCGCTCCCGCGGCGGTGGAGCACGTGCATCACCACGACCGCCATGGTGGCGGAAGTGGCGACAAGCCCCGACGCCGCGAGGAACCTGACCAGGAGCTCGGGCTCGCTCTCACCCATCAGCCGGGTGAGGATGGTCAGCAGCGTGACGCACACGCCCGAAGCCGCGGTCCCCCCGATCGCGGCGAGCTTGATCCAGATGCCCGCGGGGCCTGTCGGGACGCGGAGAACGACGTTGGCATGCCCCACCACCACGCCCAGCGACACCGACGCGGCGTAGAACGTCGCGTCATCCGAGTCGGTGATCCAGACGCCGATGAAACCCAGGATGCACTGGACCAGGCCGCTCACGACGCCCAGCCACTGCCAGATGTGCATCGACCCGCGAAAGCCGATGAGAGAGAGCGAGAGGATCAACCCGGTCCCAAGCGCCAAGGCGGCGGTGACGATCAGCTTCTCACGCAGCTCCCAGCCTTCGAGCCAGATCACCATCAGGAGGATCGACATGCCCAGGGCGATCGCCGCAAGGGCGATGACGCTCGAGGTGTGCACACCCTTGCGTGAGATGAACGGCACGATATACGCGGCGACCACGCCCCCAACGAGCACCACAAAGCCGGACCCGACCAGGTTCCAGGGCGTATCCCCCGAGACCACCATGTCGGTCCAGATTCCCAGGACGAACAGGGCATACGCCAGCACGATCGAAGCCAGCCCGATCACGCCCGCCCACCGCCGTGCGGCGGCCTCCATGAGCCGTGAAACGGGGATCGCGATCCCGATGCAGATCGACGACACCAATGCGGTTCCCGCCACACGTCCGGTCACGTACGTGGAGAAGAAGATGGCGATCACGCCCACGCCGGCCGCCAGCCCCAGCGTCACGAGCATCAGTCGAAGCAACGCCTTCTGGAGATTCATGAACAAAGGCTATCAGGAAATCCGCTATGCGAACGCCGCGTGTTCGTTAGACTCTCCTCGTGTCGCTTCTCCCCGGCGTCATTCGACGCTGCCGAAAATTCGCCTGGAAAGCCGGAATCACAGGCAGCGGCCTTGGCCGCTCCGTCCGCGCCGTTGAACGCGTCCTCAAGGAGGCGGGAGATCCGCTGTTCACATCCTCGGGCGTTCCGGGACTCTCCGTCGTGGTCCACTTTGCCCACGGGATCACCCTGCGGCGCGATTGGGGCGTGATGGACCTCGACTCGCGCAGGCCCATTGGTCCTGCCACGAGATTTCAGGCACTGTCCATGACCAAGCCGCTGACCGCCATGTGCATGCTGGCCCTGGTCGATCGCGGGCTTGTGGACATGGATCAGCCGGTGCTGGAGATCGATCCGACCCTCCCGATCGAACCTGCCGATCCCGCCAACGCGGAGCTCAACCCGCGCCAGATCACGATCCGGCGGGTGCTCTGCCACAGCGCTTGCCTCTCGGTGCCTCGGCATCCCTGGACGAACCCGGCCGACTTCCGGCTCGGATGCACAACGCTTGGGTCACGGGAGGATCATCTCAAGCTGCGCGTGCTGGAACCGCCCGGGAGCAACATTCTCTACTCGGGGGGCGGGTATGTCCTGCTCCAGGCGCTCATCGAGAAGATCAGCGGAAAACGGCTGGATGCCGCCGCCCGGGAGCTGGTTCTCCAGCCCCTGTCGCTTGAAGATGCCGGACTTGAGCTCGGCCCCGATGAACTGGCCAACCTTGCCACCCGCCATGATGATGAGAACCGGCCGCTGCCGCCGGGAAGAACCATCGCCCCCGGCTCTTCAGGACTCACCACGACGGCCGAGAGCCTTGCCAGGCTGTGGGCGATGGTCCTTGGAGATGCCAAACACGCCCCGGGTCGCGGCGTCATCTTGAAGGAACTGGCGGGGGAGATGGTCCGCCCCCAGTGCAGGGCGCCCGATGGACGCATGACGGGCCTTGGGTTTTTCCTGTGGCAGAAGCGATCGGACACCGAATTCTTCCACTCGGGATACTCCGACGGATGGTGGGGTCACGCCGAGGGCCTGCTGCAACGCAGGGTCACCTATTCGCTCCTGTCCAACGGCCAGCGCGGCGTGATGTGCATCAAGCCCCTGACCACGCAGATCCGCCAGTGCCTCTACGACACCGTGCTCTGACGTCTTCCCCGGCCTTGGACTTTGGACGTACTCCAGCGTAGATCGCTTAGGATGCACGGTCGTGGACAACCGCGGTCGATCGCCGCTCCAGCCAATACTGGCACCGCGAGATCAGCAGCGGCCGGCAGACGGGCTTGGTCAGGTAATCATCGCACCCCGCCGCGAGGCACTTTTCGCGGTCTCCGGTCAGCGTGTGGGCCGTCAGGGCGACGATCGGACGCTCGTATCCACCTGTCCGCAGCGTCCGGGTCATGTCGTACCCGTCCATCTCGGGCATCTGCATGTCGGTCACGATGAGGTCAAAGTCGTTCCCGAGGCGCACGGCCTCCTCGATCCGAACCAACGCCTCACCGCCGTGCCCCGCCACTTCGACCTGTGCACCCGCCTTGGTCAGGAATCGCTCGATCAGGAACTGGTTGTCAGGTCCATCCTCGACCAGGAGGATCCGGCCCCGAAGCGGGGAAAGCACGACGACCGCCGCGGCGGGCTGGGGGTGAACATGCCGGGTCTCACGCCCCAGCGCATCGATCAACAGGATCCCGGAAGACTGTCCTGCGGTCGAACTCATGAATTCCTCCCCCATCAGCATGTCCCGCCCCCTACGCTCCCCCGATCGGCGAACCTTGCGCGATCAGACGGGAATCTCTCCGGCGGTACACCGGTCATCGACGTTCAAAACCGCCGGCTTTTGCACCCAGACCAGCTTGGGGATTGAGCCCGCCGGGTAAAGACTCCAGTTCCGGGGCGTTTGCGTCACGAACCGATCCCGACAACGATCAATGGCCAAGAGGCCCCTGCGCCGATAACCTCTGTGGACGATGGGTTCTCTGGTATTCCCTTACGCCCGGTCGGACCGGGAGCAGGAGCGCTGACCGCGTGTTTCTTGACCGGATCCTGGGCCTCTTCAGCGTTGACATGGGCATCGACCTTGGCACCTGCAACACGCTCGTGTCGGTGCGGGGTCAGGGCATCGTGCTGAACGAGCCCAGCGTCGTCGCCGTGAAGAAGGGGACGAACCAGGTCCTCAAGAACGGCGAGGCCGTCGGCTGGGTCGCGAAGGAAATGCTCGGCAAGACGCCCGGCACGATCTCGGCGATCCGCCCCCTCAAGGACGGGGTGATCTCGGACTTTGAGGTCACCGAGGCGATGCTCAAGTACTTCATCAACAAGGTCAACGGCCGCTCGCGCATCTTCGGCCCGCGCGTCGTCATCTCGATCCCCTCGGGCATCACCGCCGTCGAGAAGCGGGCGGTCTTTGAATCCGCCGAGCGGGCCGGGGCGCGCAAGACCTACCTCCTCGAGGAGCCCGTCGCCGCCGCCATCGGCGCGGGGCTTCCCTTCGCCGAGGCCACCGCCTCGATGATCGTCGACATCGGGGGCGGCACGACCGAGGTCGCGATCATGTCGCTGGGCGACATCGCCACCTGCGAATCGGTCCGCGTCGCGGGCGACGACATGGACGAGGCGATCATCAACCACATGAAGCGCTCGTACAACATGATGATCGGCGAGCAGACCGCCGAGCGCATCAAGATCGAGATCGGTTCGGCCGCCGCCGTCGGGCCCGAGACGACGATGGAAGTGCGAGGCCGCGACATGATCTCGGGCCTTCCGCGCAAGACCACGATCACCAGCGAGGAGATCCGCGAGGCCCTGCAGGAGCCCGCCACCGCCATCGTCGAGGCGGTGACGCGAACGCTCGAGCGGGCAGAGCCCGAACTCGCGGCGGACCTGGTCGAGAACGGCATCACCATGGCCGGGGGCGGGTCGCTCCTGCGCGGGCTCACCAACGTCGTCCAGAAGGCCACCGGGCTCGACACCAAGCTGGCGGAAGACCCCCTGACCTGTGTCGCACGCGGGACCAGCATCTGGCTTGAGAACATCGAGGAATGGAAGCAGACACTCGAGAGCAACATGGACGGGGCCTGATCTCCGCGGCGAACCGGCGCCGGCTCTCCTTCTCATCTGTGCGTGCACGTGCGTGCACACGTCCGGACCTTGCAGCATCTGCACATGCCCCTCCCGAC
>DATGXW010000164.1:0-1926 GCA_035298585.1 Phycisphaerales bacterium
GGCTTGGAGCGGATCTTGTGGTGCTCTCTCAGCCGGAGACATTGCAGGAGCCGGGTCCGCGGGTTTCGGGGAGGACGGACGCGATCGGGAGGATGATTGAACTGCACACGGCGCTGCTGCCTGGGCACGACACGTCCCTGATCGGCGCGCTGATGGTGCAGATGCAGGCGGCGGCGTCGGAGTACAGGGGGCCGGAGCGGGAGGGGGCGGCGACGCGTGCGGCGGATCTGCTTGCGAAGAAGTTCGGGGAGCACGATCTGTCGGTATTGGCGTGCCTGCAGGAGGCGTCGACGGTGGCGTTCTATGGCGGGCGGGTCGAGACGGCGATGAGGCTGCAGGAGCGGGCGTGCGCGGTGTGGGATTCGCTGCCTGAGGGTGTGCGGGATCCGTGCCTGGCGGCGAATGCACACCGGCTCTTGGCGCTTGCGATGGTGCAGCGTTCGGCGTCGGATGAGGCGTTGTCGGCGGCGGAGCGGGCTGTCGGGGAGTGCGAGCGTGCGTTCGGGGCGCGGCATCACGTGACGGGGCTTGCGATCGCGGCGCGTGCGTACGCCAAGGCGGAGCGCGGGGATCTTGCGGGCGCGGATGCGGACTCGGCGTTTGCAGCGCGGATCGGGGAGGAACTGGGCAAGACGCTTTCGGTTGACCAGCTCTGCCACATCCGGTTCATCCGCGGGTGGGTGCTGTGCAAGCTCGGGGAAGAGAAGCGCGGGCGGGAGATGGTGGAGTGGGCGTGGACAACGCTGTACCAGCACGCGGAACCCGCGTTTGTGTGGCGGCAGAAGGCAGAGGAAGTGCTGGGCGGGGTGAAGAGCGCAGGCGGGTGAAGGGCGTTACGGCTCCTGCCATGCTTCGACCGGGAGGCGCTTTTCGAGCCAGCGGCCGTCGGGGACGGGTTCAAATCCGTAGCGGGTGTAGAGGCCGTGTGCATCCTTGGTCGCCAGGACCCACCGGCGCAGGGTCTGGAGGTCCGGATGTGCGAGCAGGGCTTCGACCATCATCTTGGAGAGGCCGTGGCCGCGGTGCTCCTCGATGACAAAGACATCGCAGAGCCAGGCGAAGGTGGCGCGGTCGGTGACGACGCGGGCGAAACTGACCTGCTTGCCGGTCGATTCATCGAACGCGCCGATGACGATGCTGTTCTTGATGGCGCGTTCGGTGAGATCGCGGCGGATGTCCTTGGACCAGTAGGAGCGGGCGAGGTAGGCGTGGATGAAATCGACATCCATGAGTGCGTGGTTTTGGGAGAGGAGGTAGGGCATGGGGCAGGGTAGGAGGCGGAGGGCAGGAAGGGGCAGTTCGCAGTTCGCTGCTCGCTGTTGGCAAGAAGAGTCAGGTGCAGAGGGATGTGAAGCGGGGGGTGATGGCGTCCCAGGCGGCGGGGTTGGCGGGTTGGTAGAGGCGGGTTGGTTCGCTCGCGGCGACGATGTGGCGCAGGGTGGAGAGGGATGGGAGCGATCGCCGCGCCAGGGCCTGGGTGAGGATGTTGCCGATGGCGGTGGCTTCGACGGGACCAGCGATGACGGGGAGGTTGGCGGCGTCGGCGGTGTACTGGCAGAGGAGTTCATTCTGGACTCCCCCACCGACGACGTGGATGCGGTCGATCGGGCCGGTGAGGTTGATGAGCGTGTGCAGCGTGGCGCGGTACTTGAGTGCGAGGCTTTCGTGGATGCAGCGGACGACCTGGCCGATCGTGGCGGGGATGGGCTGATTCGTGGATGCACAGAAGTCGCGGATGCGGGCGGGCATGTCGCCGAACTCGGCGAAGCGCGGGGCGTCGGGATCGATGAGGGAGCGGAAGGGCTCGGCAGCGCGTGACTGCTCGACGAGATTCTCGAACGAGTCGGCGTGACCTTGCTCGCGCCAGAGCCGGCGGCACTCCTGGAGGAGCCAGAGGCCGGCGATGTTCTTGTGGAAGCGGATGGT
>DATGXW010000165.1:0-3740 GCA_035298585.1 Phycisphaerales bacterium
AGATCAACGACCTGGTCACCATCATCATCGACGAGACGAGCAAGCAGCAGTCCGACCAGTCGCTCGACACCAAGAAGGATTACGACTGGAAGGCCGCGCTCAACAAGTTCCCCAGCCTCAAGAAGCTGATCGATGGCGAGCTCGGCACCGGCGACAGCGATCCCGTCGTGGAGCTCGACGTCAACAGCAAGAACAAGTTCAAGGGTGAAGGAACCTTCGAACGCACCGACAAGTTCTCGGCACGCATCCAGGCCAAGATCATCGACGTCAAGCCCAACGGCGTCCTGGTCGTCGAAGCCCGCAAGAGCGTCCAGACCGGCGAGGAAAAGCAGACCATCATCCTCTCGGGCGCCTGCCGCCGCGAGGATGTGACCCAGAACAACACCGTCCTCTCCACCCAGCTCGCCGAGCTCTCGATCGTCTCGGAACAGGAAGGACAGGTCAAGGACAGCGCCACCAAGGGCTGGATCCCCCGCATCCTGGAGACGCTCTTTAACTTCTGATCACCCGCCGGCGTCTCCATGAAGAGAAGCGGCGGGTACGATCGTCCATGACCGCGGAACACGATGCACTGACGTTGCTCCGCCGCCTGCACGATGCGCGGCCCTTCACGCCCTTTGACATCACCACCCCCGCGGGCGAAAAGCTCCGTGTCGACGCGCCTCGACACCTCGCCCTCTCCCCGGCGGGCGACGCCATCATCCTCTTCGCCGCCGGCTCGGTCCGCACGCTCCACGCCGCGGATATCCGCCGCGTCGCCACCATCCAGCGCCGCCCTGACCCGACGCCTCTCGCCGACATCAAGCTCCTGGTCTTTGATTTTGACGGCGTCTGGTCCAACAACCAGGTCCTCGTCATGCAGGATGGAACCGAGGGCGTCCTGTGCAACCGCTCCGACGGCCTGGGACTCGAGCTGCTCCGCAAAGGCGGCATGAACATGCTCGTCCTCTCCAAGGAGCAGAACCCCGTCGTCGCCGCTCGGTGCCGCAAAGTCAAGATTGAGTGCATCCAGGGCATCGACGACAAGCTCTCCGAGCTCACCCGCCTCACCACCAAGCGCGGCATCACCCTCCGCGACGTCGCCTACGTCGGCAACGATGTCAACGACGTTGAGTGCATGAACGCCGTCGGCTTCGCCATCGCCGTCGCCGACGCCTACCCCCAGGCCCTCGCCGCCGCCGATGTCCTGACCTCCCGCAACGGCGGTCAGGGTGCAGTTCGGGAGGTCTGTGAGTGGTTCCTCGCCGCCCGGCAAAGTTCTCCCCCCTAAGTCCCCCGCAATACCGCCCGCAGAACTTCTTTTCTTGCTGCCCATCGGCGGCCGCTTTCGGTAGAATCCCGCCCCCTTTCGCGCACGTTCTCCCCCGTGTGCAACCGGAGCACCGAATGCTGCTGATCTACTCCGCCGCGATCTTCCTTTCCGCGGGACTCCTCTTCCTCGTCCAGCCCATGGCGGCCAAGCAGGTCCTCCCACTCCTGGGAGGCACGCCCGCGGTCTGGACCACCTCCATGCTCTTCTTCCAGGCTGCGCTCCTCAGCGGATACGGCTACTCCCACCTCCTCAGCAAGGTCTCGGTCAGGATCCAGCCAGTCATCCACCTCCTCCTCCTAGCCCTGTGCATCTACTTCACACTCCCCATCGGCCTCCCCAACCCCGTCCCCATGCCCCCCCAGGCCCAGGGCTCCGGCGCTGAATTCGAACTCGCCTTCTACATGATCAAGCTGCTGGCGATCTCCGTCGGCATGCCCTTCTTCGTCCTCGCCACCACGGGCCCGCTGCTCCAGCGCTGGTTCTCCCGCACTGGGCATGCACAGTCCGCCGATCCCTACTTCCTCTACGCCGCCAGCAACGCCGGAAGCTTCATCGGGCTCCTCAGCTACCCCTTCGCCATCGAGCCCTTCATCGGCCTGCGTGAACAGGAAAGCTACTGGTCCTGGTCCTTTGGCATCTTCGGCATCCTGGCCCTGGCCTGCTCGGCGATCCTCTGGTCGCGCCTGGGCAAGGCCGCGTCTGTCCAACACCCGGTCGCCGCCGAGTCCTCGATCACCGCCGAGCCTCTCACGCTCCAGCGCCGGCTCTACTGGATCCTCCTCTCGGCCGTCCCCTCCTCGCTCCTCCTGGGCGTCACCCAGCACATCTCAACCGACGTCGCGGCGATGCCCCTGCTCTGGGTCATCCCGCTGGCGCTCTATCTCCTCACCTTCGTCATCGTCTTTGCCAAGAAGCAGTTCGTCAGCGCCCGCTTCCTGGGCATCATGACCGTCGTCGGCGCGGCCGGCGTCTGCCTCGTCACAGGCATGTACCTCCGCAAGCCGATCATCCCGCTCGTGGCGCTGCACGTGGCGACCTTCTTCATCGCCACCTGGATGTGCCACAAGCGCCTCGCCGACGATCGTCCCCGACCCGAGCACCTCACCGAGTACTTCCTGCTCATGTCCGTGGGGGGTGTGATCGGCGGGCTCTTCAACGCACTCCTCTCGCCCGCGATCTTCTCGGAGATCCTCGAATACCCGATCGCGATCGTCGCGGCCTGTCTTCTCCGCCCGCGTGCAGCAAGGCCGGCCGCCGGCGCTCCCGCCCCATCCACCCCGCGCCGCCTCATCATCCCCGCCGTCGTCATCATCCTGGTCGTCGCCTCGGTGCTCGCCGGCATCATGATCCAGAAGCAGTCGACCGCCGCCGGACAGGCCGACACCACCGGCATGGCCTTCCGCGTCTTCATCCCCCTGGCCATCTGCCTGCTCGCCTCACCCAAGATCATCGCCTTTGCGCTCTCGCTCACCATCATCTTCGGCGTCGCCAAGCTCGTCCCCGACTACGCCACGGAGCGGTTCCTCTTCCAGGAGCGATCCTTCTACGGGGTCCACCGCGTCAAGGAGAACCTCGACGGCAAGACGCGCGTCCTGATGCACGGCACCACCTGGCACGGCCTCCAGAACCGCGACATCCCCGGCGAGAACACCCGGTGGGAAAAGGTCCCGACCTCGTACTTTCATCCCGCAGGTCCGCTGGGCCAGATGTTCACCTCGCTCGCGGCCGACAACCCCGACCGCATCAAGCGCGTCGGCATCCTGGGCCTGGGCGTCGGCAGCATCGCCGCCTACGCGCTCCCGGGGGCCAGGTTCACCTTCTATGAGATCGACGACGTCGTCATCCGCGTCGCCAAGAACCCCGAGCTCTTCACCTTCCTCAGCAACGCCGGCGAACGCGTCGACACCAAGCTCGGCGATGGCCGGCTCGTGATCGCCACCGAGCCCGTCGACGAGTTCAACGTCATCATCTTCGACGCCTTCAGCTCAGACTCGGTCCCCGCACACCTCATCACCAAGGAGGCCTTTGAGATCTACCTCACCAAGCTCAAGGCCGACGGGATCATGGCGACCAACATCACCAACAACCACGTCGACCTCCGGCAGGTCCTCGCACGCGCCGCCGCCGAGCTGGGCCTGGTCGCCATCATCCAGGACGACAAGACCATCGATGAACGCACCAAGACGCAGGGAAGGCTCCCCTCAACCTGGGTGCTGATGGCCCGCGAGGCAAAGCACCTCCGGCCCATGATCGACGACCTGGCGCACTGGAAGCGACTCGAATCAACCCCCGCCGACCCCCTCTGGACCGACAGCTACTCAAGCCTCGTCCGAGTCCTCAAGCTCCCCAAGTAACCCGCCCCCAATCGCTCCACGCTCTGCCCCACCACCACCCGCTCCCTGTCACCGTCTCTCCGCCGCTTGCCGTC
>DATGXW010000166.1:0-10177 GCA_035298585.1 Phycisphaerales bacterium
GTCGACGTAGAACACCAGGGGAGCCGTCTGGCTGTAGGTCATCAGGCTGACGCCGGGGGCGACGCCGTCCTGAAGGTTCGTCAGCTGGCGACCCGCCGGTGGGTCGGCGAAGCTGAACGCGATGCTCGCCTGGGCCGCGCCGGCCGCAAAGGCGAGTGCAAACGCTGCTGCAACGTAATTCTTCATCTCTCTCTTCTCCGCTTGTTGGAAACGCTCTGCCTGTGTGAGCAAGTCGAGCTGCGTGTGCAGTCACAGCACTCCACGTCGTCCTTGACGCCGGTGGACTGGGCGGAAACGCACCCAGACGCGACGACCTATCCGCATCCAATGTGCATTCGGTTCCGCGAGTTGCGCGCGAAGAAGGCCGAAAGTGCGCGTCAACCGCCGGTCCACGACCGGATAAAACGCACACCCCGTACACACCGAATTGAAACCTGGAAAGGCACCGAACTAGACCAGAACACCGGTCAGCCCGAGCGCCTGCGCCGACTCGACCCGAACCCGAACAATCTGCCCCACAAGCCCGCTCGCGGGCTTACCGGACGCAAGACGTCCCGGCAGATTCAGGAACACGATCTGGTCGCCATCCGTTCGACCGGTCAACTGGACCGGACCCTCAACTTGCTCCAAACCCCGCTCGGCCGCGCTCTGTGTGCCGGTGGCCACCGCGCTGCTCACGCACACATCCCGCCCGCCGCACCCCGTCTCATCCCCCGGCGCCGCCTTGGCCGAAACCGTCAACGAAACCGTTCCTGGAGCGGCCATCTCCCGCGCCCGCTTCTTGACCTCGCGCCGGGAAAGCCCCTCGACCAGGATGGAAAACTCCCGGCCGACCTGCTCGCGGCCGATCTCTTCCCCGATCTCGCCCTGGAGCGCCAGCAATCGCGCGTTCCGGTCTCGCTTCACAGTCTCGGGCACATCATCTTCATACTTCCCGATCGCCGTCGTTCCCGGACGTGGAGAGTACTTGAAGATGAAGCTGTTCTTGTACCTGGCCCTGTGCATCAGCGCGACCGTCCCCTCAAAGTCCTCCTCCGTCTCGGTGGGGAACCCGACGATGAAGTCACCCGAGAGCATCAGGGGCCGGCCGATCTCCGGTTGATCCAGGAATTGCCGGGCCCGGTCGAGGAACTCGAAGTACTCACCCACCGTGTACCCGCGGTTCATCATCTGCAGGATCCGGTCGGATCCCGACTGCGCAGGCACGTGCAGATACCGGCAGATCCGCGGGCTCTGGCGGATGACCTCGAGCACATCGTCCCCGAAATCGCGCGGATAGCTCGTCACAAACCGCAGCCGCTGGATCGATGGGACTTCCTCGTGAATCCGAGACAGAAGGTCCGCAAATGTCGTCGTCTGTTCGCCCGCAAAGGGATCGCGCCGATGCCCGCCGGCGTAGGAACGCCCCTTCTGCGGCTGCACAACGCCGTTGACCGACACCGCCGCCCCGTGCTCGAAGCGGTAGTGGTTCACCGTCTGGCCCAGGAGCGTGATCTCGATGACCCCCGCATCCGCCAGACGCTTGCACTCCTCGACGATGTGATCGGGGGGGCGATGGATCTCAGCCCCGCGTGTAAACGGCACCACGCAGTATGTGCAGAACTTGTTGCACCCGCGCGTGATCCGCACATACGCCGAGCTTCTCGGACGATCGGGATCAGGATCGATCGGCGAGATCGAACGCGAGAGGTCCAGCATCTCCAGCGAGTCTTCCGCCGCCGCCAGCACCGCACTCCGCCGCGAGGCAGACCCCTGGAGGGCCACCTGACCCGCCGAACGGTCCGAGGCCCGCAGATACGGTGTCTCTTCCGCCAGAAGTGCCGCCCGCGTGCGCACGGCGTTGTCGATCAGCCCCGGGAGCTTGTCGAGCTCGCCCGGCCCGCACAAGACATCGACCACCGGCATGCGCTTGACCAGGGCCGTTCCATCCCGCTCGGCAAGGCACCCAAGCACCCCCACCACAAGCGCGGGCTGGTCCTTCTTGCGCACCGCAAGCTCCCCGAGCCGGGACCAGACCTTCTGTTCCGCGTGCTCTCGCACCGAGCAAGTGTTATACAGGACAATGTCAGCCTCTGAAGCTTCGCCGGTCAGGCGGTAACCGAGCTGGCGGAGCTGCCCAAGGACAAGCTCGCTGTCCAGTTCGTTCATCTGGCAGCCAAAGGTTTCGAGATAGACAGACCGGGAAGTCATGGGCAGGGATGATAGAAGGCCGCACGCCGCCTCGACGCGTTCGAACCGTTCCACGCCCAAACCCGCGGCGGCATCCCTGTCGATTCCCGGACACCGTGTGCACACCCTGCAAGAATGAAGCACGAGTGCATTTCCCCGTCCCGCGCAGGTTCTACCCGTCCAACCGGGTCAACGGACCACCAGCGACCGTCGGGGCCCGCACCACCTGGTCCGTGCACAGAGCAAGAACCCAAGGAGCGTCCATGAACTACGA
Organism: Phycisphaerales bacterium; assembly: GCA_035298585.1. GTDB lineage: Bacteria > Planctomycetota > Phycisphaerae > Phycisphaerales > UBA1924 > JAEUJB01. The sequence goes on from DATGXW010000166.1 coordinate 2,444, forward strand.
AAGCCGCCTGAAGTACGATGAGAAGCGGATCCACGCGGCGGCGATCTACTGCTCGGATGGTCGACTTGGTGAGCACTTCGACGACTTTCTTCAGAACGGCCTGCAGCTCCCCCGCTACGACCGCGTCACTCTGCCCGGCGGCCCCGGCTGCCTCGCCGGCCACCCCCAGGCCCACCTCGAAGAGCAGGGCGTCGTCGATGAACTGCACTTCCTGGTCGAAGTGCACAAGCTCAAGCGGATCATCCTGATTGCACACCAGGGGTGTGCGTTCTACGGCAACCGCCTCGAACTCAAGGAACCACGCCTCGAACTCGTCCAGCGCGCCGACCTGGTCCGCGCTGCGGCCTTCGTGCACCGCGTCACCGGACTCGCCGGGATCGAGGCCTTCTTCGCGAGGAACGTGGAGGGGAAGATCGTGTTTGAAGAGGTGACGGTGTGAGGGAGAGAGCAAATGGTCTACAGGCAAAGGGGCAATTAAAGAGACCCTGCGTGCAGATGCAGTACCAATAGACATCCCCGCCCGACATCCCCGATGACAAAGCCAGCCATCACCATCGATCATCTTTCGGGGTTGTTCCCCGAACTCTGCCCAATTATGGCCGCGGTGGATGTCCTGTCGGAAGCCAGCGTCGAGGCGCGTGGTGCAATCTTTACCCGTCGTGAAGTGGTCGAGTTCATCCTCGACCTGGTCGGCTAACCGCCGCACAACGCAGGATGCGATACGCAAGGATGACGCGTCGATGAGCAAGAAGAACCGCGGCGGTGTCGCGCACCAACACGCGAGCCCCCGCCGCCAAAAAAACGCGGCAGAAGCTTCCCAAACACACTCGGTCAACACCCAAGAAGACGCACCATGAGTTCAGCCCGTGGACGTGCACGCGACCTCATTGCGGACAATGTCGGCGTCTGATCTTCGCGCAAACTCCCCACCAATACCACGGTTCATGCGTCCCATAACGGCTTCACACTCGCCACTTTGGAATACGCGCGCTCATTGCTCGACTTTGTCCTCGCACACGGAGGGGGAGGAGAGTACCCTGCCCGCATAGGAGACAGAGAGCGCCGTGGAAAGCCTCTCTGAACACGATTCACCTTTCGAAGAGAGGGACACACATGGCACGTCAATGGCAGGTTGGAGTTCTCATGGCGCTCGTTTCCGCGGCGCCGGCGCTGGCGGACAACGTCGCGCTGAATAAGCCCGTCTCGATCATCTCCGGTTCAGGAAGCATCTTTTCCACGGCTCCCCTGGGCGTGGTCACCGATGGCGCGTTCCTGTCGGAGGCCACAGCGTACTCCTCGCCCAGCGCGATCAACAACGCGGTCCACTGGAACACGACCTTCGCCGGGGCGGTCACGCTCGAGATCGATCTGGGCGTCATGTGCACCATCGATGGCATCATCGCACAGGCCGACGACAACGACTCGCTCCTGGTCTCGTACCTTGATGCGAACAACATCTTCCAGCCCCTCTACAACATCGCCTACGCGTCCACCGGCCTTGGGTTTGTCACACGCCCCAACGCCGACCAGGTGACGTTCGCGGATCTCGCGCCCGTCAGCACGACCAAGATCCGCATCACCGAAGCCGGCGGCGATGGCTACTACGGGATCTCTGAACTGCAGCTCCGCGGCGTCGCCATCCCCGCCCCCGGCGCTGTCACGGCGATCAGCGCTGCGGGCCTCCTGGCGCTGCGTCGCCGCCGCGCTTGAGTGTGCACCGCACGGCATAACAGTCGTGCACACCTTCGTACGTGTACTCACGGCACCGGCCCAACGGCCGGTGCCGTTTGTTTTTCGGGATTCCGTCGACGCCGATGTGCACACGACCGACACGGGCAATGGTGACACGCAGCCATCATTCCTTCATCGCCGTAAGAGCCGGCCGGGATCCATGTGTGCCGCTGGAAGTTCTTGACTCGGCCACCTCCACCAAAACGTGCCCACATCGAACGGCATCGCCGATTACTTCGGCCACAGCCAACCAAAGATCGCCCCGGTGATCAGCCCGTACGCCACACCGTCGATCAGGTTCATCAGGATCTCGCGTCCCGACCTCTGGAACCAGATGTCGTTGGGAATGCTCGACATGCAGTACGCCAGAACGCCCGCCGTTCCGAGCACCTGCATGATCTTCGCAAAGCCCGGCCTCACCGCCGCACCCAATCCTTCCGCCACCGTGCCGCCCTGTCCGAGCGAGTTCCACCCGACATACCCCAGCAGTGTGCTGGTGATGAGAATCACGATGAACGTGAGCAGCATGTTCCGCCCCATGCTGATGGGACCCCACACGCGCAGGAGGCCCATCGGATTCTTCTGCATCTCATCCCAGAGCTTGTGCTTCTCTTCCTTCGACATCCCATCGCAGCGACGAAATTCGGGGAAGCCGTAGTTTCCCGGCGGGATCCCCATGCGCTTGAGGTTCTCGATGAACTCCTGCTCGCCGGGAACCGCCTTCCAGTCCTTCTTGTGATGGCCGATCACCATCCAGGCAAGCGAACTGGCAATCCACACCGCGGCGGCGGATGCGACAATCGGAAGCCACAGTTGCGTCAGGAATTCCATGGGACAACCTCCAGAGTGCACACGCCGCGCATACACGGTCTTGAGCGGCTTTGATCACGAACGCGATCAGGGTGTGCACATACATGCTACCAAAGATGGTAAACGGCGTTCTGTGCTCTGATGGCGACGCCGGTGGTGGCATCACGGGGTGAGTGATCTCCGGCCTCGACTCTTCAGCCTCGCTGACGCACACCTAAAACTCCAGACCGGGCCTGCATCCCGACGCGATGTCCAATCGAATGGGACGGCGACTTTCGATCTTGTTGAATTGCAATCGGGACCCGCGTATCCCCAGGCGAGATGCACACCGTTCGCGATCGACGCGGTGTCTTTGTACACTCTCGCTTTGCGAACCACGCACATGATGGAAGGAGCATGTCGGGATGATGAGAGTTGATGGTGAGTTGCGTCGCATCGGCTCGTGGTCGGGGCAATCGGGTTCGGATGGAGGAAGACTGGAGTTCATGGACATTGGCGATCGGCATATCCGGCGTATCGGATGCACCTCGTATCTCCAGGATGTCTTGTCCACCAGCATGGGCCAGCACTGCTCAGTCGCTTTCAGCGCCCCCTTCGGCGGCAAGCTGGGCCATGAAATCCTGGGGATCCGGCTTGCAGACGGCAGTTGCCGGATGGCGGGCACCGCCCGTCTCATCAAGCTTGTCCTGGGGCTCGTGCTGGTTCTGCCGATCGCGGGCGTGCTTTTGATCGGCCTGCCCCTGCTTCTCCTGCTCGCAGGCCTTCAGAGCCTCCTCCCATTCCTCGGCGGCCTTCTGATGTACATCGGGATCCTGGGCATTGTCGCGTTTGTGCTCTTTTGCCTCTACTCGGCCGTCCGTGTGCCGATCGACTATGCACGCGCGAAGGCGGCACTCTCGCTGCCCGCGTGATCGCGGCGAATGCCAGTGACCCGCATCGACGATCGACCACGATTCGCGGACAATGAACAGCGTGCACGCGTCTTGATCCAAGCATCCGCGGCCGTGCGGGTGCTGCCCATCACCGCCGTGAGCCCTCGGCACTTCGGGCGATCTGAGCCGCCTTGATGGCGTGCGTGAGCACCGGCTGCACACGCTTCCCTTTCGCAGCGCGCTGTAGCTCGACCGTTCAAACGGCTTGTAACTCCCGACGTTGTCGCAAGTTGGCACTCTATGACAAGACCCAGCGCCGATCCTTCATGGGGTGGCGCCGGGTCTTTAAAAGCGGGCGAGGGGATTCGAACCCCCGACGTACAGCTTGGAAGGCTGTCACTCTACCACTGAGTTACGCCCGCGAAACGGGTCAAGTATAGACCGCACGCGCGGCGTTATTCCGGACGCTGGCCCCGCGACTCGCCCCGCAAGGCTTGCCCAGATTCTCGTGCTGATTCCTCGCGGAGGGGGTTATCACTCATCTCGTCAGTTTCCCGGGGTATTCGCCTTAATACGGACGAGAACGCAGTCGATATCCCCTCCCGAGTGTGCAGACTCGCGTTCGTGTGGAGGCTTCATGTCCAACGATTTCGAGCTTGTGGTACGCCGGACGACCCGGCACGACGTAAGCCTTCGTGCACGGGTGGTGCCCACGCAAGGGCATGCCGCGGCGATCCGGCTTGCACAGTCGGTCGTACCGCGCGGCGGGATGGTCGAGGTCGACCTCCTGGACTTCAGCGGCGGCGGCGTGGGGCTCATGTCCATGGTCTTCTTTCCCAGGCGGACGTGCCTGCGGCTGGTGATCCAGGGACTGCGCGAGGGTGAACCCGAACTTCTCGACGCCGTCGTGCGGGTCCAGCGGGTCGTGATGAGCGACCGCCGGCCGGCCTACATGATCGGAACCTCCTTCGAATCGCTCAACGAGACCAGCAGTGCACAGGTCGAGGCGATCCTCGACCGCCTCGACGGTCTCGACGCTCCCGGTACGGCCGCCGCGCCATCTGCGGGAGAACAACATTGAGAGACTCCAGCCAGCTCATCGTCCGCGGACTGCTCGCCGACGGCATCATCGCCGAGAAGGATGTCAGGCGGGCCAAGGAGCACGCCGATTCGGCATCGTGCACACTGCTCGATTCGCTGATCTCCACCCGCGCCGTGACCACACGGGCGATCGCGATCTCTCTCGCCAAGACCTGCGAATATCCCTTCGTCGACCTCAACGCATACGACATCGACCTGGGGCACGCGTCGCGCTTCCCGCGTGCACACGCCGAGCGCCTGGGGCTCTTCCCGATCTTCCTGGTCGAGGGCGTCGCCACGGTGGTGATGAGCGATCCCCTGAACCTTCAGGCGATCGACCTGGTCCGCCAGCACCTCAAGATGGAAGTCGACCCCGTGGTCGGCGACGTCGAGCAGATCCGGGCCCTGGTGGCGCGTGCGTACACGCTGGGCGTGGGCGCCGAGTCGGCCGACAATGCCGCCTCAACGCTGGAACGCGAGCTCACGACCGGCGAAGAGCCGGTGGTCGCGGCGACGCACCAGATCCTGGTGCTGGGGATCCAGTCGGGCGCAAGCGACATCCACATCAATCCCGATGAGCACGAGCTTCACCTGCGGTACCGCGTCGACGGCGTGCTGGTGCGCCAGCAGGGCCCCTCCCGCGCGCTGCACGCGGGGATCGTCCAGCGCCTGAAGGTAATGGCCAAGCTCGACCTGACGCAGACACGCAAGCCCCAGGACGGCAAGTTCCGGATCAACCACGACGGGCACGCGGTCGACTTTCGCCTGAGCCTCATACCCACGATCCACGGAGAGAATGCGGTCCTGCGCGTCCAGCGTCCGGGCGCACGCGTGACCGGGATCGCGGACCTCCAGATGCCGCGAGAGATCCAGCAGACCTACAGCGAAATGGTCCACCAGCCGCACGGGATCATCCTTGTCACCGGCCCCACCGGCTCGGGCAAGACCACGACGCTGTACGCGGCGCTGGCGGCGATCAACAGCCCCGACCGCAACATCATCACGATCGAGGACCCCGTCGAACTCCGCCTGCCGATGGTGCGGCAGGTGCAAGTCAACGCGGACATCGGCCTTGGCTTCGGGACCGCGCTCCGCTCGATTCTCCGGCAGGATCCCGACGTGATCCTCGTCGGCGAGATCCGCGATGAGGAGACGGCACGGATCGCGCTCCAGGCGGCGATGACAGGGCACCTGGTGCTCTCGACGCTGCACACCAACGACTCGGTCGGCGCGATCTCACGGCTGCGGGACTTCAACGTCCCTCCCTTCAGCATCAATCAGGGTCTCCTGGGGGCGCTCGGCCAGCGGCTGGTGCGCAAGATCTGTGAGAAGTGCTCCGCGCCCGACGCGCCGGCGGCCTCCGTGCTTCGGACGCTGGGCATCCGGCCCGACGAGGCGGGCGGGTTCCGCCGCGGCGCAGGGTGCAATGCGTGCATGAACACAGGCTACCGCGGCCGCGTGGGCGTCTTTGAGATGATGGAGATGTCGCCCGAGGTTCAGCGCTGCGTCGAACGCTCGGGCCCGCTCTCAGAGATCCGCGATGCCGCGCTCCGCGGCGGATATCGGCCGATGCTCGCGGACGCGCTGGCAAAGGCCCGGCGCGGCGTGACAAGCCTCGACGAGGTGCTCAAGGTCAACGTGGCGCACGCCCAGGAAACAGCGGTGCAGGAAGCGAGCCTGGCCGCATGACCACGCCAAACCAGTCCAGATCGGTCGACTTTGTGATCCCGTCCGTCGGCCAGTCGATGCCGCACGGCCACGCCGTCATTCAAGCCGGGCCGGTCGCCAAGGACCGCAGGCACGCCGCGCGGCAGGGTCCGGTCTGGAGCTTCCAGCGGATCACCGACGAAGACATCGCGGGCCTGACGCGCGAATTGAGCGTGATGGTGGATGCACGTGTGCCGCTGGCCCGCGGGCTGCTGAGCATCGCCGAGCAGGAGACCAAGCCGCAGCTCTCGGAGATGATCCATGACATCGCCGCGCAGGTCGAATCGGGCGCGACCATGTCCGATGCGCTCACCCGGTACCAGTCGGTGTTCGGCGAGGTCTACATCGAAACGATGCGCGCCGCAGAGAAGTCGGGGAACCTCGTCGCCGTCACCGGCGAACTCGCCGACCTCCTCGACCGCCAGATGGACCTGCGCAAGCAGCTCCGCCAGGCGATGACGTACCCGGTCGTGGTGCTCGCCACGGTGTGCGCCGCCTTCGGGGTTTTCATCGGCTTTGTCATCCCGCGCTTCGCCGGTCAGTTCAAGAACAGCGGCGTTGAGCTCCCCCTGGCCACCCGCATCGTCCAGGGATTCGGAGAATCGGTGCGCCACGAATGGTGGGCGTACCTCCTGGCGATCGTCTCCGCGATCTTTGCGGTCGTCACGTCGGTCAGAACGCCGGGGGGACGCGTGGCCTTTGAGCGCATGCTCATGTGCATCCCCGCGATCGGCCCCCTCACGGTGAGCGCTGTCACAGCGCGCTTCCTTCGCGTGATGTCCATCACCGTCGGCTCGGGGCTCGACCTGGTGGAAGCGGTCATCATCAGCGGACGCGCAACCGGGCAGCACGCCTTCTCGCACGACTGCTCCAAGGTCGCCGACCGGCTCTCCAAGGGCGAAACGCTCGCAGAAGCGCTCGCCTCGGTCCGCTCGCTCCCCGTCTTTGCCCGCCGGATGCTCGGCGCGGGTCACGATTCGGCCGACCTCTCGCGTGCAGCGCTCCTGGTCGCCAAGCACTTTGACCGCAAGGCGAGCATGCTCACCAAGTCCGTCAGTTCGCTCATCGAGCCGATCATGACCGTGCTCATGGCCGGGCTCGTGCTCCTGGTTGCGCTCTCGGTCTTCCTCCCCATGTGGCAGCTCGCTCGAATCGGGAAGTAAACCCATGCCCTCACGCCCAATCCAGCACCGCTCCCGCGGACTTCTTCGGGCATTCACGCTCCTGGAAGTCATGATCGTCGTCGTGATCGTCGGGATACTCGCCGCCGTGGTGGTCCCCCAGATGGCCTCGGCGACCGGGCACGCACGCTCGGTCTCGATCCAGGCCTCGCTCGGCGCGGTGCGGTCGGGCATCGCCTCCTTCCGGACTCGCGCCATCCTCGCGGGACACGATCCCTTCCCCACGCTCGAAGAGCTTGAAGAACCCGGCGCGGTGCTCCTCGATGAGGTGCCCGAGAACCCCTACAACGGGCTGCGGACGGTCCAGGCCGTCACCGCCGACGCGGCCGACCGGCGCGCGGTCTCGGCTCCCC